>NZ_JBEYEW010000029.1:0-92739 GCF_040634095.1 Streptomyces sp. NPDC007205
GAGCCGTTCGGCGTCGCCCTTCTTCCCGAGCGCCGACTCCAGCTCGTAGTTACGGTCGAAGTGGTCCTCGAGAGGACGCTTGTTACGCCCGGTGACCATGAGTACGTCGTCGAGCCCCGCCGACACGGCCTCCTCGACCACGTACTGGATCGCCGGCTTGTCCACGACCGGCAGCATCTCCTTGGGAGTGGCCTTCGTCGCCGGCAGGAACCGGGTACCGAGGCCCGCCGCCGGTATGACGGCCTTGGAGATGGTGGGGCGGGAAACCATGTGGTGCTCGTCTCTCTCGTTCTGCACGTCAGGCGCCGATGAGGCCACGCTCGCCGGTCGGCTGCTGCGGAATGCGCGCCTTCGCGAAAGCAGCCGGCGCGGGCGCCGGAGTCCGCTCCTCCAGGGGCAGCACCGCAGGGGCGGGCTCCTGGCCGAGGAACAGACGGCGCACCACGCGCTCCGCCGCGTTCCCGTCGTCGAACTGCACGAACCGCTCGCGGAACGCCGTCCGCAACTCGGCGGCCTTGCCGCTGTTCCAGGCGCCGGAACGGAAGACCTCGATCAGCTCGTCCTCGGTGGTCGCGGTCGCACCCGGGGTCTCGCCCGGCTCGCCGGAGAGAATGTCGAAGTAGACGCCGCGGGCCTTGCGGTAGACCTCCCAGTCGTCGGCGTAGGTGACGATCGGGCGGTCGAGGCAGGCGTAGTCGAACATGATCGAGGAGTAGTCCGTGATCAGCGCGTCGGCGGCCAGGCAGAGGTCCTCCACCACCGGGTACCGCGACACGTCCTTGATCAGGCCGCGCTCCTGCAGCACCTCCAGCCGGGGGTCGGCGCCGTAGAAGTAGTGGGTGCGCACGAGGACGACGTGGTCGGGACCCAGCTCGCGGCAGAACCGCTCCAGGTCGATGCGGGGCACGTAGCCCTTCTGGTAGTCGCGCACCGTCGGGCAGTAGAGGATGGCGGTCTTGCCTTCCTCGATGCCGAGTTCACCGCGGATACGGCGGACGTCCTCGGCGGTGGCCCGGAAGTAGACGTCGTTGCGCGGGTAGCCGTACTCGACCGCCTCGAACGCGCAGGGGTAGACCCGCTCCCAGATCTCCGTGGAGTGCTGGTTGGAGGTCAGGCTGAGGTCCCACTTGTCGGCCCGCTCCAGCATCTTGGCGAAGCTCATGCCCTTGGCGGCCGCGGGGTACTTCTGCTGGTCGATCCCCATCTGCTTGAGGGGGGTGCCGTGGTGCGTCTGCAGGTGGACCTGCTCCGGGCGCTTCACGAAGTTGTTGGGGAAGTTGACGTTGTTGATGAGGTACTTGGCCCGCGCCATGACCTCCCAGTAGCGGGGCGAGTTCGCCACCACGTAGTCCACGCCCGCCGGGACGGTGTCCACCGCGTCGCGCTTGACGATCCAGACGCCGCGGACGTTCGGGGCGAGTTCCTTGGCCTTCTGGTAGATGGCCGCGGGGTTGCAGGCGACGCCGCGGTTCCAGTAGGCGGCGTAGACCGCGAGGTTCTCGTCGACGGGGCGTCGCAGATGCAGCTGGTAGAGCCGGTTGTAGGCGGTCTTGCCCAGCTTGGTCTTGACCTTGGAGGCCCGCTTGATCACCTGGCGACGGGTGTTGCCGGCGGCGATCACCGCCGCGTACGCCGTGTAGGAACCGCGCTCCAGCAGCTGGAACCTGGTGCCCTGCGAGCCCTCCGGGAGCACGAAGCCCCTCGGCTTGAAACGCTTGTACTGGGCGGCCGACAGCTTGAAGAACTCCGCCCGGTCCTTGGGGACGATGCGGTCCTCACGGGCCAGGGTGAACAGGAAGTGGCTGGCCATGCGCTCGAACAGCAGCGCACGCACCGGCTCGGTGTGGGGATGCTCGTCGAGGAACTCGAAGAGCCGGGCGTACTGCTCGAAGATCCCGAAGTGCTTGCGGCCGGGCGTGCGCATGGAGTTGCCCTGGCGGCGCTGGCGGTACTCGACGCAGACGTGGTCGGTGGCGGCGATGCGTTCCGCGGTCAGCATGGTCTTGTAGACCATGAGCGCGTCTTCGTAGATGCCGTCGGTGAAGGTGAAGTTGTGCTCGTCGACGTAGAACTCGCGGCGGTACGCCCGGTTCCACACCACGGCGAACATATTGAGGTACTCGGGCCGCTCCAGGGCCGTGAAGACGTCCGTGCCGGCGGCCACGAGCATCTCGCCGGCGGCGCTCGTCTGGACGCGGTTGTTCCAGTACGTGCGCACGTGGTTGAGCAGCAGGATGTCGGGGTTGTCCGTGGCCTCGAGGCGGTCGGCTATCGCCTGCAGCGCGCCTTCAGCGAGGGTGTCGTCGCTGTCGAGGAAGAGGATGTACTCGCCGCGCGCCTTCAGCGCACCGGCGTCCCGCGCCTTTCCGATGCCCCGGTTCTCCTCCAGGTGCACCGGTATGACGCGGTTGTCCAGGGCGGCGTATTCGTCGAGTATGCGACCGCAGGAGTCGGGGGAGTGGTCGTCGATGGCGACGATCTCGAAGTCCTCGAAGGACTGGGAGAGAATGGAGTCCAAGCACGCTCGCAGATACCCCTGAACTTTGTAAACAGGGACAACCACGCTTATTTTCGGCGAAGCGCTTCCATTCGCGAGGGGCATGCTTGGGGCTCCTGGACTGTCGGTTCAGACGCGACCGCGTCCCGCTGCTGGGCCGCGGGACGCGAGGCGAGAAGGCACAAGGAGTGCGAGGTTAACGTTGATTTAAGCCTACCCCAACGCGACTGGTGGGATGTTCTTACCTCGCCTCGTCCGTCGCTGGTCAGCCGGGGTGTGGCAAGGCTCACCCCGCGTCCGCACGTCTTCCTGTCAGACCAGTGCGTCCTTGTAGTAAATGCTTGCCCGCTTGCTCTGGTCGGTGTCCGAGGTGTACGACGCGAAGCCGCTGCACAGCCGCAGCGCCGACGGGTTGGCGGGGTCGGGGATCTGGATGGCCATGCCCTCGGGCTCGCGGTAGAGCAGGGAGGAGGCGGCCTTGGTGAGCTTCTGCTCCGTGAGCGTGCCGGTGTTCCAGTCCACGGTGGTGATGTAGGTGTTGCCGTCCGGCGAGACCGAGCCGCTGCTGCCGTAGGCGGAGCCGGCCAGCAGGTAGAGGTAGCTGCCGTAGCTCGCGAACCCCTGGAAGACGTCGGTGTAGCCGGGCTGCAGGTCGGCGGGCTGAGCGATGTCGGCGAGGGTGGTCCTGCCGCCCGACTTGAAGGCGGCGAGGTCGTACAGGCGGAAGCGGAAAACCCCGTTCACCCGGCAGCGGACCGCGAGCCGGTTGTTGACCGGGTCGATGGCGCAGGTGGTGCGGTCGACGCCGCTTTCCAGGGTGTACTGGGTGAGCGAGGGGGAGTCCGCGGTGAGCACCGACCCGTTGGCGAACTTGAACCGGGCGAGCCGGTCGCCCCAACCGGTGTAGGTGCCGTCGGAATTCGCGGTGCGGATGTTGTGCGTCTCGGTCCACAGATATGAGCCGGACGTGGCGGATTCGACGCCGATCTGCACACCGTGCCCGAATCCGCGCAGGTACATCGTGCCGAGAATGTTCCCGGAGAGGTCCAGCCGGGTCAGGGCGAGGTCGCCGTTGGCCTCGCGGTCGGCGCCGGAGTACGTCTGCGTCTCTCCGGGGAGCTGGAGTCCGCCGTCGACCAGCTGCACGGTGAAGACGTGCCCGCGGGTGTTGTCGAAGGCGAAGGACTGCAGCACGCGGGTGCCGGTCAGCTGCACTTCGCGCAGGAGCATGTCGGAAGGGTCGGTCAGGTCGAACCGCTTGCTCGCGGTGACCGAACCGGGCGTGACGTTGCTCTGGGACGACGTGCGCCGGGCGTGCGCGACACCCTCGGCCGCGCCGACGGCGACGAGCGGAACGGCCGCCGCGCCGACTATGGCGCCACCTGTGCGCAGAAAGCGTCTGCGATCGAGCATGGCGATGGAAACCCCCCAAGACGAAAAGAGAAAAGCGCCAATCTCCGCGCCTTTGGCAGGTAAATGGGACATGCCGCACCAAGGGGAGGCTGGCTCGATTGCTGGCCGGTCATTAAAGCACCTGTGAATCGATTGCGACAGGGACGGCGGAATCAGATGTTCCGTTGGTCATGGCAGCTTAAAGCTTCCGCTAAGGCGTCAGTGTTGTTTGACGGATAGCGATCCGATTTGCACGGAAATGGTGTGATTAAGTTTCTGGTTAATCTCCGCCAACGCGTGTTCGCCATGTGTCGGCCTCGTGCTGCCCACGTGTCGCGGACCCGCTCTTTGTGACCGTTTGTGGTCGATATTCGGCCAGAGGGGTGGGGGTTCGTGATGCGTGCGTCGTACAGACGCGGCTTCGTCGTAACGGTCTCCAGTGCGTTGCTGTCCGCTCTCCTGTCCACGCCGGCGTTCGCCGCGTCGGCCGCCGTGGCGAAGCCCAAGGACAGGACCGTGAGCGTGCCGGCGCGCAAGGGCGACAAGGTGCCTGAGCAGCAGGCGGAGCCGACCATGAGCAAGGCGCCGAAGGTGGCCTGGCCCAAGGGGGTGAGCGCCCGGGTCCACCTCGCGAAGGCCCGGGCCGGACACGCCCTGGCCGTGTCACCGTCGGGCACCGTCGTCGACGCCTCGGCCGGCAGCGCCGCGGCCAAGGCCGCCGTGGTGTCGGTCCGGACCCCGACGGCGGCGCAGATCCGCACCGCGGGACTGCCGCCGCAGTCGGCGTTCGCGCTCGGCCAGAAGGCGGCCAAGGACGCCGTCACCGAGGGCGGGAAGCTCGACTTCTCCCCCTCCGGCGGCACTCCCGGCGATGTCGACGTGCAGGTCCTGGACCGCACCAAGATCAAGGCGATCGGCGGCGTGGGCATGGCGCTGCGACTGACCCGCAAGGACGGGAAGCCCGCCCCCGGGCCGGTCGGCGTCACCCTCGACTACAACGCCTTCAAGTACGCCTACGGCGGCGACTTCGCCTCCCGGCTGCGCCTGGTGCAGATGCCCGCGTGCGCACTCACCACACCGAAGAAGCGCGGCTGCACCCCGGACACCCGCCGCTACCTGCCCGTCCACAACGACGTGAAGTCGGGCAGGCTGACGGCAACGGTGTACGCCGACGCGGACCCCACCGCGACGACGAGCGCCCCGACGTCCGGCATGTCGATGATGTCGGCGGCCACCACGTCCACGGTGACGACGCTGACCGCCGGCTCGTCGTCGGACGCGGGTGACTACCGGGCCTCCACACTCAGCCCGACCGGCAAGTGGGACGTGTCGACCGGTTCCGGCGACTTCACCTACGACCTGCCGATCACCCTGCCGAAGGCGCCCTTCGGCGCCACGCCCGACTTGTCGCTGTCGTACGACTCCCAGTCGGTGGACGGCCGCACCTCGGCGACGAACAACCAGGCGTCCTGGGCCGGCATGGGCTGGGACCTGGACGTCGGCTACATCCAGCGCATCTACCGCAACTGCTCGCAGGACGTGAACAACACCGTCGGCGACCTGTGCTGGCAGTCCCCGAACCCCAGCACCGAGCCGGACGGCGCCGAGTACGTCATCAGCCTCAACGGCGTGAACTCGGCCCTCATCCAGGACGGCAACGGCACCGGCTCCTACCACGTGCAGGACGACCCGGGCTGGCGCGTACAGCACCTGACCGGCGGCCACGGCGCCGACGACGAGTACTGGGTGATCTCCAGCCAGGACGGCATGCGCTACTACTTCGGCTGGGGCCGCGCCGAGCGCACCGGCGACGCGACCCACTCCGTGCTCACCGTCCCGGTGGCCGGCGACGACACGGGCGAGCCGTGCCACTCCCAGTTCCCGGAGCCCTGCACCCAGGCCTGGCGCTGGAACCTTGACCGCGTGGTCGACCCCAACGAGGTCGAGAACGCCTACTTCTACGACAAGGACACCAACTACTACCGCTCGGTCATCAACACCGACAAGGCGCGGTCGTACGACCGCGCCGGCTACCTGACGAGGATCGAGTACGGCTGGGCCTCCCAGATCCCGGGCGCGCTGCTCCCCGCAAAGGTGGAACTGAGCCACGTCGGCCGCTGTGTGGAACGGATGAGCGACGCCGACCCGCTGGGCAAGGAGCCCGCGGCCTGCCCGGGCATCTCCTCCAACCCGGACTCGTACCCCGACGTGCCCACCGATCTGATGTGCGACGGCACCTCGGCGGACAACTACTGCGCGGGCAAGACGTACTACCCCACGTTCTTCGGCACCGACATGCTGTGGGACATCAAGACCTACGTCAGCAACGACGGCGGTACGACGTGGGACCCGGCGATGCAGTACCAGATGAAGTACGGCCTGCCGAACCCGGACGGCACCGTCGGTAAGACCCTGTGGCTGGACTACGTCCAGCGCGAGGGCTACGGCGACGGCCCCGACCAGCGCCTGCCGGTCATCAACTTCAACGGTGAGTGGCTGGACAACCAGGTCGGCTCCTCCACCCTCAACTTCCGTCGCGTCGACAAGATCTACGGCGACCTCGGCTCGGTCACCAGCGTCACCTACGGCCAGCCGGACGCCTGCGACATCAACAACCTGCCCAGCGAGTCCTCCAACACCGAGGACTGCTTCTGGCAGAAGTGGACACCCGAGGGCTCCAGCACCACCAAGACGGGCTGGTTCAAGAAGTACGTCGTCACCCAGGTCTCCGCGGACCCGGGCGTCGGCCAGGGCGCGAACACCGACGGCGACCCGGTCATGACCACCCGGTACGAGTACCACGGCGGCGCCGGCTGGCGGTACACCAACGACCCGCTGATCCCGGACTCCGACGAGACCTGGTCCGACTGGCGCGGCTACCAGCAGGTCGAGGTCTTCTCCGGCACCAAGAGCAACGCCGCCTCCACCTACTACTGGCTCTACCGCGGCCTGGACGGCGACCGCACCTCGAAGACGGACTCCTCCGCCACCCGCAGCGTCTCGGTCACCGACGGCTACGGCACCTCCTGGACCGACTCCGCGTGGCTGGCCGGCAAGACCCTGGAGCAGTCCAAGCGCGACGGCGACGGCAACTCGCACCAGCGCGTCCGCCAGGAGTACTGGGTCCATGACACCGCCCACTACGACGGCCTGCCCGACGCCCGCTTCGTACGCGAGAGCAAGACCACGACGGACGACCTGACCTCCACGGGCTGGCGCGAGCGCGTCGTCAACAACGAGTTCGACGACACCTCCTCCACCAGCACCACCTACGGTCTGCCCCTGCGCACCAACGACTGGGGCGAGGTCAACGTCGACGACAACCGCTGCACCACCTACGGCCGCGCCTACAACACGTCCAACTTCCCCAACTCGGACGTCAAGCGCTGGATGGTCTTCGAGGACGAGGAGCGCCACTACGCGGCGGACTGCGCCTCGCGCGGCTCCAGCAACCAGGACTCCTACAAGGTGACGCTGTACGACGGTTCGACGTCGGTCGCGAACAACGACGCCGCCCTGGTCGACGGCAACCCGACGGAGAAGCAGCTCTACACGGACGCGAGCACCCACCGCTCGACCCGCTACGACTACGACGGCGCCGGCCGCGTCATCGCCGCCTACGACGGCAAGGGCCAGAAGACGACCACGTCCTACGCGCCGGCCACGACCTGGCCGACCGACGGCGTCACCCTCACCACACCCGACCCGGACGGCAGCGGCCCGGCCGCCGCGGAGTCCTCGACCACCTACTACTCCCGGCTGTGGGGCACCCCGTACCGGATCCTCGACGCCAACGGCAACACCACGCGGATCGTCCTCGACTCCGTGGGCCGCACCAGCCAGGTGTTCAAGGCGACCGAGATCGGCAACTACCCCAGTGGTGACCCGTCGATGAAGTTCACCTACACGATCCCCACCGCGACCAACAGCGACGGGGTGCCCGACTCGGTCACCGGCGCGCCGCTGGTGAAGTCGAGCGTCCTGCAGTCGGGGACGACGTACGTGAACTCCTACACCTACGACGACGGCCTCGGCCGCACCCGCGAGACCCAGTCCACGGCGCCGGACGGTACCGGCCGTGACGTGGTTTCCACCCGCTACGACACCTCCGGCAACGTCACCGGTGTCTCCGACACCTTCTACAACTCCAGCGCGGCGGGTTCCGGGATGGTGCTGCCGACGGTGGCCGACCTTCCGTCGTACACCGACCCGGTCATCGACTGGGCCGGCCGCACCACGCAGACCCAGATCCTGGTCAACGGCACTCCCCAGGCGACCGGTCACAGCCGCACGTACTACTACGGCGACTACACGACCACCGTCCCGGCCACCGGCGAGCGCACCGACACCTACACGGACGTCTTCGGCCAGACCACCAAAGTGGTCCAGTACGGAGCGACCGGCCCGAGCACCACGTCGTACACCTACAAGCGCAACGGCAAGCTGTGGACGATCACGGACGCCAAGGGCAACGTCACCACCTACGGCTACAACTGGGCCGGTGACCGGACCTCGACGGTCGACCCCGACGCCGGATCGACCTCGGCGCAGTACGACGAGAACGGCAAGAGGAGCACGGAGACCGACAACGGCACGACGCTGACCTACCAGTACGACAACCTCCAGCGGCAGACGACCCTCTCGCAGGGCTCGACCGTCCTGTCGAAGGTGGACTACGACACCGCGCCCGGCGGTGTGGGCCAGGTGGCCGCGTCGACCACGTACGCGAACGGCAAGGCCTACACCGAAAGCATCACCGGCTACGACGGCCGCGGCCGGATGACGGGCAAGAAGTACACGATCCCGGATGACGGCTCCGGCTTGGCCAACACCTACACGTTCGGCTACGGCTACGACCTCGCCAACCACCTGACGTCCGTCAGCTACCCGCAGATCGGCGATCCGTCGGCCGGTCAGCTGCCCGCGGAGACGGTGACCACGACGTACACGGCCCAGGGCCTGCCGTCCAAGGTCTCCTCGCCGCTGGCCACCTACCAGTCGAACATCGGATACGACCGCCTCGGCCGTCTCAACGGCCGCGCATTCGGCAGCGGCGGCTCGGACGCCACGGTGAACCGCGCCTACACCTACAACGACACCGACGGCAGCGGCATGCTGTCCGGCATCAGGACCACGGTCACGACCGGCAGCACCACCAGCACCGCGCAGGACGACGCGTTCACGCGCGATCTCGGCGGTCAGGTCACCGGTGTCACGGACGCGGTGGCCAAGCAGAGCGAGTGCTTCACGTACGACGAGCTGAACCGGCTCAGCCATGCGTGGACCACCGAGGCCACCGACGGCTGCACGGGCGCGGCCACGTCCGACCTGAGCAGCAGCCTCGACCCGTACAACCAGTCGTACAGCTACGACGAACTCGGCAACCTGATGTCCGTCACGGACACCACGGCCGGCGGGTCGACGACCAAGAAGTACACCTACCCCGGTTACAGCGCCGACGGCTCCACGTACACGGCGGGCCAGGCCCACCCGCACGCGGTGACCCAGGCCGGGTCCGACACCTTCTCCTACAACGCGGCGGGGCAGATGCAGACGCGTACGGTGAACGGCGTCAGCTCGACCATCGACTGGAACCCCCAGAACCGGGTCAGCCAGGTCACGGTGCACAAGTCCGGCGGCGACCAGGTGTCGGGCTATGTGTACGACGCGGACGGCAATGTCCTGGTGCGTACCTCGCCGGGCGAGAACGTCCTCTACCTCGACGGCCATGAGCTGCACAAGGCCGCCGGCCAGGGCGTGAAGGCGACGCGGCTGTACTCCGCAGCCGGCACCACGGTCGCCATGCGCGAGGGCGACGGCTCGACGAACGGCAAGCTGACCTGGCTCGCGAACGACGCCCAGGCGTCCACGGCCCTGCTGATCGCCATGGGCGGAGCGGTGATCCGTCGCCGCTACACCCCGTTCGGCAAGCAGCGCAGCGTGGGCGGCACCCTGCCGTCCGACCTCGACCGGGGCTTCCTCGGCAAGCCGGAGGACGACAGCACATCCCTGTCGATCCTCGGTGCCCGGATGTACGACCCGGCACTGGGCCGGTTCATCAGCCCCGACGAACTGATCAAGCCGTACGACCCCCAGGCGCTGAGCGGCTACAGCTACTCGGGCAACAACCCGGTCAACTACAGCGACCCGTCCGGGTTGATGCACATGCCGGACTTCGATCCCCCGCAGCCGAAGGGCAGCTGGTCCCTGGTGGACACCGGCGATGACCAGCCGCAGGGCAGCTGGTCCCTGGTGGACACCGGCGCGATCACCAAGCAGGACGCCATCCGCCAGGCCCAGGAAGCGATCAAGAAGGCCATCCCGACCATCAACACGATGGTCCAGAACGCCATCACCCTGGCGCCGGGACAGATGGGCAAGGGCCCGGATCTGCTGGGTGCCATCAAGAAGATCGGGAGCTATCTGGGGAGCTACACCAACACCACGGGTGTGTGCGGAAACGTCGGTGGGGCGATTGCTGCCGGAAAGGCGCGCAGTATCTGCCTCGTCCGGACCACCTCGGCCAAGGGCAAGACGGCGTGGGCCTTCACCTACACCAAGGAGGACACGGTCGGTCCGGAGGCCGGAGCCGGTGCGACCGTGAACTTCCTGTTCAGCAACGCGGACTCGCTCAACGAGCTGCGCGGTATGGGTTCCGGTTTCGATGGTGCGTACGGCCCGTTCCGCGGTGGCTGGCGCGGCACGTATTCGACGAAGAATGCCCGCGGTGACACGGTGAATTCCTTCTCCGGAGGCTGGGGTCTGCAGATGGAACTCGGTGCGAGTTTCGCATCCGGCACAACCGGTATCACCAGAGTCGCCGACATGCCGAAACTCTTGGGGTCGCTGACCGTGGGCAAGGTCTTGAAAGCCCTCTGGTAACGGCGTCAACGGCATTCGCTGAACAATAGAGTCCAGCCCCCTGCCCCCCTTGGTTGGACGGGACAGGGGGCTGGTACATTGTGCGGGTTCACTGCCGGTGGTTGAGAAGGGTCCGTCAATGCCTGAGTTCATCCGGATTCTTTGTTCTGCGGTTCCGGCGTTCTTTTTCTTTTTCGTGGCGATCGATTACCGCAACTTCGGGCTCCGGGTCTACGACCTTCTGGAAACGATGACCTCAGCGGCGGCAAACCCGAGAATGACACCGGACCGGTTCAGGGTCATAGCGGGAATCGTGTCCTTCGTCGGTCTCGGCTCGCTCATCTACGACCTGGCCCACCTCTGACCGCCGGTCCGCCCCCTGGACCGCCCGGGCACGCTCCGTGCATATCGCGTAGATTGCAACGGCCACGCCCGACGGGACGTGGGCGCGAGGTCGGAGGGAAGCACGTGTCAGCGGCAAGGCAGCAGGTCGCCAGGGCCCGCAGGATCGTCGTAAAGGTCGGCTCCTCCTCGCTGACCACCGCCGCGGGCGGCCTCGACGCCGACCGTGTCGACGCACTCGTCGACGTCCTCGCCAAGAGCCGCAGCGGCGGCGAGAAGGAGATCGTCCTCGTCTCCTCCGGCGCCATCGCCGCCGGTCTCGCCCCGCTGGGCCTGCGTCGTCGTCCCAAGGACCTCGCCCGCCAGCAGGCCGCCGCCAGCGTGGGCCAGGGACTGCTCGTCGCCCGCTACACCGCCTCCTTCGCCCGCTACGGCGTCCGCGTCGGCCAAGTCCTGCTCACCAGCGACGACATGAGCCGCCGCGCCCACCACCGCAACGCCTCCCGCACCCTCGACAAGCTCCTCGCGATGGGTGCCTTTCCGATCGTCAACGAGAACGACACGGTCGCCACCGACGAGATCCGCTTCGGCGACAACGACCGCCTCGCCGCTCTCGTCGCCCACCTCGTCCACGCCGACCTGCTGGTCCTCCTCTCCGACGTCGACGGCGTCTACGACGGCGACCCCAGCAAGCCCGGGACGTCCCGGATCGCGGAGGTACGGGGGCCCGGGGACCTGGCCGGTGTCGAGATCGGCAGCGCGGGCAAAGCCGGCGTCGGCACCGGCGGGATGGTCACCAAGGTCGAGGCCGCCGGGATCGCGGCCGCCGCCGGCATCCCCGTGGTGCTGACCAGCGCCGTACACGCGGCGGACGCCTTGAGCGGCGCCGACACCGGCACCTACTTCCACCCCACCGGCAAGCGCTCCGCCGACCGGCTCCTGTGGCTCCAGCACGCCTCCACCCCGCAGGGCGCGCTGACCCTGGACGACGGCGCGGTGGACGCCGTCGTGAAGCGGCGCACGTCGCTGCTGCCCGCCGGAATCGCCGCCGTGGAGGGCGAGTTCAGCGCGGGCGACCCCGTCGAGCTGCGCGACACGGCGGGCCGCGCGGTGGCCCGGGGGCTCGTCAACTTCGACGCCAAGGAAATTCCCCGGCTGATCGGGCGTTCGACCCGCGAGCTGGCCCGGGAGCTGGGTCCCGCGTACGAACGCGAGGTCGTACACAGGGACGACCTGGTGCTGCTGCACTCGTAAAACGGGACGTAACGACGGCCCCCGGTGGGGGACGTTCCGTAAAACCGCCCCGCGCTGCCGTAGGGCCTGCTCAACTTTGTGTCAGGACACGTTTACGAGTGCTGGGTGAAGGAGGCCGTCGTGAGACGAGTGCGCCCTGGGGTGACAACCCGCGGTGCTCTGACGAGCGTCGCGGCCGGGGACGCCTACGAGGAGCCCAAGGACCTGCCCCGGCTGTGGCACGTCACCCTCAGCGTCTCCGGGGAGAAGGTCCCCCTGCCGGACCTGCGCCGTGCCCTGGAGCAGCTGGCCCACGACCACCCCTTCCTCCTGACCAGCAGATACGCCCCCGACCACGCCGAGATCAGGTACTGGGAAGAGGCCCGCGACCTGCACGACGCCGCCGCCGTCGCCCTGCGCCTGTGGGGCGAGCACCGGCAGAGCGCCGGGCTGCCCGCCTGGGAGATCGTCGGCCTGGAGGTCATCGACCGCGAGACCTACCACCAGCGCATCGCCGAGGGCTACGGCCCCGCCCCCGCCACTCCCGTCGGCGTCCACCCCTTCTGAATCCCGCCCTCCCCTCCCGCGCCGGGGCCCGGCCCCGCACACCGGCCTCCGAGGTTCGCCCGGTAGGTTCGGCGCGACGCATGTGGATCATGCGTCTCCGCTTACCCACCGCCGTACAAGGGGGACCATGGAGCAGCACACCGTCGGCCGTCGAGGGATCCTGCGGGCCGCGGGCGGGCTAGGGATCGCCGCACTGGGCGTGGGGGCCGGGGCGGGCACGGCGTCCGCCGCGATCGCCGCCTCGCCGCGCTTCGACCTCACCGCGCCCTCCTACGACCTGTTCCGCGGCCGGCAACTGCACGACGACACCGTCCAGCAGGGCTTCGCCTTCGACAGCGTCAACAAGCGCCTCTTCGTCGCACAGCGACGCAACGGCAGCGGTGAGACGTCCGGCGACCTCTGCATCACCGAGCTGGACTTCGCCGGCAACCGTGTCTCGGCCATGCACCTCACGGGCTTCGGCCACGGCGTCGCCTTCGGTGTCGAGCCGCGGGGCCGCGACAGCTGGCTGTGGACGGAGGTGGACGCGAACAAGAACGGCTACGGCACCCGGCTCGGCCGCTTCAAGTTCGTGCGGGGCGGCTCGCTGTCCCACACCTCTTCCGCGATCCAGAAGTACCGGCCGGTGGCGAGCGGCGTGGAGTTCACCTGCTCCATCGACCAGGTGAACGGCATCATGGTCGTCCGCCACCAGAAGAACGGCGCCAAGTACATCGCCGCCTACCGGCTGAGCCAGGCCTCCGCGGGCAATTTCAGCAGCCCGGTGGCCTACTTCAAGCAGCCCTCGATCCCGGGCACGGCACAGGGGTACACCTCGTACGGCCGGTACCTGTACCACCTGACGGGCAACGCCTACTCCGCGAGCAACCCGCGGCCCGGGAACACCCGCATCACCTGCGTCGACCTCAATTCGGGGGCCGTCAAGCAGGGGCCGGTCCTCACCAGGGCGGGCGAGAGCCTGTCCTACCGCGAGCCGGAGGGGCTGGCCGTCTACCGCACCGACTCGGGTCAGGCCCGCCTCTTCATCGGCTTCGCCTCCGGCACCGCGGGCGACCGCCGCTCGAACATCTTCTACAAGAAGGCGCTGATCTGAGCGTGTGATCGAGCCGCGTGCCGCCGGGGACACCGGTGGCACGGGGCCCGCACGGCCCCGGGGAGCTCGCCGTCTCGGCCTCCGGGACGGTTGCCGCCCCCGTCCACAGGCGCACTACCCTGCGGGTATGACCACGCTCTCGCCGTACGACTCGATGTCCCCGGTCACCCAGGCCGCCTACCGGGCCAAGGCCGCCGCCGCCGACCTCGCGCCGCTTCCGCGGGCAGAGAAGGACGACGCGCTGCTCGCCATCGCCGACGCCCTGGAGGTCCGGACCAGCGAGATCGTCGAGGCCAACGCCAAGGACGTGGCCAAGGCCCGGGAGAGCGGCACCAGCGAGGCCATCGTCGACCGGCTCACCCTCACCCCCGAGCGGGTCCGCGCCATCGCCTGCGACGTCCGGGACGTGGCGAAGCTGCCCGACCCGGTCGGCGAGGTCGTCCGTGGCTCCACCCTTCCCAACGGCATCGACCTGCGCCAGGTCCGCGTCCCGCTCGGCGTCGTCGGCATCATCTACGAGGCCCGCCCGAACGTCACGGTCGACGCCGCCGCCCTCTGCCTGAAGTCCGGCAACGCCGTCCTGCTGCGCGGCTCCGCCTCCGCCTACGAGTCCAACACCGCCCTCGTCCGCGTCATCCGCGACGCCGTCGGCGGTGCCGGGCTGCCCGCCGACGCCGTCCAGCTGGTGCCCGGCGAGAGCCGTGAGTCGGTCCGCGAGCTGATGCGCGCCCGCGGCCTGGTCGACGTCCTCATCCCGCGTGGCGGTGCCTCCCTGATCCAGACCGTGGTCAACGAGTCCACCGTCCCCGTGATCGAGACCGGCACCGGCAACTGCCACGTCTACGTCGACGCGGCGGCCGACATCGACATGGCGATCGACATCCTGATCAACTCCAAGGCCCAGCGGGTCAGCGTCTGCAACGCCGCCGAGACCCTCCTCGTCCACCAGGCCATCGCCCCCGCGTTCCTGCCGCGGGCCCTCGACGCCCTCGCCGAGGCCGGCGTCACCGTGCACGCGGACGAGCGCGTGCTGGCCTACGCCGGGGACTCCAAGGCGACGGTCGTGGAGGCCGTCGCCGAGGACTGGGAGACCGAGTACCTCTCGTACGACATCGCCGCCGCCGTCGTCGACTCCCTCGACAAGGCCGTCGAGCACATCCGGCTGTGGACCTCCGGGCACACCGAGGCGATCGTCACCACCTCCCAGCAGGCCGCCCGCCGTTTCACCCAGCTGGTCGACTCCACCACCGTCGCCGTCAACGCCTCCACCCGTTTCACCGACGGCGGCCAGTTCGGCTTCGGCGCGGAGATCGGCATCTCCACCCAGAAGCTGCACGCCCGCGGCCCGATGGGCCTGCCCGAGCTGACCAGCACCAAGTACATCGTCACCGGCGACGGCCACGTGCGCCCCTGAGACTCACCCGTTCGGCCGCACGTCCGAAACGCGTCTCGTCAGGCGGATGAATTTCCATACCGTCTGCCCAAATTGATCCCCCAGGTCTACTCTGGATCCGTGCCGGAGGACGTGGGGGGCACGCCGTTCTCGGACGGCTGGGAGCCCGACGACGACCACGACCGCGGGGTGTCGGACGAAGAGTTCGCCTCCGTGGTCTTCGACGAGGCCTTCGTACAGGCGGCCACGGTCCACGAGCCGACCGCCGTCGAACGCCTTCTGGCCGCCGCACAGGCCAGAGCAGAGGCCTCCGAGGCGGAGGCCCGTCGCACCCACGCCCGAGGCGAGCGCTACGAGGATGCCTACGGCCCCGAGGGGACCGATTTCGGTCAAGATCCGGACGACGATCCGGACGACGACGATCCGGAGGATGCCCACGTCCTCGGCGACCGCCACTTCGGTGGGTACGGCAAGCAGGTCCGCTGGCACCGGCCCGTGGCCTGGGTGCTGGCCGTCGTGATGGGCATCGGCATGGTCGCGCTGGCCTTCGCCGCCGTCTACCGAGGCGGCTCCGCCACCACCCGTGACGGGATACCCACCCCCGCCTCCAGCGGCCTCGAACAGGGCAGCGCCGCGGCTCCCTCCGCCTCCGCCGAGACCTCCCAGCCGGCGGCCTCCGCCACCCCGCGCTCCCCCTGAACACCCGCCTCCACTCTTGGTGAGCACCTGTCAGAAGTTGTCGTGTAGCAGGGCGTTTACCTGAGGCCCCCGAGACCTACTCTGAAAGTATGGGCGGGCCTGGAGACCCACCGGAGGGCGCACCCGAGGGCGGCCCCGCAGGTGGCGAGGACGAGTACCGATCCGTCGTGTTCGACGAGTCGTTCGTCCGTGCTGCCCGCCTCCAGGAGTACTCCGCCCAGGAGCGGATGGCCGACCACGCGCCCGCCGTACGCCGGCGCCCGCCCCTGCACCGCGGACTTCCCCGGCAGGCCCTGATCCTCGTCGTGCTGATCGCCGTCGCCTTCGCCACCGCGATCTACATGGGCGTCCGTCATCCCTACAGCGCCCCGCAGGCCCGGCGCGCCGTCGAACCCCTGCGGACGACGGTGGTCCCGCTCGCTCCGACGGGCGAGGTGCCCGGTGCCATCGACGCCGAGAACCTGTACGCGCACAGCCCCGCCGCCCCGTACGACGTCGGCGCGGAGGGCATACCCCTGCCGGCCGCCCGCAGCACCGCCCATTTCTCCGACAGCCAGGTGGTGACCGCGCTCACCACCGCCAAGGACTACATCGTCCGCTCCTCGCTCTACCCCGAGGTGCTCACCGGCCGTGACGTCCACCCCGTCCGGTCCCTCATCGACGCCGACCAGCTCGACCAGTTCGACCAGAGCTTCGACCACCCGTCGGCGGACGGCCGGCACGCCCCCACCGGCTGGCTGATCCGACTGGACCCGTCCCGCGCCCGGCTCGCCGACGACAGGATCCGCGTCCGCGGCGACCTGCAGGCCACCGAGAGCGACTCGGGCACGCTGGAGGTCACCGCCGACCACACCTTCGTCTACGCCCTGCGCCGCACCGGTGCCGCGAGGAACGCGCCCGTGTCCCTGTTCACCGTCCGCCGCGAGCTGACCTTCCGCTTCACCCGCGACGACCTGCGCATCCACCAGGTCCAGCTGGTCACGTCCTTCGTCCAGGCCGGTCCGCTCTCCTGCGCCGAGGACTCCGCCTCCTACCTCCGCCCCCTGGTCGCCGGCCAGAAGGCCCGCAGCGGCGGCCCCGCCGGCACCAACCCCTACGAGACGGACAGCCCCACGGCCCTGTGCGGGACGATGGCCGCCGGGGCCCAGCCGACGGTGTAGCGGGGGCGTTCGCGGCGCGACAGCCCTATTCCGGGGTGTCCGTCGGGCCCTCCTCCGGCGGGGGCGGGGTCCGGAAGCCCTCGAAGCCCCGGCGGACCCGGCCGCCCAGGTCGCCGGCGCCGCCCGCGAGGTCCGTGACCAGCTTCATCAGCGGATCCTTGGAGGCCTTCACATCGCTCGCGTAGCTGGCCGCCGACTCGCGGAAGGAGTCGCTGACCGAGGTGTCCTGGTCCTCGTCACGCCGCGGGTAGTGGCCGTCCATGATCCGCTGGAAGTCGCGGGACTCGGCCCACTTCTTCAGCTCGGCGGCCCGCACGGTGGTGAACGGGTGCGAGCGCGGCAGCACGTTCAGGATCTTCAGCACCGAGTCGCGCAGGTCGCCCCCGGAGTCGTACTCCTCGGCCTGCTCCAGGAACGCGTCCACGTTCATCTCGTGCAGGTGGTTGCCGCCCGCGATCTTCATGAGGCCACGCATCGAGGCCCGGACGTCCTGCCCCACCAGCAGCCCCGCCCGGTCGGCGGACAGCTCCGACTTGCGGAACCACTCCCTGAGCGCCGTGATGATCCCCATGATCGCGAGGTTGCCCAGCGGGATCCAGGCCACCTTCAGCGCCAGGCTGGTCAGGAACAGCAGGATCGTGCGGTACACCGAGTGCCCGGACAGCGCGTGTCCCACCTCGTGCCCGACGACCGCCCGCATCTCCTCCTCGTCGAGGAGCTCCACGAGCCCCGTGGTGACGACGATGATCGGCTCGTCCAGGCCGATGCACATCGCGTTCGGCTGCGGGTCCTGGTTGACGTACATCGGCGGGACCTTCTCCAGGTCCAGGATGTAACAGGCGTCCAGCAGCATGTCGTGCAGGTGCTGGAACTGCCGCTCGGAGACCCGCACCGAGTCGGACAGGAACAGCAGTCTCAGGCTCCGCTCGGGCAGCAGCCCGCTGAGCGCCTTGAAGACCGTGTCGAATCCGCTCAGCTTGCGCAGCGCGACCAGGGCCGAGCGGTCGGCCGGATGCTCGTAGGCACGCGAGGAGATCCCCGGGAAGCGCCTGCGCTGCCTGCTCGGCACGCTCTCGTGCCCCGTGTGCTGCTGGCCGTCGTCCGACATGTCTTCCCCCATGTGCGTAGGAGTGCCACTGTGCCCCCGAGGCGGGGCCCAGCCTAGGCGGAGATACCGTTGACGGGCAGTACAGCCGAAGGAGCCCACTCATGGATCACCACCCCGCAGCCGCCTGGCTGACCGAGGCCGCCGCGAGCGCCGTCCAGCAGCACGGGTCGGGGAATCTGCTCCGCATCGTCCTGGTCGTGATGGTCCTGGGCTGTGTACTGACCGCCTGGTTCCTGCTGCGCGGCTACAAGCGGAAAGACGACTGACAGCCGCCGGAAGTTCCGGGCGGGCCTCCCCAACGGAGGAGTCGGCGTGATCGCCGCGAGGCCGCCCGCTTACGATGAGCCGACATCTTTATCCCGCCCACACGCGATAGGTCCTGCCGAAGATGAGCTTCCACAGCGCCGCAGCCCAGTTGGTCACCCTTGCCGCCGAGGGCGAGCCGCACGGCGGAAACCACAACAGCCTGAACCCCGCCGTCACCGGCGGCAGCGCCCTGGTCATCCTGCTGCTCCTGCTGTGGATCACCACGCGCTTCAACCGCGACCGCTGAGCGGGGACCCCGTCCCCGGCCGGACACCCGAGGCCGGGCCGGTAGGGTCTGCACGCATGGGAGAGCAGGACATGCCTACCGGTCCGGCGTACGAGTCCGCCGACGACACGGTGAAGCACCCGCAGTACGGACCGGGCGACGGCCCTGCCCACACGGGCAAGCGACGCCTCGGTGTCATGGGCGGAACATTCGACCCGATCCACCACGGGCACCTCGTGGCGGCGAGCGAGGTCGCCACGCAGTTCCAGCTGGACGAGGTGGTGTTCGTGCCCACCGGCCAGCCGTGGCAGAAGTCCCACCGCAAGGTCTCCCCGGCCGAGGACCGCTACCTGATGACGGTCATCGCCACCGCCGAGAACCCTCAGTTCTCCGTCAGCCGTATCGACATCGACCGCGGCGGCCCCACCTACACCGTGGACACCCTGCGCGACCTGCGCGCCCTCAACCCCGACACCGACCTGTTCTTCATCACCGGCGCCGACGCCCTCGCCCAGCTGCTGACCTGGCGGGACAGCGAGGAGCTGTTCTCCCTCGCCCACTTCATCGGCGTCACCCGCCCCGGCCACCACCTGACCAACCCGGGGCTGCCGGAAGGCGGCGTCTCGCTCGTCGAGGTGCCGGCCATGGCCATCTCCTCCACGGACTGCCGTGCGAGAGTCGCCAAGGGCGACCCCATCTGGTACATGGTGCCGGACGGCGTCGTGCGCTACATCGCCAAGCGCCAGCTGTACCGCGGCGAGTGAGCCGAGAGGGGCACCGGTGAACGACCGATACGACAGGGGCGACGGCGGCTACGGCGCCGGCCCGTACGAACTCGTCGGCTACGACGAGTACGGCCAGCCCGTGTACCGGCAGGTCCCGGCACAGCAGGCCCAGCAGGCGACCTACGACCCGTACACCCCACAGCAGGGCTACGGCTACGACCCCTACGCGACTGGTCAGCAGCCGCCGGTGCCCTCCTACGACACCGGGCCGCCCTCACCGTCGTACGACGACCAGTACGGGTCCCAGGCCCCCTACGACCCTTACGGCACCGGCATCCGGCACGGCGCCGGCCACGACCCCTACGGGCAGGCCGCGAGCAGCGGGCAGCAGCCCCGGGTCGCCGAGCAGACCGCCTACATCCCGCAGCAGACCGGCCCGGTGGAGCACCCGCACGCCCCGGCGCACGCCGAGGAGCCGCGGGACGAGGGCGAACGGGACTACCACACCGAGCAGTTCGCGTTCGTCGAGGAGCCGGACGGCGACTCCGAGGACGTCATCGACTGGCTGAAGTTCACCGAGAACCGCACCGAGCGCCGTGAGGAGGCCCGCCGCCGCGCCCGCAGCCGGATCATCGCCCTCCTCGTGGTCCTCGCCCTCATCGCCGTCGGCGGCGTCGGTTACCTCTGGTACGCCGGAAAGCTGCCCGGCCTGTCCTCCTCCGGCTCCAAGCCCGGCGCGACGACGCCCGTCGGCGCCCAGAAACGCGACGTGATCGTCGTCCACCTGCACAACACCGGCAAGGGCGGCACCTCCACGGCGCTGCTGGTCGACAACACCACCACCAAGCAGGGCAGCACCGTACTGCTGCCGAACTCGCTGGCCCTGAGCGGCGACGACGGCTCCACCACCACTCTCGCCAAGTCGGTGGACGACGACGGCGCCTCCGGCACCCGCGACCAGCTCGACACCGTCCTCGGCACCGACATCCAGGGCACCTGGCGCCTCGACACCCCCTACCTGCAGAACCTCGTCGACCTGGTCGGCAACATCGACCTGGACACCAACACCGACGTGCCCGACCCGGACGCCAGGAAGAAGGGCGCCGAGCCGCTCGTCCACAAGGGCAGCGCCCAGACCCTCAGCGGCAAGATGGCCGTCGCCTACGCCACCTACCGCGCCCCCGGCGAGACCCAGAACGCCCAGCTGGAGCGGTTCGGCCAGGTCATGCAGGGCGTGCTGCGCAAGCTGTCCTCCGACCCGTCGTCGGCGACGGTCACCGTGCAGACCCTCGCCCAGATCCTCGACCCGCCGCTCACCGACAAGGACCTCGGCACCTTCCTCGCCAGGCTCGCCGACCTCGCCAAGAGCGGCGACTACAAGACCGCCCTGTTGCCCGTGCAGGCCGACGGCACCCTGAGCGCGAAGACCAGCGACAGTGTGGTGAAGGACATCCTCGGCGGCACCGCCAAGAGTCCCGACGCCGGCTCCGCGCTCCGGGTCTCCGTGCAGAACGCCACCGGGGTGAAGGACGACACCGAGAAGGCCCGCGTGGCGCTCCTCAACGGCGGCTTCACCTTCCTGGAGGGCGGCACCGCCTCCGGCGCCACGGCCGCCTCGAAGGTGGTCTACTCGGACGCCTCCCACAAGCCGGACGCCACCGAGGTCGCCAAGACACTCGGTCTGCCCGCCGGCTCCGTGACCAAGGGAAGCGTCTCCTCGGGCGCCGACGTCTCGGTCGTCCTCGGCCAGGACTACACACCCGCCGCATCCTGACCTGGGCCCCGCGCACCCCACGTGCCGCCGTAATCACGTGGGGTGCGCCCGGCGGTCCGTGAGACCCTTGAGGTCCAGTGACCGCCGACCGAAAGCTTTGTAGTGACCGCCACCGATCGTTCCCTTGAGCTCATCAACACCGCCGCCCAGGCAGCGGCCGACAAGCTCGCCCACGACGTCATCGCCTACGACGTCAGCGACGTACTGTCGATCACGGACGCCTTCCTGCTGGCCTCCGCGCCGAACGACCGCCAGGTCAGGGCCATCGTCGACGAGATCGAGGAGCGCCTGCTGAAGGAACTCGGCGCCAAGCCGGTACGCCGCGAGGGCGACCGCGAGTCCCGCTGGGTCCTGCTCGACTACGTGGACATCGTCGTCCACGTCCAGCACAGCGAGGAGCGGGTCTTCTACGCGCTGGAGCGGCTGTGGAAGGACTGCCCCGAGCTGGAGCTGCCCGCCGAAGCCAAGGCCACCCGCGGCAAGGCCGCGGAGCACGCCAGGCTGCAGGCCGCCGAGGCCGATCAGGAGCCGGGCGGGGAGTGGTGATGAGCGCCACCGGAGAGGTGACCGACCGCAAGGGCCGCGGCCGCCGCATCATCCTGTGGCGGCACGGCCAGACCGCCTGGAACGTCGAGCGCCGCTTCCAGGGCAGCACGGACGTCGCGCTGACCGAGACCGGCGTCGGCCAGGCCCGCCGCGCCGCCCGGCTGCTGGCCTCCCTGGGGCCCGACGCGATCATCTCCTCGGACCTGCAGCGGGCGGCGGACACGGCCGCCGAGCTGGCCGCCCTCACCGGCCTCGACATCACCCGCGAGGAAGGCCTGCGCGAGACCTACGCGGGCGTGTGGCAGGGGCTGACGCACGACGAGATCATCGCCCGCCACAACGAGGAGTACGCCGCCTGGAAGCGCGGCGAGGCGATCCGCCGCGGCGGCGGCGAGCTGGAGACCGAGGTCGCCGACCGTGCCGCGCCCGTCGTCCTGCGGCACGCCGAGAAGCTGCCCGAGGACGGCACCCTCGTCGTCGTCAGCCACGGCGGCACCATCCGCACCACCATCGGCCGGCTCCTCGGCCTGGAGGCCCAGCACTGGGAGAGCCTCGGCGGCCTCACCAACTGCTGCTGGTCCGTGCTCGGCGAGGGCGCCCGAGGCTGGCGCCTGCTGGAGCACAACGCGGGCACCCTTCCGGAGCCCGTCCTCGGCGACGACGACTGAACCGCCGCAGGCTCCCGGACCCCGGATTTCACTTTCTGGCAGGTCACAGGCTAAAGTTCTTCTTGTTCGCCCCGCCGAGCGGGGCGAGACACCAAGCGGCTCCGCCGCGTGGCACAAGGGGCTATAGCTCAGTTGGTAGAGCGCCTGCATGGCATGCAGGAGGTCAGGAGTTCAATTCTCCTTAGCTCCACAGTGATGAAGATCCCGTCCCGTCAGGGGCGGGATCTTCTGTTACCTCCTGGCGGACGACGCCGTGCGGACGACGCCGTCAGGCTTGAGTCACTCGGAGTCCTGCCTCGTATACCTCCGTACCGGCGCCCGCGGCGGGAGCCGTGTCCGGACTGGTACTGAGGCGTCGCTGACCGTATTGCTCCGGCCGTGGCAGAATCAAACGGCCGGAAGGGGGCGCGGCCCGACGGGAGGGAGTAGCGATGCCTGCGAGCATCCTTGAGGAGGGCTGCCACCTCCTCGGTGCGGCGTTGATACGGGACACGACCACCCGGCTGAGCTGCCCTTCCTGCGGTTCCGCGCATGTCGCGCAGGTCCTCGGTGACAACGGCGGGATCTCCTACGTGTGCACGGCCTGCGGCCACAGCTGGAGCTGATCGATGGGTGCACACAGGCGAAAGTGCGACTGGTGTGGCAGCGGTACCCCGATCGTCCGTGACATGGAGCCGATCAATCCCGACTACCAGTACTGGTGCGAGGAATGCGCGCGGGCGCTGATCATAAAGGGCGACCCGATCGAGACGTACCGGGAACTGGAGGGCGAGCCGATCTACGGCCGCCTCCTCGAGGAGCACTGCACACTCAAGCGGTTCTACTCCTTCGTGACGGCCTGACGCCGGCCACGCCGCCGCGCTCCGGCAACGATGTCCGGGTCAGCACCAGGAAGCACGCGCCGGCACCTCCGTAGACGGCCGAAAGCGTCAATTCCAGGGGGCCCTGGTGCAGTTCGGGGCGCCCGGTTCCGTGCGGCACCCACCAGGGGGCGTACGAGCAGAAGACCAGCAGTGTGCCGAGGGCCGCGGTCCGCGAGCCGTGCGACCACAGCAGCAGCACGAGTGGCACGCACCACACCCAGTGGTGCGTCCACGACACCGGGCTGGCCAGGAGCGCGGTGACGGCGCACGCGCACACCGCCCAGTCCCGCCGCCCGTCCAACTCCGCTGCCGCGGCCGTCGCGAGGCCCAGGGCGGCCACGACAGCCGCGCAGGCGGCCCAGAGGGCTCCCGGGTGGGGTGTGTGCAGAAGGCGGGCCAGAACGCCGCGCAGGGCCTGGTTGGCGGTGTCCTCGGCACGCCCGACCCGTTCCGTGCGGAACACCAGGCCCGTCCAGAACCGCCGCGAGTCGTACGGCAGGACGGCCGCCGCCAGCAGCGTCGCCGCGGCGAACACGGCGCCCGCCCCGCGCGCGTGCCGCAGCCACGGCCTCGCGTCCCTGCCCCGCAGGTGTGCGACGGCACCCGTCACCAGCAGGAACACCGGGAACAGCGCGGGTGTCAGCTTGACCGCCGCGGCCAGCCCCAGCCCCGCTCCCGACCAGGGGGCGTACCGGCCGCCGGTGCTGTGGGACAGGTCCCACAGCACCAGGACGGCCAGCAGCAGGTTGACCTGGCCGTAGCGCACGGTCGTCCACACCGGTTCGCACCACACGGCCGCCGCCGTGACCCACCAGACGGCATCCACGCGCGCGTGGCCGACGAGTTTCAGCGACAGCCGTACGAAGACCACCAGGAGCGCGAGGTTCCCGGCCGTCGCCAGGACGCGCAGGGGCGCGGTGTCCAGCAGGGTCAGCGGGGTGAAGAGCAGGGCCGCGAACGGCGGGTAGGTGGCGGGCAGATGCGCGGCCGTCGCCCGCAGCGCGTACAGGTCGCCGCCGGCACGCACGGTGGCGCCCTCGGCCCGGTACACCAACAGATCGATCATCGACACGTGCGCGGCCCGCTGTGCCGCCCAGAACGCCGCGAAGGACGTCAGACACGCCCCCACTGCGACCGGCACCCGACGGCGGGCTGCTGACGACGCGATCATGGGCACAGAAGCCGACATTAGCGGACGTATCGGTGTGGACGTGAAACCGATTTGGAGCTGCGTCCCCGGGCCTGTAATGTTTACGTCGTCGCCGGGGGAACCGGGCGAAACAATAGAACAAGGGGCTATAGCTCAGTTGGTAGAGCGCCTGCATGGCATGCAGGAGGTCAGGAGTTCAATTCTCCTTAGCTCCACAGAACTCGAAGGCGGACCATTCAAAGAATGGTCCGCCTTCGGCGTGTTGCGCAAGGACGCGGCCGAACGAAGGGGTGGGTCACCGGCTCGGATGACCCGCCCCTTCGTGTGTTCAGCGGCCGAGAGCGCGCCGGCCGCGGCCCTGGGAGACGACCGGCAGGTTCCGGGAGGGCGCCTGCCCGCGCGTGTCCTCCTCGATGCGCAGGGCGAGCGCCGGACAGCGGCGCACCGCGCGCAGCGCCTTCGCCTCCGCGTAGCGCGGCACCTGGGCCTGCGCGACGGTCGGGAAACCGTCGGCGCCGAGTTCGAACACCTCGGGGAGGATGTCGGCGCACAGTCCGTGGCCCCGGCACAGCGTCCAGTCGACGTAGATCTTCTGGCGGCTGCCGCCGGTCTCCTCGGGCTCTGCGCCGCCGGGGAGGCCCGTAGGGGCCCTGCCTCCCTCGAAGAGCGGCAGAACGCCCTCCACGGGCCGTCCGCAGCCGTTTCCGAGGACATGCGCGGCCAGGTCGTCGGTGAACGCCTTGACGGTCGACTCCAGGAACATCGCCGAGCCGTCCGGATGCGAACACGCGCCACGGCGCTTGACGTTCTTCGCGACCTGCTTCAGCGCCTCGAGGGCGGCCGGTCCGCCGCCGTTGAGGATGTCCTCCAAGCCACGCGCGGCAGCGGGCAGTCCGAGGTAGCAGGGGCCGCACTGGCCGGCGCTCTCCTCGGCCAGCCACTGCGCCACCCGCAGTGACTCGCCCAGCGGACACGTCTCCTGGCTGATCGGCAGGATCGCGCCCGCGCCCAGCGAACCGCCCACCGCGTCCAGCGAGTTACGGGAGACGATCGCCTCGTCGACAGTCGCCGCGTCGATCCACTTGCCGTGGTAGCCGCCCGTCAGCACGCCCTGCGGCACCGGCGGGGCACCCGCCAGCTGCAGCACGTAGCGCAGCGGCACGCCCGTGGGGACCTCCAGCACCATCGGGCGGGCGACCGCACCGGAGACCGTGAGCATGACGGTGCCCGGCTCGTCGTACAGGCCGGTGTTGCCGTAGCGCTCCGGGCCGATGCGGGCGGCGATGGCCAGCTGCGCGAACGTCTCCGCGTTCGACAGCAGCGTGGGCGCGCCGCCGACGCCGGTCTGCGATGCGCTGATCTTGCGGCCGGGCGGGATCGCCGGACCGCCGTCGATCGAGCGGATCAGCGAGGCTGCGGCGCCGGTGACCATCCGCACAGGGTTGCGCTGCACCCACGCGCGTAGCGCCGATCTGCGGCTGTTGCTCAGCCCGCGTTCGGCGAGCGCGGCCTCCATGGAGCGCTGTGTGGACTCGCGGGTGACGCCGATCACGAGCGTCCGTGCGCCGAGCGCCTCGGCGCACAGCAGCGCGCCGTCCAGGATCAGGTGCGGGGCGCGGTTGATCAGGACCGTGTCCTTGCGGCAGGCGGGTTCGTCCTCGCTGCCGTTGACCACGACGACCGGCCGCACGCCGCGCTTGATCGCCGACTCGGCGACCGAGCGCAGTTTCTTGTGGAAGGGGAAGCCCGCGCCGCCGCGCCCCTTGAGGTTGATGCGTTCGGCGAGCTGCGCGAGCTGCTCGCCGCCGAGCGGATCGAGTGGCCCGTGCACCTTCAGGTGCATGGGCAGATCGAGTCGTTCCACAAGGTCGAAGCCCGACGTGAGCTGGGGAAGGCCGACCACGCGGACTTCGGGGACGTCGGGCAGGGCCTCGTTCACTTAAAGCCTCCGGACGGCATGTTCCAAGGTTCGCCCGAACCCGGTGTGTCGAACGACGTGCCGGGCAGCGTTTCGGTAGCGGGACCGCTGTTGTACGTGTCACTCGGGTTGTACGCGCCGTAGAAGCCGTTTGTCTCACGGGTGTCGTACATGTCACTTCCGCCGTAACCGGCGGCGTCCGCATTGCCGTAGACCGGGATGGTCTGCCCGGTGTCCTGGAACGGGTCGTACGAGGACGGCGGGGCCTCGCCGACCGGCGGCGGGGAGGGGATCGGCCAGCTGCCCGAGGTGCTGGAGGGGCCGTCCACGCGCGGGACGGCCTCCGTGGCCTGCAGATCCAGCGGCAGGTCCATGCGGGCGGTCTGGCCGGCCGCGTACGGCTGCTGGGAGCGGCCCGGCGCGGAGACGGCGCGGTAGGCGGCGGCGAAACCCGACGCGGGTTCCGCGGCGGGCATGGCGGGGGACTGGTACAGCGGCGCGGAGGGAGCGGCTGCCGCCCTGGACTCGCGCCGGCCCTCGAAGCCCGTCGGCGCCGGTTCGGCCATCCGGGCACGGCTGGCGTCCAGCTCGTCGAGACCCGGCCGCTCCGAACTGCCGAACAGCGCCACCAGCCGGTCGGCGACCTTGCGCTTGACCGGACGCGGGGCGGCGCGCAGCGCGAGGGCGCCCATCACGCCCAGCAGGGAGAGGCTGTAGAGGATCACGAAGACCGGCTTGGCCGAGCGACCCGCGTAGAGACCGTGGATCAGCGCCGCACACCAGGCCGGGTAGGCCAGCATGTGCATGGCCCGCCAGCGGGCGGCGACCGGGGCCGGGGTGGCGAAATTGCTGCGCAGGGCGCCGGTGACACCCACGAAGATCATCAGCAGGCCCGCCAGCGAGCCCAGCCCGATCAGGCCGCCGATTCCGGTCACGCCGAGCGAGAACGGGATGATCGCGGCGATCAGCTGGGTGTGGCCGAGCGCCACCTTCGTGGTGATGTGCAGCAGCAGGAACGCGATCGATGCGACCGCCGTCGTCCGGTGCACCGCCTGGCCGACGATCCGCTGCCGCGTGTTCAGGAAGATCCGGTCCTGGGCGAACAGGCCCCAGATCACCGAGCAGCTGAGCGAGACGAGGGAGAGCACGCCCGCGCCGAAGTTCAGGAAGTCGCGGAACTGGTTGCCTCCGACCAGTACGACCACGGGTATGAGCAGCAGGACGACAGCCGACGCCACCCCATAGGCCGAGCGGCCCGGTTTGGGAAGGGAGCTGGTACTACGACGAGGGTTCATGGGGGCAACTCCGAGCAGTTTCGGGAAAGCGGTCCCGCTGCCGAACTCTAAGTGGCGCCATACCGATCAGTACGGGGTTTGAGTTATTGCGTTGTTATGAACAGACGATGTGACTGGGGTGATGTCCTTTAGTGGACGGTACGCGAAGTAATCCTTGACCTTCGTTCAGTTCCGGCGAGGTTCCTGGCATGTCCACAAGGGATACGGAAGGGCGACGCGACTTGCTCAGGGCCATCGGGCCTTGCTCACGGCCGTCGCGGCTCGCTCGGGGCCTGCGGTACCCTAGCGCCATGCGTGCCGTACGCCTTCTGCTTAGCGGGCCGCGCTGATCAGTACCGACCCCCGGTCGAACCGCGAGGTCGGCATCGGCGCGGCGTCCCCTCCTGTGCGAGGGGTTTTTTCGTTTCTTGGAAAGTCACAGCCGCAGGCAGAGACGATCGATGGAGCTTTGAGGATCATGAGCGAGACGAACCCCGCTGCCGCCGAGGTCGCGGCGCCGCACCGCTACACGGCCGCCATGGCGGCCGAGATCGAGGCACGCTGGCAGGACTTCTGGGACGCCGACGGCACCTACGCGGCGCCGAACCCCAAGGGTGACCTGGCCGGCGACGCCGAGCTGGCCGCCAAGCCCAAGAAGTTCATCATGGACATGTTCCCGTACCCCTCCGGTGCGGGCCTGCACGTCGGCCACCCCCTGGGCTACATCGCCACCGACGTCTACGCCCGGTTCCAGCGCATGACCGGCCACAACGTCCTGCACACCCTGGGCTTCGACGCCTTCGGCCTGCCCGCCGAGCAGTACGCCGTGCAGACCGGCACGCACCCGCGCGTGTCCACCGAGGCCAACATCGAGAACATGAAGGCCCAGCTGCGCCGGCTGGGCCTGGGCCACGACAAGCGCCGGTCCTTCGCCACGATCGACCCGGACTACTACAAGTGGACCCAGTGGATCTTCCTGCAGATCTTCGACTCCTGGTACGACGACGAGGCGCGGAAGGCCCGCCCGATCTCCGAGCTGATCAGCCAGTTCGAGTCCGGTGAGCGCGCGGTTCCGGGCACCACGCGCGCGTGGAACGAGCTGAGCGCCACCGAGCGCGCCGACATCCTGGGCGAGTACCGCCTGGCCTACGCCTCCGACGCGCCCGTCAACTGGTGCCCGGGCCTGGGCACCGTGCTGGCCAACGAGGAGGTCACCGCCGACGGCCGCTCCGAGCGCGGCAACTACCCGGTCTTCAAGGCGAACCTGCGCCAGTGGAACATGCGCATCACCGCCTACGCCGACCGGCTGCTGGAGGACCTGGAGGAGCTGGACTGGCCCGAGGCCATCAAGCTGCAGCAGCGCAACTGGATCGGCCGCAGCGAGGGCGCCCGCGTCGACTTCCCGATCGACGGCGAGCGCATCACGGTCTTCACCACCCGCCCGGACACCCTGTTCGGCGCGACCTACATGGTGCTGGCACCCGAGCACCCGCTGGTCGAGAAGTTCACCCCCGAGGCCTGGCCCGAGGGCACGCACGCGGTGTGGACCGGCGGCCACGCCACCCCGGCCGAGGCCGTCGCCGCGTACCGCGCGCAGGCCGCGTCCAAGTCCGACGTCGAGCGGCAGGCCGAGGCCAAGGACAAGACCGGCGTCTTCATCGGCGCGTACGCGACCAACCCGGTCAACGGCGAGCAGGTCCCCGTCTTCATCGCCGACTACGTCCTGATGGGCTACGGCACCGGCGCGATCATGGCCGTGCCGGCGGGCGACCAGCGCGACTTCGAGTTCGCGCGCGCCTTCGAGCTGCCGGTCCACTGCATCGTCGAGCCGACCGACGGCCGGGGCACCGACACCTCGACGTGGGAGAACGCCTTCGCTTCGTACGACGCGAAGATCATCAACTCGTCCAACGACGAGATCTCGCTGGACGGCCTGGGCGTCGCCGAGGCCAAGGCCCGTATCACCGCGTGGCTGCAGGACAAGGGCATCGGCGAGGGCACCGTCAACTTCCGCCTGCGCGACTGGCTGTTCAGCCGCCAGCGCTACTGGGGCGAGCCCTTCCCGATCGTCTACGACGAGGACGGCATCGCCCACGCGCTGCCCGAGTCGATGCTGCCGCTGGAGCTGCCCGAGGTCGAGGACTACAGGCCGCGCACTTTCGACCCCGACGACGCGGACACCCAGCCCGAGACCCCGCTGTCGCGCAACGAGGAGTGGGTCGACGTCACCCTGGACCTGGGCGACGGACCGAAGAAGTACCGCCGCGAGACCAACACCATGCCCAACTGGGCGGGCTCCTGCTGGTACGAGTTCCGCTACCTGGACCCGCACAACGAGCAGCGGCTGGTCGACCCCGAGATCGAGCAGTACTGGATGGGCCCGCGCGAGGGTCTGCCGCACGGCGGTGTCGACCTGTACGTCGGCGGCGCCGAGCACGCGGTGCTGCACCTGCTGTACGCGCGTTTCTGGTCCAAGGTCCTGTACGACCTGGGTCACGTCTCGTCGGCCGAGCCGTTCCACAAGCTGTTCAACCAGGGCATGATCCAGGCCTACGTCTACCGCGACAGCCGCGGCATCGCGGTGCCGGCCGCCGAGGTGGAGGAGCGCGACGGCGCGTACTACTACCAGGGCGAGAAGGTCAGCCGCCTGCTGGGCAAGATGGGCAAGTCCCTGAAGAACGCGGTGACCCCGGACGAGATCGCCGCCGAGTACGGCGCCGACACCCTGCGCCTGTACGAGATGGCCATGGGCCCGCTGGACGTCTCCCGCCCGTGGGACACGCGCGCGGTCGTCGGCCAGTTCCGGCTGCTGCAGCGGCTGTGGCGCAACATCGTCGACGAGACGACCGGCGAGGTCACCGTCACCGACGCCGAGCCGGACGAGGAGACGCTGCGTGCCCTGCACAAGGCGATCGACGGCGTCCGTCAGGATCTCGAGGGCCTGCGCTTCAACACCGCCATCGCCAAGGTCACCGAGCTGAACAACCACCTGACCAAGGCCGGCACCGCGGTGCCGCGGTCCGTGGCCGAGCCGCTGGTGCTGCTGGTCGCCCCGCTGGCCCCGCACATCGCCGAGGAACTGTGGCGCAAGCTGGGCCACACCGACTCGGTCGTCCACCGGGACTTCCCGGTCGCCGACCCGAACTACGTCGTCGACGAGACCGTGACCTGCGTCGTGCAGATCAAGGGCAAGGTCAAGGCCCGTCTGGAGGTGCCGCCGGCCATCTCCGAGGAGGAGCTGGAGAAGGTGGCCCTGTCCGACGAGAAGGTCGTCGCGGCGCTGGGCGGCGCGGGCATCCGCAAGGTGATCGTCCGGGCACCGAAGCTGGTGAACATCGTTCCCGCGTAGGAAGCGGGGTCCGTTCGCCGTCTCGGGGTAGTCCCCTACGGGCAGGTTCGGGGTTTTTCTGGAACTCCGGGCCTGCCCGCTGCGTTTACTGTGGAAAGCGCAGCGGCGAGTGCCGCGCCGGCCGGAGGAGGAGCGTCGTGGAAGCAGTGATCGCCGTGTTCGCCCTGCTCTTCCTGCTCTTCATCGGCCTGGGCGTGTACGCCACGGTCAAGGCGGTCGGCGCCGCCAAACGCGGTGTGGACCGGACGATCACGCAGGCCCGCCGCACCGTCGAGGACCACACGCTCCGCGCCAAGTCCTTCGTGCAGGTCGGCCCGGCCGCCGAGATCGCGCGGCTGCGGCTCGCACTGCGCACCTCCATGCGTGCCACGCAGGACACGCTGCGCGCGGGCGTGGCAGAGGACGAGTCGCTGAAGGAGTCCCTCGGCCTCTTCGAGCGACTCAGCGCGCACGGGCACGAGCTGGACGCCGACCTCGGGCGCCTGGAGTCGGAGCCGGACCGGGCCGAACTCACCGCACGGCTGCCCGAGCTGCGCGCCCGCACCGAGCGCATCACCAAGTCCGCGGACTCACTGCGCTGGGCCGTCCGCGACCGCGCGCGCCGCTTCGTCGACGACGATCTGGGCGCGCTCGGCGACCAGATCGACATCGAGGCCGACGCCTTGCGCCACTGGACCCCGGCCGGCCCCGCACCGGCGCCCGGTCAACGGCCCGACGCGTCCGCTCGGCCCACGGCTTCGTCCATGGCTTCGTCCGCTGCGGAGAACCCGGCAGCTTGGCACGCCCCCTCGCAGTCGTCCCGCCCCGCCGACGAGCGGCCACCGGAGGCGATCACCCCGCCGTCGCCCCGCCCCGCCTACCCCTGGCAGAAGAAGACCCGCCCCGAGAGCACCGCCTGAGCGGTCCTCCCGGCCCGCACCCCAGGGGCCGGGCTGCCGCGCGAGCACTACGGCAGGTAACCTCCAGCTCATGTCCCGCCATGTCGCGATCGTCACCGATTCAACGGCCTACCTGCCGCCGCGGACGATGGAGCGTCACGGCATCACAGCGGTGCCCCTGACCGTGGTCCTCGGTGACCAGGCACTCGAAGAGGGCACCGAGATCTCGACGCGATCGCTCGCCCAGGCGCTGCAGAAACGCCGTCCCGTCACGACCTCCCGACCGAGCCCCGAGGTGTTCGCGGAAACCTACCGCAGGGTCGCCGAGTCCGGCGCGAGCGGAATCGTCTCCCTGCACCTGTCCGCCGAGCTGTCGGGCACCTACGACGCGGCGGTCCTCGCGGCGCGCGAAGCGCCAGTGCCGGTACGGGTGGTGGACACCGGGATGGTCGCGATGGCCCTCGGCTTCTGCGCGCTCGCCGCGGCCGAGACCGCGGAGGCCGGCGGCACCGTGGACGAGGCCGTCACGGCCGCCGAGAAGCGGGCCGCGGGCACGTCCGCCTACTTCTACGTCGACACCCTTGACTATCTGCGCCGCGGCGGTCGCATCGGAGCCGCACAGGCCCTGCTCGGATCCGCGCTCGCCGTCAAACCCCTGCTCCAGCTGGACGGCGGCCGCATCGAACTGCTCGAGAAGGTCCGTACGGCGTCCAAGGCCATCGCCCGGCTCGAGGAGCTCGCCGCCGAGCGGGCGGGCGGCGCCGAGGTCGACATCGCCGTCCACCATCTCGCCGCCCCCGACCGTGCCGCCGCGCTCGCCGACCGGCTGCGGGAACGGGTGCCGGGCCTGGCCGACCTGCATGTCAGCGAGGTCGGGGCGGTGATCGGGGCACACACCGGTCCCGGACTGCTGGGAGCGGTGGTCTCGCCCCGCTGATTCCTCATGCGCAGGCCGACCCTTCACTCGGCCGACCCTTCACTCGTACGGGTGGTGGAGTTATCCCCAACCGGCCGGTCATCCCCGGGAATTGACCAAGATCATCGCGAGTCGGCGGGATGTTCCATCCTCGTCGCATGGCACTTCGATCACGTACACGCACAGCCACGGCGACCAGCGGCCCCGGCCGCGGTCCTGCCTCCGACGGCCGTGTCCGCCACCGCCGCGGCATCGACCACCACCGCGCCCGCCGCCCGGCACCGGCCGAGGAACTGCGCCGCCGGGCGGAACTCCTCTTCGGCGAACGGGCCGTGCGACGGCGGGAGTCGGGGAACGGACCTCCGGACGGGGAGGCTCCCGAGCGTCCGATGGCCGACACGGCGACGGTGACGGGCCCGGCGCCCGGTCCGATTCCGGCGAGGACAGCGACGACTGCCGCACCTCGCCCGGTCACACCACCGAACCCCCTGCCGGCTGACGGGACGGGGCCGCCGCCGAGCACGTCGCCGGAAGCCGAACCTGCCGACTCCACGGACCCGTTGGCGCCCCGGAAGCCCGTCGGCGCCGGCTTGCGGGAGCGGGCCGGGCTGGCGTTGCGGGAGCGGATGCCGGTCCGGTTGCAGGCGCAGTTCGCAGTGGAACGGCGCGGGGCCGTGGCGCTGTCCGTGATCCTCGTGGCCGCCGCGGTGTTCGCCGCACAGCACTTCTGGGCCGGGCGGACGGAGTCCGTGAGCGCCCCTCAAGTGGTGCGCGCAAAGACTCCCTACGCCAAGAAGGAAGATGACACGAAGGCCGGTGCGCGAACGGGTGCGGCGCCGACACCCGGCGGACAGATCGTCGTGGACGTCAGCGGCAAGGTCCGCACACCGGGGATCCGGCGATTGCCGGCCGGTTCCCGGGTGGCCGACGCGCTGCGGGCGGCCGGCGGTGTCCGTCCGGGCGTGAGCACCGACGGGCTCAACCGGGCCCGTTTCCTGGTCGACGGAGAACAGGTCGTCGTCGGCGCGCCCGCCGGGGCGGCACCGCCACCCGGACCAGCCGCCGGGCCGGCTCCCGGACCGGCGGCTGCGGGCCCGGCGGCGCCCGTCTCCCTCAACACGGCCACGGCGGACCAGCTCGACACCTTGCCCGGGGTAGGACCGGTGCTCGCCCAGCACATCATCGACTACCGCACCCGGCACGGCGGTTTCCGCTCGGTGGACGAACTGCGCGAGGTCAACGGCATCGGCGCCCGCCGCTTCGGCGATCTACGGAATCTGGTACGGCCATGAGCCAGGTGACCGACGGCGGGCCGCCGGAACGGGGAAGGCCCGGCGTGCTCACGGATGCCGCGGTCCGTGACTCCGAGGAGGACGGGACCGCGCACGGCGGCCGGGCCGGGCCCATGGACCTGCGTCTGGTGCCCCCCGCGCTCGCCGCCTGGGCCACGGCGGCCCTGATGCTGGACACACCGGCGGTCTGGACGGCCGGCATCGCGGTCGTCTCCCTGGTGGGCGGGATCGTTCTTTTGTCGGCGCGCAGGCCCGCCCGGTCCGGACGGCTCGCACGGCCCGGGTCGGCCAGACCGAAGTCACAGGGCGGACGGACGCTCCAGCCCTTCGCGTGGGCCCGCGCCTCGATCGCCGCCGTGCTGCTCTGCGTCGCCGCGGCCGCCGCCTCTGCCGGACTGCACGGGGCGGATGTACGGCGCGGGCCGGTGCCCGAGCTGGCCCGGCGGTATGCGACCGTGACCGCCGAGGTCGAGGTGAGCGGCGATCCCTGGGTGAGCCGGCCACGGGTCCGCGGTGATCATGCGGCGCCGGTGGCGGTACTGGCCCGGGCGGAGGTGCGGCGCGTCGAGCGGACCGACGGGACGAGCGTGCGGACGCGGACTCCGGTGCTGCTGGTCGTCGACCCGGACGTTCCGGCGCCGGAGGGCGCTGCTCGGAACGGCGGCTCGGCGGAGGAGAGCACGGCGGTCGCCGTGGCCCGGGGCGCGCGGGGCGCACGTGCGGCCTGGCTCGGGTTGTTGCCGTCCACGCGGCTGCGGGTGGGCGGACGGCTCGCGCCCGCGCTGACCGGTGGGGACCGGTCCGCGGCCGTGCTGCGGCTGCGGGCCTGGCCCCGGCCGCGGATCGTGGCGGGCCCCAGCGGGCCGCAACGGCTCGCGGGACGGCTCAGGGCCGGGCTGCGGGAGGCGACCGACGATCTGCCGGGGGATGCGTGGGCGCTCCTTCCCGGGCTGGTCGTCGGGGACACCTCACGGATCACGCCCGAGCTGGACGACGCGTTCAAGGAAACGGACCTGGCGCACACGCTCGCCGTGTCCGGCAGCAACCTCACCATCCTGCTCGCGCTGCTGATCGGGCCGCCCGGACTGGCCCAGCGGGTCGAGCGCCGCGGCCTGGCCCCGCGCCTGGGGCTCTCGCTGCGGGGGACCGCGCTGCTCGCCGGAGCGCTCACGCTGGGGTTCGTGGTCGTGAGCCGGCCCGACCCCAGTGTGCTGCGGGCCGCCGCCTGTGGCGCGGTGGCGCTGCTCGCCCTGGCCACCGGGCGCCGTAGATCCCTGGTCCCCGCACTGGCCACGGCCGTCCTGCTGCTGGTGCTCTACGACCCGTGGCTGGCCCGCAGTTACGGCTTTCTGCTCTCCGTGCTGGCCACCGGCGCGCTGCTGGTGGTGGCACCGGGGTGGAGCGAGGCGTTGCGGCGGCGCCGGGTGCCGCCGAGGCTCGCGGAGGCGCTGGCGGCGGCCGCCGCGGCACAGGCGGTGTGCGCCCCCGTCACGGCGGTGCTGTCGGCGCGGGTGAGCCTGGTGGCGGTGCCGTGCAACCTGCTGGCCGAGGTGGCGGTGGCACCGGCCACAGTGCTCGGGTTCGCGGCGCTCGTGACGGCGCCGCTGGCGATGGCACCGGCCAAGGCACTGGCCTGGTGCGCCGGTTGGCCGGCCGGGTGGATCGCCGCAGTGGCCCGGACGGGGGCGGCGCTGCCCGGCGCGGCGGTGGGCTGGCCGGGAAGCTGGCCGGGAGCGCTGGCGCTCATGGCGGTCACCGTGGCCGTCGTCCTGGCCGGCCGGCGACTGTCGCGGCACCCGTGGTGGTGCGCGTTGCTCGCGGTGCTGCTTGTGCTGGTGGTGGTGCGGCCGGCACCGCTGACCCGGGTGATCACGGGCTGGCCGCCGCCGGGCTGGCGGTTCGCGATGTGCGATGTCGGACAGGGCGACGCGACCGTACTGGCGGCGGGCGAGGGAGCGGGGGTGGTCATTGACGCCGGACCCGATCCGGCGCTGGTCGACCACTGTCTGCGGCAGCTGGGCATCACGCGCGTCCCGTTGCTCGTGCTGACCCATTTCCACGCGGACCATGTGGCGGGGCTGCCCGGTGTCCTGCGGGGCCGTTCGGTGGCCGCGATCGAGACGACCGGCTTCGAGGAACCCGCCGACCAGGCCGAGTCCGTCAGAAGGGAGGCGGCGGCGCGGCACATTCCGGTGACGCGGGCCGTCGCGGGCGAGGAACGGCGCACCGGACCGCTCTCCTGGCAGGTCCTGTGGCCCCCGCCCAGCACACGGCCGCCGTCCGACCCGCAGTACCCGGCGTGGCCGGGCCCGGTGCCGGAGCCGGACGGGCCGAACGACGCCAGCGTCGCGATGCTGGTCCGTTCGGGCGGACTGCGGCTGCTGTTGCTGGGCGACCTCGAACCGCCGGCCCAGCAGGCGTTGGCGCGGTCACCGGTGGCGGCCGAGCTGGCCGGTGTGGACGTACTGAAGGTGGCCCACCACGGCTCGGCCTATCAGGACCCGGAGCTGATACGGCTGGCGGCTCCCCGGGTGGCGCTCATCAGCTGCGGTGCGGACAACCCGTACGGACATCCGGCTCCGGCGACCGTGGCCGCGCTGCGGGCGGGCGGCGCCCTGGTGCTGCGCACCGACCGGGACGGGGAGCTAGCGGTCGGCGGGACGGGAGGGACCGGCGGGGAAGTGCGGGTGGCCACCGGCTGAGACGGGGATTTCGCCCAGACTGGGTCCATGAACTCAAGCCAGGTCGACGACTGTCTCCGCCGGATCGGGGCCGAGCGCCCGCAGCGGCCCACCGGGCGGGCCCTGCGTGAGCTGCATCTGCGGCATCTGCGGACCGTCCCCTTCGAGAACCTGTCTGTCCACCTCGACGAGGAGATCCTGCTGGAGGAGGAGTGGCTGCTGGACAAGGTGACAGGACGCGGGCGCGGTGGCTTCTGCTACGAACTGAACGGCCTGTTCGGGGCGTTGCTCGCCGCTCTCGGCTACGAGGTGGAACTGCTCGCGGCCCGCGTGTACGACGACGAGGGGCGGCTCGGGATCCCGTACGACCATCTCGCCCTGCGGGTGCGGACGGTGGAGGGGGACACCTGGATCGCGGACGTCGGGTTCGGGGCGCACAGCCACTACCCACTGAGATACGCGGAACGGGCGGAGCAGGTCGACCCCGGCGGGGTGTTCCGGGTGGCGGAGGCCGGGCCGGACGCGGCCGGGGTGCGCGGCGGCGGCTCGGCGGGGGCCGGGGACCTGGACGTCATACGGGACGGCAGGCCGCAGTACCGGTTGGAGACCCGGCCCCGGGTGCTCGGGGACTTCGTGACCGGGGCCTGGTGGCACAGGACCTCGCCGTTGTCGCACTTCACCCAGTCGCTGGTCTGCTCACGGGTCACCGAGGACGGGGGGAGGATCACGCTCAGCGGGCGCGTGCTGAAGACCACGGCGGGTGACGGGAAGCGGGAGACGCGGGAGGTGGAGACGGATGAGGAGGTGCTGACCGTGTACCGGGAGCGGTTCGGGATCGAGCTGCGCCGTGTGCCTGCTGTGCGGGCCGTGCCCACGGGCTGACCTGGCGGTTCGGTTCTCGTGCGGTGCCGGAGAATGGGCCCGTGAGCGATGTGAGACACGTGCTGGTGCTGCCCGACCGTGATGCCGCCGAGGAGGCGGCCGAGGCGCTGGGTGAGCGGTTCGGGCTGGGCGAGGAGCCGCGGCTCGTCCGGGACGCGCTGGCCGGCGAGGACGATGCCGAGGACGCGCAGTGGCTGGTGGTGCTGCGGGACGAGGAGGGGCGGCTGGACCCGGCGGAGCTGGACGCGTTCGCGGGGGAGTGGGAGGGATGGCGGGAGGAGCCGTGACCCGACGCCGCTTGCCCGCGGCTGAGCCAGTACGGCTGTCCGCTGAGGCAGTACGGCTGTCCGCGGCTGCGTGGGCCCGTTGTCAGTGCCTCGTGGGATGCTGTGCGTGATGGCCAGGAAGACTGCGAATGACGACCCTCTCGCCCCGGTGACGCTCGCCGTGGGCCAGGAGGACCTTCTGCTCGACCGTGCCGTGCAGGAGGTGGTGGCCGCCGCCAGGGCCGCCGACGCCGACACGGATGTACGCGACCTCACCCCGGACCAGTTGCAGCCCGGCACGCTCGCCGAGCTCACCAGTCCTTCGCTCTTTGCCGAGCGGAAAGTCGTGGTCGTACGCAATGCGCAGGACCTGTCCGCCGACACGGTCAAGGACGTGAAGGCGTATCTCGGGGCGCCCGCCGAGGAGATCACGCTCGTGTTGCTGCACGCGGGCGGGGCGAAGGGCAAGGGGCTGCTGGATGCCGCGCGCAAGGCGGGGGCCCGCGAGGTGGCCTGCCCGAAGATGACCAAGCCGGCGGACCGGCTGGCCTTCGTGCGCGGTGAGTTCCGGGCGGCCGGGCGGTCGGCGACGCCCGAGGCCTGTCAGACACTGTGCGACGCCATCGGCAGCGAGCTGCGGGAGCTGGCCTCGGCGGTGTCGCAGCTGGTCGCCGACGTGGAGGGGACCATCGACGAGGCCGTTGTCGGGCGGTACTACACCGGCCGGGCCGAGGCCTCCAGCTTCACGGTCGCCGACCGGGCCGTGGAGGGACGTACGGCGGAGGCGCTGGAGGCGCTGCGGTGGTCGCTGGCGACGGGCGTGGCGCCGGTGATGATCACCAGTGCGCTGGCCCAGGGAGTGCGGGCGATCGGGAAGCTGTCCTCCGCGCGCGGGGGGCGGCCGGCCGATCTGGCGCGGGAGCTGGGGATGCCGCCGTGGAAGATCGATCGGGTGCGGCAGCAGATGCGGGGGTGGACACCGGACGGTGTCGCGGCAGCGCTCCGGGCCGTCGCGGAGGCGGACGCGGGCGTGAAGGGCGGCGGCGACGATCCTGAGTACGCGCTGGAGAAGGCCGTCGTGGTGATCGCTCGGGCTGCCCGGTCGCGCGGGCGCGGGTAGGCGCGCCGGGGCCCCGCGTGCCCCGGGCCCCGCCGGGCGCTCCGGCCCTGGACGCCGCCCCTGGACCCCCCTCCGGACCCCGCCTCGCCCACCCCATGCCAAAGGCCCCGGTGCTCTGCCCTGGGGAAGGGGGAACACCGAGGCCCTCGGTTCAAGCTGTCGAGCCCGTTCCCGCGTGGCGAACGCAGGCCGCGAACAGGCTCTGGGGTGCCGGTCGGGAGCGGATGAGAGAGGGCCCGCTCTGGGTCCTTCCGGCGGTCAGATCAGAAGGAGGTTCAGCCCTTGAGGGACGTGACCTTGGAAGCAAGCGCCGACTTCTTGTTGGCGGCCTGGTTCTTGTGGATGACGCCCTTGGAGACGGCCTTGTCGAGGGCACGCGCGGCAGCGCGCTGCAGCTCGGTGGCCTTCTCGACGTCACCCGCGGCAGCGGCCTCACGGGCCTTGCGGATCGCGGTCTTCAGGGAGGACTTGACGGCCTTGTTGCGCAGCCGGGCCTTCTCGTTGGTCTTGATCCGCTTGATCTGGGACTTGATGTTCGCCACGAAGGAGCCTTTTCAGGTTCTGGTGCGGGGCCGAGAGGGTCCCGCACCGGTGATCCAAAATTTCTCGGACGTGCCTCGCGCTGAGAGGGCATGAGGCACAGCCATCTACAGTACCAGTGGCCCTGCGAGCGGCCCAAAACGGTAGCCGGTCCCTCCGCGTGGGACCATGGAGACTACGTATCGATCCGACCCGAGGCATAAGGCGCCTCAAGAGACAGGACCCTGCGTGCCCGCGACCCCTAACCATGTGCCCGAGCCGAGCCGTACCGCCCCGGCTCTGATCCGCAATTTCTGCATCATCGCGCACATCGACCACGGCAAGTCCACGCTCGCCGACCGGATGCTCCAGCTGACCGGTGTGGTCGAGCAGCGGCAGATGCGTGCTCAGTACCTCGACCGGATGGACATCGAGCGCGAGCGCGGCATCACGATCAAGTCCCAGGCGGTGCGTCTGCCCTGGGCCCCGACCGAGGGCCCCGACCAGGGCACGACCCACATCCTCAACATGATCGACACCCCGGGGCACGTCGACTTCACCTACGAGGTCTCGCGGTCGCTCGCCGCCTGTGAGGGGACCATCCTCCTCGTCGACGCCGCCCAGGGCATCGAGGCGCAGACCCTCGCCAACCTCTACCTGGCGATGGAGAACGACCTCACGATCATCCCCGTGCTCAACAAGATCGACCTTCCCGCGGCCCAGCCCGAGAAGTTCGCCGAGGAGCTCGCCAACCTGGTCGGCTGCGCCCCGGAGGACGTCCTCAGGGTCTCCGCGAAGACCGGTCTCGGCGTGGACGCGCTGCTGAACAAGGTCGTCAAGGAGATCCCGGCGCCGGTCGGGGTCGCCGACGCGCCCGCCCGCGCGATGATCTTCGACTCCGTGTACGACTCGTACCGCGGTGTCGTGACGTACGTCCGTGTCATCGACGGCCAGCTCAACAAGCGCGAGCGGATCCGGATGATGTCCACCGGCGCCACGCACGAGCTGCTGGAGATCGGGACCAACTCGCCGGAGATGCTCGCGGCGGACGGTCTGGGCGTCGGTGAGGTGGGCTACCTCATCACCGGTGTGAAGGACGTCCGGCAGTCCAAGGTCGGTGACACCGTCACCAGCCAGAGCAAGGGCGCCACGGAGGCCCTCGGCGGGTACAAGGACCCGAAGCCGATGGTCTTCTCCGGCCTGTATCCGCTCGACGGCTCCGACTACCCCGAACTGCGCGAGGCCCTGGACAAGCTGCAGCTCAACGACGCCGCGCTGGTCTACGAGCCGGAGACCTCCGCCGCCCTCGGCTTCGGCTTCCGCGTCGGCTTCCTCGGCCTGTTGCACCTCGATGTGATCCGCGAGCGGCTGGAGCGCGAGTTCGGCCTCGACCTGATCGCCACCGCGCCGAACGTGGTCTACCGGGTCGTGATGGAGGACGGCAGCGAGCACACCGTCACCAACCCGAGCGAGTTCCCCGAGGGCAAGATCAACGAGGTGTACGAGCCCGTCGTGCGGGCCACCATCCTCGCGCCGACCGAGTTCATCGGCTCGATCATGGAGCTGTGCCAGACCCGGCGCGGCACCCTCCTCGGCATGGACTACCTCTCCGAGGACCGGGTCGAGATCCGCTACACCCTCCCGCTCGCCGAGATCGTCTTCGACTTCTTCGACCAGCTGAAGTCCAAGACACGCGGCTACGCCTCCCTGGACTACGAGCCCACCGGCGAGCAGACCTCCAGCCTCGTCAAGGTCGACATCCTGCTGCACGGTGACAAGGTGGACGCCTTCTCGGCGATCACCCACAAGGACGCGGCCTACGCCTATGGTGTGCGGCTCGTCGCCAAGCTGCGCGAGCTCATCCCGCGGCAGGCCTTCGAGGTGCCCATCCAGGCCGCCATCGGCTCCCGGGTCATCGCCCGCGAGACCATCCGCGCCATCCGCAAGGACGTCCTCGCCAAGTGCTACGGCGGTGACATCTCCCGTAAGCGGAAGCTGCTGGAGAAGCAGAAGGAAGGCAAGAAGCGGATGAAGATGGTGGGTTCCGTGGAGGTTCCGCAGGAGGCCTTCATCGCCGTCCTGTCCAGCGATGACAGCGCGGGGTCGGCCAAGAGCAAGAAGTAACCGACGGTAACAAGCGCGTGTGTCCGCAAAAAGGGCACGTGAGGGCCTGTCGTACGAAAGTGCGGCGGGCCCCTACGCGTGCGTAGCGTCGCTCTCCGTGGAAAGTGAGAGGCCGAAGCCCCTTACGCAGCGGCCGGTCGCGGCTTACCCTGATCCCTGCTCGATAGTTACTCGCGAGTTAAACAAGCGCGAAGCAGCAGCACGAACCCCCACCGTGAGTTAACCCAGCCGCACCGAGTCAGCCGCACCGTCGCGGGCCCCCGGAGGATGTCGTGAGCGACACACAGACCCTGATCGAGAACCGTCCGCCGTCCGTGGCGGCCCTCTTCCTGGAGCGCGTGGCGGCCACACCGGACGCCGAGGCCTACCGCTACCCGGTCCCGCCCGCGTCCGGCCAGGGCCCCGACGACTGGAAGTCGCTCAGCTGGGCGCAGGCGGCCGAGCGGGTGTACGCGATCGCGGCCGGGCTCGTCGAGCTGGGCCTGCAGCCCGAGCAGCGGGTCGCCCTCGCCTCCTCCACCCGAGTCGAATGGCTCCTCGCCGACCTCGGCATCATGTGCGCCGGCGGTGCGACGACCACGATCTACCCGCAGACCAACGCCGACGAGTCGGCCTTCATCCTCTCCGACTCCGAGAGCCGGGTGCTGATCGCCGAGGACGCGGCCCAGGTCGCCAAGGCCCTGGAGACGCGTGCCGAGCTGCCCGACCTGACCAAGGTCGTCGTCATCGACCCGGCCGGTGCCGAGACGAGCGACTGGGTGATCACCCTCGCCGAGCTGGAGCGGCGCGGCGCCGCCTACCTTGAGCAGCACCCGCAGCTGATCAAGGAGCGGGTCGGCGCGATCACCAAGGACCAGCTCGCCACCCTCATCTACACCTCCGGCACCACCGGCCGTCCCAAGGGAGTGAGGCTCCCGCACGACAACTGGGCGTACATGGCGAAGGCGATCGCCGCGACCGGCCTGGTCACCATGGACGACGTGCAGTACCTGTGGCTGCCGCTCGCGCACGTCTTCGGCAAGGTGCTCACCTCCGGCCAGATCGAGGTCGGTCACGTCACCGCCGTCGACGGCCGCGTCGACAAGATCATCGAGAACCTTCCGGTGGTGCAGCCGACGTACATGGCGGCCGTGCCCCGCATCTTCGAGAAGGTCTACAACGGCGTCGCCGCCAAGGCCCGCGAGGGCGGCCCCGCCAAGTACAAGATCTTCCAGTGGGCCGCCGAGATCTCCCGCGAGTACGCCAAGGTCAGCCAGGACAACTTCCGCCGCACCGGCACCCACGCGGTGCCGTTCGGGCTCGCCGCCAAGCACAAGGTCGCCGACACCCTCGTCTACGGCAAGCTCCGCGAGGCCTTCGGCGGCCGGCTGCGCGCCTGCGTCTCCGGCGCCTCCGCCCTCGCGCCCGAGATCGGCTACTTCTTCGCCGGCGCCGGCATCCACATCCTGGAGGGCTACGGACTCACCGAGTCCTCCGCGGCGTCCTTCGTCAACCCCGGAGAGGCCTACCGCACCGGCACGGTCGGCAAGCCGCTGCCCGGCACCGAGGTGCGCATCGCCGACGACGGCGAGATCCTGCTGCGCGGCCCCGGCATCATGGAGGGCTACCACGGGCTGCCCGAGAAGACCGCAGAGGTGCTGGAGTCCGACGGCTGGTTCCACACCGGCGACATCGGCGAGCTGTCCCCCGACGGCTACCTCCGCATCACCGACCGCAAGAAGGACCTCATCAAGACCTCCGGCGGCAAGTACGTCGCTCCGGCCGAGGTCGAGGGCCAGTTCAAGGGGGTGTGCCCGTACGTCTCCAACATCCTGGTGCACGGCGCCGACCGGAACTACTGCACGGCCCTCATCGCCCTGGACGAGCTCGCGATCCTGGACTGGGCGAAGGAGAACGGGCTGGAGGGCAGGCCGTACGCGGAGATCGTCGCCGCGCCCCAGACGGTGGAGATGGTCGACGGGTATGTGAAGCAGCTCAACGCCGGGCTGCAGAAGTGGCAGACCATCAAGAAGTTCCGGCTGCTGCCCAGGGATCTCGATGTGGAGCACGGGGAGATCACGCCGAGTCTGAAGCTGAAGCGGCCTGTGGTGGAGCGGGAGTACAAGCACCTCATCGATGAGATGTACGCCGGTACTCGGGAGGCCTGACGCGGTTTCGAAGGGAGTGGCCGGGGCCGCCGGCGGCTACGGGTTCATTGTGGCTGTTCGCGCGGTTCCCCGCGCCCCTCTTCGTGCTCGCGGGTGCTCGAAAGGTTCCCTCTTCTGCCCACTTCGGTGACTCACCGCTTATAGGTGCCCTCTGTCTGTCACCCTGGCCGCATGGACATGGCGGCCATACCCACGCAGCGGGAGAGTGAGCCCAGGGCTCGGGAGGTGCACGGGGGCACCACGCTGCCCGGAAGTCCTCTCGCGCCCGGCTCGGCCCGTGCGCTGGTACGGGCCGCGCTGGCCGAGGCGCCCGGTGTCTCGGCCCGGCTCGTCGACGACGCCATGGCCGTCGTCAGCGAACTCGTCACCAATGCCGTCGTGCACGCCGGTACGGACATGGAGATCGTCTGGCGGCTGGAGGAGACCGGCGCGTTCGTCGTGGAGGTGGGTGACCAGCATCCCTCCCGCGCCCCCCGCGACCCCCTGGGCGGCGAGGGGGCGTACGACACCCCCGAGTACGGGCGCGGCCTGCGGCTGGTCGGCACGCTCGCCGAGTCCTGGGGTGTCACCTACCGCGCCGGCGCCAAGACGGTCTGGGCGCGGCTGCCCCCGGGCGGCGTGAAGGACCCGGACACACCCGCGCCGGACGCGGCCCTGGAGGTCGCCGAGGACCTGGCCCCGCAGCCGCACCGCGCATGCGGCGACCGTGACTGGCTCGGCCGGGGCGCGCTGTCCTTCCTCGCCGAGGCCTCCGACCTGCTCGCCGGGCAACTGGACGAGAACCTGGTCACGGCCCTGACCGGCCAGCTCATCGTGCCCCGGCTCGCCGACTGGTGCGCGGTGTGGCTGGAGGACGAGGCGACCGTGCGCGGCGGCGTGGGCGGCGGCCCCGACCGGGTCTGGCACGCCAGCGAGAACCGCATCGAGGAACTGCGCTGTGCCCTGGAGAAGGAGCCGCCCTGCCCGAGCGACGGGCTGCGCTCCAGCCCCGAGGCGTACCCGTGGCCCGGCCACGCGCTCGGCCCGCAGGGCGCCGACGGCACGGCGCTGGCGTACCGGCTGATCGCGGGCGGCCGGCCGCTCGGCACGCTGGTCATCGGCCGGTGCGGGGTGCCGGGCTTTCCCGACGAGGTCACCGGGCTGGTCGAGGACCTCAGCCGACGAGTGGCCCTCGCCATCGGCGCGGCCCGCCAGTACGCCCGCCAGGCCACCATCAGCGCCGTCCTGCAGCGCGGCCTGCTGCCCGGCGCGGTCGCCGAGATCCCCGGCGTGAGCAGCGCGCTCGTGTACGAGCCCTGCGACAAGGGCGGCCCCAGCGGCGACTTCTACGACCTGTTCCCGGCCGGCGACGGCCGCTGGTGCTTCGCCGTGGGCGACGTCCAGGGCAAGGGCCCCGAGGCAGCGGTCGTGATCGGCCTCGCCCGCCCCTGGCTCCGCCTGCTGGCCCGCGAGGGCTACCGCGTCGCCGATGTCCTCGACCGCCTCAACCAGCTCCTCCTGGACGACGCCACCGAGGCCGCCGACGCCGCCGCCCGCGCCCTGGTCGCCGCGGGCGGGCGGCCCGTGGCCCCCGGGGACGGCCCGCAGACCCGTTTTCTGTCGTTGCTCTACGGCGAGCTGACCCCGTACGACGGCGGGGTCCGCTGCACCCTCGCCTCCGCCGGCCACCCGCTCCCGCTCGTCCTGAGCCCCGACGGCACCGTACGCACCGCCGCCCGCCCGCAGACCCTGCTCGGCGTGGTCGAGGACGAGACCTACACCAGCGAGACGCTCGACCTGCGGCCCGGCGACAGCCTGCTGTGCGTCACCGACGGGGTGACCGAGCGGCGCTCCGGCTCCTGCCAGTTCGACGACGGCGACGGGCTCGCCCGTGCCCTGTCCGGCTGTGCCGGGCTCAGCGCCGAACTGATCGCGGAAAGGATCCGCCGCCTGGTGCACGACTTCGGCAGGGGCCTGCCCGAGGACGACCTCGCCCTGCTGGTGCTGCAAGCGGAGTAACCGCGCCGGTGCTGGACAATGGAAGGCATGCCTTCCGCTCTCCCCGACGGCGAGCCCGTCCCCGCCGACGGCGCGCTGCCCGCGCACGCGCTCGCCGGGGCGGCCCACCGCCCGCTCGGTTTCTACCTGCACGTGCCGTACTGCGCGACCCGCTGCGGCTACTGCGACTTCAACACCTACACCGCGACCGAGCTGCGCGGCACGGGCGGCGTGCTTGCGTCCCGCGACAACTACGCGGACACGCTGACAGACGAGATCCGGCTCGCCCGGAAGGTGCTCGGCGACGATCCGCGTCAGGTCCGTACGGTGTTCGTCGGCGGCGGTACACCCACACTGCTGGCCGCGGACGACCTCGTACGGATGCTGGGGGCGGTCCGCGACGAGTTCGGCCTGGCGGAGGACGCCGAGATCACCACGGAGGCCAATCCGGAGTCGGTCGACCCCCGGTATCTCGCCACGCTCCGCGAGGGCGGCTTCAACCGGATCTCCTTCGGCATGCAGAGCGCGCGGCAGCATGTGCTGCGCGTGCTCGACCGTACGCACACCCCCGGCCGCCCCGAGGCGTGCGTCGGGGAGGCGCGGGCGGCGGGCTTCGAGCATGTGAACCTGGACCTGATCTACGGCACGCCGGGGGAGAGCGACGACGACTGGCGGGCCTCGCTGGAGGCGGCGATCGGTGCCGGACCGGACCACGTCAGCGCGTACGCGCTCATCGTGGAGGAGGGCACGCAGCTCGCCCGCCGGATCCGCCGGGGCGAGGTCCCGATGACCGACGACGACGTGCACGCGGACCGGTACCTGATCGCCGAGGAGATGCTCTCCAAGGCGGGCTTCGACTGGTACGAGGTCTCCAACTGGGCCACCTCCGAGGCGGGCCGCTGCCTGCACAACGAGCTGTACTGGCGGGGCGCCGACTGGTGGGGCGCCGGGCCCGGGGCGCACTCGCACGTGGGCGGGGTGCGCTGGTGGAACGTCAAGCATCCGGGGGCGTATGCGGCGGCGCTGGCGTCGGGGAAGTCCCCGGGGGCCGGGCGTGAGCTGCTGTCCGACGAGGACCGGCGGGTGGAGCGGATCCTGCTGGAGCTGCGGCTGCGGGAGGGGGTGCCGCTGTCGCTGCTGAAGGACGAGGGGCTTGAGGCGTCCCGGCGGGCGCTGGCGGACGGGCTGCTTCAGGAGGGGCCGTACGACGAGGGGCGGGCCGTGCTGACGCTGCGGGGGCGGCTGCTGGCGGATGCGGTGGTGCGGGACTTGGTGGACTGATCACTCGGGCGAGTGAATCCCCCCGGAACGCCGGTTCGGTCCCTAACCTGGTTCGTAGGCTGCTGCCGTTTGCACGGTGGCGGAAACCGGAGGGCTGCGGAGATGACCGCTGTGGAAGACCGACCGATGACCACCGACATCATGAAGTACTTCGAGAACTTTGAGTTCCCCGAGGAATTCAAAGTTGAACTCCTCCGGGGGGAGATCGTGATGATGGCGGGGCCGGACGTGGCCCACAACGACATCGTGGAAGCAATCGTCGACCAGATCCCCCGTCGGCAGTGGCGCCGGCTGCAGACTCAGGACGTCGCCATCCTCGAAGAGACGAGCCAGCCGCAGCCGGATCTGGTGGTGGTCGAGCGCGGCGCTGGGCCGGGCCAGGGGAGGCTGATGCCTTCCGAGGTCATCACGATGCTTGTGGAAGTCGTCTCCAAGACCAGCGTGGAACGTGATTACGGAGTCAAGCGCTCGATCTACGCAGCAGCAAAGGTACCTACCTATTTGATCATCGACCCCGTCATGGCCCAGTGCGTACTGCTTACTGAACCTACGGGACATGGCGAGTATGCGGACTACCGGCGCCAGAGGATCACCAAGTTCGGCGACATGACACCGCTGGAGCCCATCGGCATCGAACTGGACACCAGCGAGTTCGCCGCTTACGAGAAGGTCAGGCCCCACCGCTACCCGTGACGAAGTCGATCAGCTCCTCCACCCGCCCCAGCAACTCCGGCTCCAGGTCCTTGTAGGACCCCACGCGCTTCAGGATCGCCTGCCACACCGCCCCGGTGTTCTCCGACGGCCACCCCAGCGCCCGGCACACCCCCGTCTTCCAGTCCTGCCCGCGCGGCACCCTCGGCCACGCCTCGATCCCCAGGGACGACGGCTTAACGGCCTCCCAGATGTCGATGTACGGGTGGCCCACCACCAGCGCGTGCTCACTCGTCACCGACTCCGCGATGCGCCACTCCTTCGTGCCCGGGACGAGGTGGTCCACGAGCACACCCAACCGCGCGTCCGGGCCCGGCGCGAAGGACGACACGATCGCCGGCAGGTCGTCCACGCCCTCCAGGTACTCCACCACCACGCCCTCGATGCGCAGGTCGTCGCCCCACACCTTCTCGACCAGCTCGGCGTCGTGCCGGCCCTCGACGTAGATGCGGCCCGCGCGGGCCACGCGGGCGCGGGCGCCGGGGACGGCGACGGAACCGGAGGCCGTACGGGTGGGTCGTACCGGAGCCGAGGACGACGACGGCCGTACGAGCGTCACCACCCGCCCCTCCAGCAGAAAGCCCCGTGGCTCCAGGGGAAACACCCGGTGCTTGCCGAAGCGGTCCTCCAGCGTCACCGTGCCCGCCTCGCAGCGGATCACCGCCCCGCAGAACCCGGTGCCGGGCTCCTCCACCACCAAACCGGGCTCCGCCGCTACCTCCGGCACCGGTTGCTGCTTCTTCCACGGCGGGGTCAGGTCGGCGGAGTACTGGCGCATTCGGATGACGATAGGAGAAGCCCGGGCCCAGGTGTCACGACACGCCGAATCGGCGGGCCAGCTCGTCGCGTTGCCGGCGCACGAACGCCGCGTCCACCACCGCTCCGTGACCGGGCACGTACGCCGCGTCCTCACCGCCCAGTGCGAGCAGCCGGTCGACCGCGTCCGGCCAGCGGGACGGAACCGCGTCCGGGCCCGCCTGGGGTTCTCCGGACTCCTCGACCAGGTCGCCGCAGAAGACCACCTCCGGGTCCCCCGGCACCAGCACCACGAGATCGTGCGCCGTGTGACCCGGACCCACGTTCGCCAGCAACGCCTGGCGGCCACCCCCGAGATTCAGCGTCCACTCCCCGGAGACCGGATGCCGGGGCGGGGCCAGCGCGTCCACCGCCTCGTCGGCGTTGGCGACCGGCAGGCCGTTTCTGATCGCGTCCAGACGCAGTTCCTCGCGCTCGTAGGCGAACACCACGTCGACCCCCACCGCCGCGTACACCTCCGCCCCGGCGAGCGCCGCCGCCCCGAAGACATGGTCGAAGTGGGGATGGGTCAGCGCGAGATGGGTCACACGGCCGCCGGCCAGTTCCTCGGCCTGGGCCCGCAGCCGCGCGCCCTCGGCCACGCTGGAACCGGCGTCCACCATCAGCGCCGTGCCCTCCCCGAGGACCAGCCCCACCGTGCAGTCCCAGCCCGGCAGCCGGCACCGCCCGACGCCGGCGGCCAGCCGCTCCCAGCCCAGCTCTTCCCAAGTCACCGTCATACCGCGACGCTAGCCGCACGAGCCGCCGTGACCGCACCGACCTTGCCCCGGGTGTACCCGACGGCCGTACACTGGGCCCGGGAGCGCTGGCACTCCCGTGCGAAGAGTGCCAGGCGGACGGATCGCGGAACAGAGGGGACGACGTGCTGGAGGTGCGCGCGAATGCTGAGTGAACGCAGGCTTCAGGTACTGCGCGCCATCGTCCAGGACTACGTCGGCACCGAGGAGCCGGTCGGGTCGAAGGCCCTGACCGAGCGGCACAACCTGGGGGTCTCCCCGGCGACCGTCCGCAACGACATGGCGGCCCTGGAGGACGAGGGGTTCATCGCGCAGCCGCACACCAGCGCGGGGCGCATCCCCACCGACAAGGGCTACCGGCTGTTCGTGGACAAGCTGGCGGGCGTCAAGCCCATGACCGCGCCGGAGCGGCGGGCCATCCAGAACTTCCTGGAGGGCGCCGTCGACCTCGACGACGTCGTGGCGCGGACCGTGCGGCTGCTCGCGCAGCTGACACGGCAGGTCGCCGTCGTGCAGTATCCGTCCCTGACCCGGTCCACCGTCCGGCACGTGGAGCTGCTCTCGCTCGCTCCCGCGCGCGTGATGCTCGTGCTGATCACGGACACCGGCCGGGTCGAGCAGCGGATGGTCGACTGCCCGGCGCCCTTCGGCGAGAGCTCGCTCGCCGACCTGCGCGCGCGGCTGAACAGCCGGGTCGCGGGCCGCCGGTTCGCGGACGTGCCGCGGCTGGTCGAGGACCTGCCGGAGGCCTTCGAGGCCGAGGACCGCGGTACGGTCTCGACGGTGCTCTCCACTCTCCTGGAGACACTCGTCGAGGAGAACGAGGAGCGGTTGATGATCGGCGGCACCGCCAATCTCACCCGCTTCGGGCATGACTTTCCCCTCACGATCCGGCCCGTCCTGGAGGCCCTGGAGGAGCAGGTCGTGCTCCTCAAGCTCCTCGGCGAGGCGAAGGATCCGGGCGTGACCGTGCGTATCGGGCACGAGAACGCCCACGAGGGACTCAACTCCACCTCGGTGGTGTCGGTGGGCTACGGTTCGGGCGGCGAGGCGGTTGCCAAGCTCGGCGTGGTCGGACCGACCCGCATGGACTACCCGGGAACGATGGGAGCGGTACGCGCAGTGGCACGGTACGTCGGACAGATCCTGGCGGAGTCGTAAGTGGCCACGGACTACTACGCCGTTCTCGGCGTGCGCCGCGACGCGTCGCAGGATGAGATCAAGAAGGCGTTCCGCCGGCTCGCGCGCGAGCTGCACCCGGACGTCAACCCGGATCCGAAGACCCAGGAGCGGTTCAAGGAGATCAACGCCGCTTACGAGGTGCTGTCGGACCCGCAGAAGAAGCAGGTCTACGACCTCGGCGGCGACCCGCTCTCGCAGTCCGGCGGTGCCGGTGCGGGCGGCTTCGGGGCCGGTGGCTTCGGCAACTTCTCCGACATCATGGACGCGTTCTTCGGTACGGCGTCGCAGCGCGGGCCGCGCTCGCGCACCCGGCGCGGCCAGGACGCGATGATCCGCATCGAGATCGAGCTGGACGAGGCGGCCTTCGGGACCACCAAGGACATCCAGGTCGACACGGCGATCGTCTGCAACACCTGCAACGGCGAGGGCGCGGCGCCCGGTACGACCGCCCAGACGTGTGACATGTGCCGTGGCCGCGGCGAGGTCTCGCAGGTCACCCGGTCCTTCCTGGGCCAGGTCATGACGTCGCGTCCCTGCCCGCAGTGCCAGGGTTTCGGCACCGTGGTCCCGACCCCGTGCCCGGAGTGCGCCGGCGACGGCCGGGTCCGCTCCCGCCGCACGCTCACCGTCAAGATCCCGGCCGGTGTCGACAACGGCACGCGGATCCAGCTCGCCGGTGAGGGCGAGGTCGGGCCGGGCGGCGGTCCCGCCGGTGACCTCTACGTCGAGATCCACGAGCTGCCGCACCCGATGTTCCAGCGGCGCGGTGACGACCTGCACTGCACGGTGACGATCCCGATGACGGCGGCGGCGCTCGGCACCAAGGTGCCGCTGGAGACCCTGGACGGCATGGAGGAGGTCGACATCCGGCCCGGCACCCAGTCCGGCCAGTCGATTCCGCTGCACAACCGGGGCGTCACGCATCTGCGCGGCGGCGGCCGGGGTGACCTGATCGTGCACGTCGAGGTGCAGACCCCGACCAAGCTGGACCCCGAGCAGGAGCGGCTGCTGCGCGAGCTGGCCAAGCTGCGCGGCGAGGAACGCCCGCAGGGGCAGTTCCAGCCGGGTCAGCAGGGACTGTTCAGCAGGCTGAAGGACGCGTTCAACGGGCGCTGAGACAGGGGGTACGGGGTGCTGCGGCACCCCGTATGCCGTTGTCCTATGCCATGAGAAGCCCCGATTCGGACTTGTTCGAAGGACGTGACAACATGCGGTCATGTCCTCCGCGCTGACCGATCTCTTCCCCCACCCGATCGTGCAGGCCCCCATGGCGGGCGGAGTCTCCGTCCCGCAGCTCGCCGCCGCCGTCTCCGAGGCCGGTGGCCTCGGGTTCCTCGCCGCCGGATACAAGACCGCCGACGGCATGTACCAGGAGATCAAGCAGCTGCGGGGGCTCACGAAGCGCCCCTTCGGCGTGAACGTGTTCATGCCGCAGCACGACGGCGCCGAGTCGGGCGCCATAGAGGTCTACGCCCACCAGCTGGCCGGCGAGGCCGCCTGGTACGAGACCGAGCTGGGCGACCCGGAAAGCGGCCGGGACGACGGCTACGACGCCAAGCTCGCCGTGCTCCTCGACAACCCGGTGCCCGTGGTCTCCTTCCACTTCGGTGTGCCGAGCCGGGAGGTGTTCGACAGGCTGCGCCGGGCCGGCACCGTCACCCTGGTCACCGCCACCACCGCCGAGGAGGCCCGCGCGGTGGAACAGGCCGGCGCGGACGCGGTGATCGCGCAGGGCGTGGAGGCCGGCGGTCACCAGGGAACCCACCGGGACCTCCCCGAGAACGACGGCTCCGGCATCGGGCTGCTCTCGCTGGTCGCGCAGATCCGGGAGGCCGTACGCATCCCGATCGTCGCCGCCGGCGGCATCATGCGCGGCGGTCAGATCGCCGCCGTCCTCGCGGCCGGCGCGAGCGCGGCCCAGCTGGGCACCGCCTTCCTCGCCACCCCCGAGTCCGGCGCCAACGCCCTGCACAAGCAGGCGCTGACCAATCCCCTGTACGCGCGCACCGACTTGACCCGCGCCTTCTCCGGCAGACCGGCCCGCGCACTGGTCAACCGGTTCCTGCGCGAGCACGGCCCGTACGCCCCCGCCGCCTACCCGGAGATCCACCACCTCACCGCGCCGTTGCGCAAGGCCGCCGCCAAGGCCGGGGACGCGCAGGGCATGGCGCTGTGGGCGGGCCAGGGCCACCGGATGGCCCGCGACCTGTCGGCCGGGCGGCTGGTGGAGGTGCTGGCCGAGGAACTCGACGCCGCTCGGACAGCGTTGTCGGCCAAGGGCGGCCCGCGATGACCGCGCCGGTGTTCGTCGTCGACTCGCTGGAAGGGGTGGGCCCCGGTTCGGTCGTCGACGTCACGGGTCCCGAGGGGCGGCACGCGGTCTCCGTACGGCGGTTGCAGCCCGGCGAGAACGTGGTGCTCACGGACGGCGAGGGCCGGGGCGCGGCCGGGGTCGTCGTCAGCGTGTCGGGCAAGGACCATCTGGTGGTCGAGCCGTTCGAGTTCCCGGTGGAGCCGGAGCCCAGCCCCCGGATCACCGTCGTCCAGGCGCTCCCGAAGGGCGACCGGGGCGAACTCGCTGTCGAGACCATGACGGAGACCGGCGTCGACGCGATCGTGCCCTGGCAGGCCGCCCGCTGCATCACCCAGTGGAAGGGCGAGAGGGGTCTGAAGGCGCTCGCCAAGTGGCGGGCCACCGCGCGCGAGGCCGGCAAGCAGTCCCGTCGGCTGCGCTTCCCCGAGGTCGCGGACGCGGCGAGCACCAAGCAGGTGGCCGCGCTTCTGGCCAGGGCCGACTTCGCCGCCGTGCTGCACTCCGACTTCGAGCACGTCAGCGAGCCGCTGGCCACCGCCCAACTCCCCGCCCAAGGCGAGATCGTGCTGGTCGTCGGCCCCGAAGGCGGTGTCGCGCGCGACGAGTTGGCGCTCTTCGAGGAGGCGGGTGCGAAGGCGTGCGTACTCGGTCCAACCGTATTGCGTACATCAACCGCCGGCACCGCCGCCGTGGCCCTGCTCCTGGGCCGCACCGGCCGCTGGTCCTGACACCGCCTGGGGACACTGTGGAACTCGCTCACGTACGGCTCCTGGTCACCGACTTCGCCGCCTGCTACCGCTTCTACGCCGATGTCCTCGGCCTCAACCCGCAGTCCGGGGCGACCGAGGGACCGTACGAGAAGTTCAGCCCGCACGCCGGCTCCGCGGGGATCGCGCTGCAGGACCGCTCGATGATGGCCGAGGTCCTCGGGGAGCTGGGCGAGACCGCCACCGGCCACCGCTCCCTGGTCGTCCTGCGCGTCGACGACCTGGACACCTACGTTGCGGAGATCACCGCCCGTGGTGCGGTTCTGCTGCACGGCCCGGCTCCCATGACCGACCGCATGCGCGTGGCCCACCTCAAGGACCCGGAGGGCAACCTCGTCGAACTCCAGGAGTGGCTGCTGCTGCGCGGCTAGGCCCTGTCGTCAAATTCCCGTCGTCCGCCCGTAAGGCGGGCCCGGCGGCGTCTGGTGCGTGCGATCGCAAGGCGCCGGAGCGCCCTCGTGGCGGAGCCACGTGGGCGGTTCGGCAACGCGGCTGGGGGTCCCCCCTCTGGGGGAGTGCGTGCCAGACGCCGCCGGGCAGGCGGGAATTTGACGACAGGGCCTAGGCGCTCCGTCGGGGGCGAGATGCGCTCCGAGCCCCGAACGGGTGAGTGGCCGTATGCGGTCTTCCCCGGTGTCCGGGCCGGTGGCAGTCTGCCCTGCATGGGGGTTTTGCGAGGGAATCGACGCGGGGTGCGGGTCGTGGCCGTGGCCGGGCTGGTCGTGGTGGCCGGTGGGGCCGTCGTGGCGTGTCAGCCCACTGATCTCAGTTCCGCCTCCGCCGCCTACACGACCGGCACCACCGCGACCGCCAGGCTCAAGCGGCAGCATGTCGACGTCAGTTGGCTCACCTGCACCGGCACCCACGGGAACGGCGGACGCGTGGCGGGGAAGACGCCCTCGCCGAGTGAGAGCACCGTCGTCTCCGTCGACTGCCGGGGCGCGACCAGGGACGGGCGGAAGATCACCGTCACGGGGAAGGTGACCAAGGCCGTCGACGGGGCGTGTGTGCGCGGCGATCTGACGGCCAAGGTCGGCGGCAGACAGGTGTTCCATGTCGATGGGCTCGGCGACTGCGACGCCACGCCGGGGCCGACGTACCGGCCGCCCACCTATCGGCCTGGCGGCGGTCGGCCGACCGTGACCGTCACCGTCACCCGGACCCTGTGGTGCAAGGGCGACCCCACCTGCTGGCCCGTGCAGGGCAAGTGACCGGAACCGCGAGCGGGGTACGCCGGTCACTGCGTACAGTGACGGGGTGACTCAGGGTGTTGCCTATCTCCGATTCCCCCACCTCCACGGCGACTTGGTGACCTTCGTCGCCGAGGACGACGTGTGGCTCGCGCCGCTCGACGGCGGCCGGGCCTGGCGGATCAGCGCCGACAACAGGCCGGTGACCACGCCCCGGATATCCCCCGACGGCCGGCACCTCGCCTGGACCTCCACCCGGGACGGCGCGCCCGAGGTACATGTCGCCCCCGTCGACGGCGGACCCGCCGACCGGCTGACGTACTGGGGCAACCGCCGTACCGAGGTCAGGGGTTGGACCGCCGACGGACGGGTGCTCGCGCTCGGCGCGCACGGCCGCCACAGCTTCCGGCACAGCTGGGCACACGCCGTCCCGCTGGACGGCGGACCCGCCGAGACCCTGCCGTACGGCCCGGTCGGCGATGTGGCCTCCGGTCCGGCCACCGTGCTGCTGTCCGCGCCGATGGGCCGCGAGGCCGCCCACTGGAAGCGCTACCGGGGCGGCACGGCGGGCAAGTTGTGGATCGACCGGCAGGGGAGCGGGGAGTTCGTCCGGCTTCATGAGGACCTCGACGGGAACATCGAGTGGCCGGTGTGGGCGGGGGACCGGATCGCCTTCCTCTGCGACCACGAGGGCACCGGCGCCCTGTACTCCTCCCTCGCCGACGGCTCCGACCTGCGCCGCCACACCCCCCTCGACGGTTTCTACGCCCGGCACGCGTCCGGTGACGGCAGCCGGGTCGTCTACGCCTCCGCCGGTGAACTGTGGCTCCTCGACGATCTGGAGGCCGCCGAGCCGCGCCGGCTGGACGTGCGCCTCGGCGGGCCCCGGATCGACCTGCGCCCCCGCCCGGTGAACGCCTCCCGCTGGTTCGGCGAGGCCTCCCCCGACCACACCGCGCGCGGCAGCGCCGTGTGCGTGCGCGGCGGGATCCACTGGGTCACCCACCGCTCCGGACCCGCCCGCGCCCTCGCCGCCACCCCCGGCGTCCGAGCCCGGATGCCGCGCGCCTTCCGCGCCGAGGGCGAGGAGTGGGTGGTGTGGGTGACGGACGCCGAGGGCGACGACGCCCTGGAGTTCGCCCCCGCGACCGGGACGGTGCCGGGCGCCCCGCCCCGCCGTCTCGCCGCCGGACAGCTCGGCCGGGTCCTGGAGCTGGCCATGGCCCCCGACGGCAGCCGGGCCGCCGTAGCCGCGCACGACGGGCGGCTGCTGCTCGTCGAGCGGGAGACCGGCGAGGTCCGCGAGGTCGACCGCAGCGACGACGGCGAGGTCTCCGGCCTCGCCTTCTCACCCGACTCCGCCTGGCTCGCCTGGGCCCACCCCGGGCCGCGCCCGCTTTCGCAACTGCGCATCGCCCACACCACCGACCTCTCGGTCACCGAGGCGACCCCGCTCCGTTTCCAGGACTACGCCCCGGCCTTCACCCTCGACGGCAAGCACCTCGCCTTCCTCTCCAACCGCGCCTTCGACCCGGTCTACGACGAGCACGTCTTCGACCTCGCCTTCGTGGTCGGCGCCCGCCCGCACCTGATCACCCTGGCCGCCACCACCCCCTCGCCCTTCGGCCCGCAACGCCACGGCCGCCCCTTCGAGACCCCCGACAAGGACGAGACCCCCGACAGCGAGGGCACTCCCGCCACCCGCATCGACCCCGAGGGCCTCGCCGACCGCATCGTCCCCTTCCCGGTGGAGGCCGGCCGGTACTCCACGCTCCGCGCCGCCAAGGACGGCGTGCTCTGGCTGCGCCACCCCGTGCAGGGCGTCCTCGGAGCCGCCCGCGCCCACCCCGAGGACCCCGACCCGCACACCGAGCTGGAGCGCTACGACGTCGCCCACCGCCGCCTGGAGCACCTGGCCTCCGACGCCGACCACTTCGAGGTCAGCGGCGACGGCAAACGCGTGCTGCTGTGGAGCGACGGCCGGCTCCGGGTCGTCCCCGGCGACCGCCGTACCGGCAGCGACGACGACGGCGACACCAGCGTCACCGTCGACCTCGCCCGGGTCCGGCAGACCCTCGACCCGGCCGCCGAGTGGCGGCAGATGTACGACGAGACCGGCCGCCTCATGCGCGACCACTTCTGGCGCCCCGACCTGGGCGGCGCCGACTGGACGGGCGTCCTCGACCGCTACCGCCCCCTCCTCGCCCGCCTCGCCACCCACAGTGACCTCGCCGACCTCCTCTGGGAGGTGCACGGCGAACTCGGCACCTCGCACGCCTACGTCATCCCCTCCGGCGGCCCCTCCGGCGGCCCCCGGCACGGTCTGCTCGGCGCCGACATCTCCCGCCACGCGGACGGCAGTTGGCGCATCGACCGGATCCTGCCCGCGGAGACCTCCGACCCGGACGCCCGCTCCCCGCTCGCCGCGCCCGGAGTCGCCGTCCGCCCCGGCGACGCGATCATCGCCGTCGCCGGCCACCCGGTCGACCCGGTGACGGGACCGGGGCCGTTGCTCGTCGGCACGGCGGGCCACCCGGTGGAACTGACCATCTCCCCGGCGGGCGGCGGCGAACCCCGCCACACCGTCGTCATCCCCGTCGCCGACGAGGAACCCCTGCGCTACCACGCCTGGGTGGCCGGCCGCCGCGCCCACGTCCACGCGGCCTCCGACGGCCGCCTCGGCTACCTCCACGTCCCCGACATGCAGGCCCCCGGCTGGGCCCAGATCCACCGCGACCTGCGCGTCGAAGTCGCCCGGGAGGGCCTGGTGGTCGATGTCCGCGAGAACCGCGGCGGCCACACCTCCCAGCTCGTCGTCGAGAAGCTGGCCCGCCGCATCATCGGCTGGGACCTCCCGCGCGGCATGCGCCCCACCAGCTACCCCCTCGACGCCCCGCGCGGCCCGGTCGTCGCCGTCGCCAACGAGTTCTCCGGCTCCGACGGCGACATCGTCAACGCGGCGATCAAGGCCCTCGGCATCGGCCCGGTCGTCGGCACCCGCACCTGGGGCGGCGTCATCGGCATCGACAGCCGCTACCGCCTGATCGACGGCACCCTGGTCACCCAGCCGAAGTACGCGATATGGCTGGAGGGGCTGGGCTGGGACGTCGAGAACCACGGGGTGGACCCGGACGTGGAGGTCGTACAGCGCCCACAGGACTGGGCATCCGGCACGGATGCGCAGCTGGACGAGGCGATCAGGCTCGCGCTGGAGGCACTGGAGGAGCGGCCCGCGAAAACCCCGCCGGGAATGCCCGCCTGATACGACTACGATGCACCGGTATCGATCACCAGCGTGAGGAGGCACACGCATGGCAGGCGAACCGCAGGACGACTGCCTGTTCTGCAAGATCGTCGCAGGGCAGATCCCAGCGACGATCGTCCGCGAGACCGAGACGACCGTGGCCTTCCGGGACATAAACCCCCAGGCCCCCACCCACATCCTGGTGATCCCCAAGGCCCACTACGAGAACGCTGCCGCCCTCGCCGGGGGCGCACCGCAACTCGCAGCGGACCTGCTCGCCGAAACCCAGGCCGTAGCGGACGAGGAGAAGCTCGACAGCTACCGCACCGTCTTCAACACGGGCAGCGGCGCCGGTCAGACCGTCTGGCACGCCCACGCGCACGTCCTGGGCGGCCGTGGCATGCAGTGGCCCCCCGGGTAAGTCACGGTGTCCGTACGTGAACTGGTGATCCTCGGCACCGCCAGCCAGGTCCCGACCCGGCACCGCAACCACAACGGCTACCTGCTGAGGTGGGACGGGCAGGGCATCCTGTTCGACCCCGGCGAGGGCACACAGCGGCAGATGCTGCGCGCCGGGGTCGCCGCCCACGACCTGAACCGGATCTGCGTCACCCACTTCCACGGCGACCACTCCCTCGGCCTCGCCGGCGTCATCCAGCGGATCAACCTCGACCAGGTGCCGCACGAGGTCACCGCGCACTATCCGCGCTCAGGGCAGCGTTTCTTCGACCGTCTGCGCTACGCGACGGCCTACCGGGAGACGGTCCGCCTCACCGAGGAACCGGTCGCCGCCGACGGCGTCCTCGCGGTGACCTCCTCGTACACACTGGAGGCCCGCAGACTGTCGCATCCGGTGGAGTCCTACGGCTACCGCCTGATCGAACCCGACGGCCGCCGCATGCTGCCCGACCGGCTCGCCGCGCACGGGATCAAGGGCCCGGACGTGGGGCGGCTGCAGCGCGAGGGCCGGCTCGGGGACGTGACGCTGGAGGACGTCAGCGAGGTGCGGGGCGGGCAGCGGTTCGCGTTCGTCATGGACACCCGGCTCTGCGACGGCGTCCACGTCCTCGCGGAGGGCTGCGACCTGCTCGTCATCGAGTCGACCTTCCTCGACGAGGACACCCCGCTCGCCGTGGAGCACGGCCACCTGACGGCGGGCCAGGCAGCGGCGGTCGCCCGGGACGCGGGCGTACGGCACCTCGTCCTCACCCACTTCAGCCAGCGCTACACCGAACCCGAGGAGTTCGAACGGCAGGCGCGGGCGGCCGGCTTCGAGGGGGAGCTGACCGTGGCGCACGATCTGCAGCGGGTACCGGTTCCGAAACGGCGATAAAACATCCGTACGATGCTTTGATGCCCCTCCCGAAAGCAGAACTGCACCTCCACATCGAAGGCACTCTGGAACCGGAGCTGGCGTTCGCGCTGGCCGCCCGCAACGGCGTCGAGCTGCCGTACGCCGACACGGACGCGCTCCGCAAGGCCTACCGGTTCGAGGACCTCCAGTCCTTCCTGAACCTGTACTACGAGCTGATGGCCGTCCTGCGCACCGAGCAGGACTTCGCCGACCTGGCGAACGCCTACCTGGCCCGCGCCGCCGCGCAGGGCGTGCGGCACGCGGAGATCTTCTTCGACCCGCAGGCCCATCTGGCCCGGGGCGTGTCCATGGGGACGGTCGTGGAGGGGCTGTGGCGGGCGCTCGGCAGCAGCGAGCAGAACCACGGCATCTCCACCAGGCTCATCCTCTGCTTCCTGCGGGACGAGTCCGCCGAGTCGGCGCTTCAGACCCTGCAGGCCGCCGGGCCGTACCTGGACCGGATCACCGGGGTCGGCCTGGACTCCGCCGAGGTCGGGCATCCGCCGGTGAAGTTCCGTGAGGTGTACGAGGCCGCCGCCGCACTCGGGCTGCGCCGCGTCGCGCACGCCGGTGAGGAGGGGCCGCCGGAGTACATCAGTGAGGCCCTGGACGTGCTCGGCGTGGAGCGCGTCGACCACGGGCTGCGCTGCATGGAGGACCCGGAGCTGGTCGAGCGGCTGGTGCGGGAGCGGATCCCGCTCACCCTGTGCCCGCTGTCCAACGTCCGCCTGCGGACCATCGACACCCTCGCCGGCCATCCCCTCCCCGCCATGCTCGACGCCGGCCTGCTGTGCACGGTCAACTCCGACGACCCGGCGTACTTCGGCGGATACGCGGGCGACAACTTCGCGGCCGTGCACCGCACCCTGGGCCTGTCCGGGGACCGGCTGCGCGAGCTGGCCCGCAACTCCTTCCTCGCCTCCTTCCTGGAGGACGACGAGGAGCGCCGGGCCCGTTACCTGGCCGAGGTGGAGGCGTACGAGTTCGGCGACACGGTGTCGTAGCCGCGCCGGGCGGGGCTGCCCTTGCCGGCCCTCGTCTCCCGTCCCGGGCTGCCATTGACGGTCTTCGTTCGCGTATCTAGCCTCTGTTCCTGTACGTGGACGTCCTTCATAAGGGGAGATGGTCAGGTGGGCGGCGATCCGAGTCCCGGGGGCGTGGCGCGGCGGCTGCGGGAGGGGATGGCGCGCGGAGTGCTGTCCTTCCCGCTCACCGCGTTCCACGACGACGGCTCCCTCGACCCCGACGGCTTCCGGGCCCATGTCGCCGACCGGCTCGCCGCCGGGCCCGGTGCCGTCTTCCCGGCCTGCGGCACCGGCGAGTTCTTCTCGCTCGACGAGGACGAGTACCGGACCGTCGTCCGGGTCGCCGTCGAGGCGGCGGCGGGAGAGGCGCCGGTCGTCGCCGGGACCGGGTACGGCTGGGCGCAGGCCGCCCGGTTCGCGCGGATCGCCGAGGAGGCCGGGGCCGACGCGCTGCTCGTGCTGCCGCACTACCTGGTCGACGCCCCGCAGGAGGGCCTCGCCGCCCAGGTGGAGCGGCTCGCCGCCCGCACCCGGCTGCCGCTGATCGCCTACCAGCGCGGCCAAGTCGCCTACACGGCCGAAGGGTTGCGGCGCATCGCCCGCATCCCGAACGTCATCGGCCTCAAGGACGGCCACAGCGACCTCGACCGGCTCCAGCGCCTCACCCTCGCCGCCCCCGACGGCTTCCTCTTCTTCAACGGCGCCGCCACCGCCGAGATCCAGGCCCGCGCCTACGCCGCCGTCGGCGTCCCCGCCTACTCCTCCGCCGTGCACGCCTTCGCCCCCGAGATCGCCGGCGCCTTCTTCGCCGCCCTGCGGGACGCCGACCACGCAGCCGTCGACAAGCTGCTGCGGGAGTTCTACGTCCCGTTCGTCGAACTCCGCGACCGCGCCCCCGGATACGCCGTGTCCCTGGTGAAGGCGGCGGCCCGGCTGCGGGGGCAGCGCGTCGGACCCGTACGCGCCCCGCTCACCGACCCCGCGCCCGCCGACCTCGCCGACCTCAGGGCGCTGCTCGCCGCCGGACTCGACCTCGTGGGAGCCTCCCTGTGACCCGTGACCTGACCATCGCCGAGGTGCGGCTGACGCCGGTCCTGGTCGCCGACCCGCCGCTGCTGAACACCCAGGGCGTGCACCAGCCGTACACCCCGCGGCTGATCGTGGAGATCGTCACCGCCGACGGGACCACCGGGCTCGGCGAGACCTATGGCGACACCAAGTACCTGGAACTGGCCCGCCCGCTGGCCGCGCGGCTCACCGGACGCTCGGTCATGGATGTGAACGGGCTGTTCGCGATCGACCTCGGCGTCGACGAGTCCCGGGTCGAGGCGGAGGCCGACGCCGGCGGGCTGCGCGGGGTGCAGAGCGCCGACAAGCTGCGGCTGTCGGTGCTGTCCGCCTTCGAGGTGGCCTGCCTGGACGCCCAGGGCAGGGCACTCGGACTGCCCGTGCACGCGCTGCTCGGCGGCAAGGTGCGCGACGCCGTCGAGTACAGCGCCTATCTGTTCTACAAGTGGGCCGGCCATCCGAAGGGCGTGGCCTGCGAGCCGGACGACTGGGGGGCCGCCCTCGACCCGGCCGGGGTGGTGGCGCAGGCGCGGCTGTTCAAGGAGCGGTACGGGTTCACGTCGTTCAAGCTCAAGGGCGGTGTCTTCGCGCCCGATGAGGAGATCGCGGCCGTACGGGCCCTCGCCGGGGCCTTCCCCGGGCATCCGCTGCGCCTCGATCCCAACGGCGCCTGGTCGGTGGCGACCTCGCTGAAGGTGGCGGCCGAACTCGGGGACGTCCTGGAGTACCTGGAGGACCCGACGCTCGGTACGGCCGCGATGGCCGAGGTGTCGGCGGAATTGAGAGGGGCGGCGCGAAGCGCCTCGGACAAGGGTGGTGGTGGGCGACGGGCGGGCGTCCCGCTCGCCACCAACATGTGCGTGACCGCCTTCGGGGAGATCAAGGAGGCCTTCACGCGCGACGCCGTGCAGGTCGTGCTCGCCGACCACCACTACTGGGGCGGGCTGCGCAACACCCGGCAACTCGCCGCGATCTGCGCCGCCTTCGGGGTCGGGGTCTCGATGCACTCCAACACGCACCTGGGCATCAGCCTCGCCGCGATGACCCAGGTCGCGGCCACGGTCCCCGGCCTCCACCATGCGTGCGACTCCCACTACCCCTGGCAGTCCGAGGACGTCCTCACCGAGCGGCCGGCGTTCCATGGCGGGCGGGTCGTGGTCTCCGACGCCCCCGGCCTCGGCGTCGAACTGGACCGGGAGGAGCTGGCCCGGCTGCACCGGCGGTGGGCCGAGGACGACGGCTCGCTGCGGGACCGCGACGACGCGGCGGCGATGCGGGCGGCCGAACCGGGCTGGCGGCAACCGGTGATGCCCCGCTGGTAACCGCCTGTGCGGCGCGGCACGTGGTGCACACTGGCCAGGTCCGCACCACGCCAGGGAGCGCACCGTGACCCCGTCGCACACTCTCACCGGAGAGGAACCGGAACACCTCACCCAGGCCGCGCGCTGTCGGCCCCAGATCGACCCGCTCGCCGCGCTGCGCGCGCCCGGTGACCCGCCCTGGGACGTGTACCTGACCGGCACGGTCTTCCTCGACATCATCTTCACCGGCCTGGACTCGGCGCCCGTGCGCGGCACCGAGTCCTGGGCCCGGGGCATGGGTTCCAGCCCCGGCGGGGTCGCCAACATGGCCACGGCCCTGGCCCGGCTCGGACTGCGGACCTCCCTCGCCGCGGCCTTCGGGGACGACCACTACGGCGAGTACTGCTGGGACGTGCTCGAACAGGGCGAGGGCATCGATCTGTCGGCGTCGCGGACCGTGCCCGGCTGGCACTCGCCGGTGACGGTGTCCATGGCGTACGAGGGTGAGCGGACGATGGTGTCCCACGGGCACGAGCCGCCGCCGCAGGCCGTGTTCGGTGCGGAGGGGGCCCCGGCGCGCCCGCCCCGCGCGCGTGCGGCCGTCGCTTCCCTGACGCCCGGTACGCGGGCGCCGTGGATCGCGCAGGCCGCACGGAAGGGCACGCGGATCTTCGCCGACGTCGGCTGGGACGAGACCGGGGCGTGGGATCTGGCCGGACTCGCCGATCTGGAGCACTGCGAGGCGTTTCTGCCGAACGCGGAGGAGGCGAAGCGGTACACGGGGACCGACTGTCCGCGGCTCGCCGCGCACGCCCTGACCGAGTGTGTGCCGGTGGCTGTCGTGACGCTCGGGCCGGAGGGGGCCTATGCGGTGGACCGGCGGACGGGGGAGGCCGCGGACGTGCCGGCGATCGCCGTGGAGGCGCTGGATCCGACGGGAGCGGGGGATGTGTTCGTCGCCGGGTTCGTGACGGGGTCGCTGGCGGGATGGCCGCTGGCGGACCGGCTGGCGTTCGCCGGGCTCACGGCGGCTTTGTCGGTGCAGGAGTTCGGGGGGTCCCTGTCCGCGCCGGGGTGGTCGGAGATCGGGGCGTGGTGGCGGCGGGTGCAGTCCCTACCGGGGCAGGAGCCGGCGGCCTTGGACAGGTACCGGTTTCTCGAGGGACTGGTGCCGGAGGAGGTGGACCGGCCCTGGCCGCTGAGGCGAGCGGTTCCGACCATCGGGTTCCGCCGGTCCGGCTGATGTACGGGGGGCTCCGCCTTCCGGGCCCCCGTTCGGAAAACATCTACGGGCTTGTCTGTGCACCGTCGTACCCTGGAAGCGCGAGGCCGCCCTCAGCTACGCGGCCGTGAGAAGGAGGAAGCGCAGGCCTTCAGCGCCGGCCCATGACACAGACACCCACAGCTCACACCACCCCCGCGCAGGAGCAGGCGAGAGCGCAGTTCACCGTCCCCGCCCAGCACCCCATGGTGACCGTACTGGGTTCCGGCGACTCCCTCCTGCGCGTGATCGAGAGGGCCTTCCCGGGGGCCGACATACACGTCCGGGGCAATGAGATCAGCGCGGTCGGCGACCCCACCGACGTCGCCCTCATTTCGCGCGTGTTCGACGAGATGATGCTGGTGCTCCGCACCGGGCAGCCGATGACGGAGGACGCAGTGGAACGCTCGATCGCCATGCTCAAGGCGAGCGACAACGGGACGAGCGACGGGCCCGAGACCCCGGCGCAGGTACTGACGCAGAACATCCTGTCCTCGCGCGGGCGCACCATCCGCCCGAAGACCCTCAACCAGAAGCGGTACGTCGACGCGATCGACAAGCACACGATCGTCTTCGGCATCGGGCCCGCCGGTACCGGCAAGACCTACCTGGCCATGGCCAAGGCCGTGCAGGCCCTGCAGTCCAAGCAGGTCAACCGGATCATCCTCACCCGCCCCGCCGTGGAGGCCGGTGAGCGGCTCGGCTTCCTGCCCGGCACGCTCTACGAGAAGATCGACCCCTACCTGCGCCCGCTGTACGACGCGCTGCACGACATGCTCGACCCGGACTCCATTCCACGGCTCATGGCCGCCGGGACCATCGAGGTCGCGCCGCTCGCCTACATGCGTGGCCGCACGCTCAACGACGCCTTCATCATCCTGGACGAGGCCCAGAACACGAGCCCCGAACAGATGAAGATGTTCCTCACCCGCCTCGGCTTCGACTCGAAGATCGTGATCACGGGTGACGTGACCCAGGTCGACCTCCCGGACGGCACCAAGAGCGGTCTGCGGCAGGTGCAGGAGATCCTGGAAGGCGTCGAGGACGTCCACTTCTCCCGGCTGTCGTCCCACGATGTCGTACGGCACAAGCTGGTGGGCCGTATCGTCGACGCGTACGAGAGCTACGACAGCAAGCACGGCACCCAGAACGGCGCGCACAAGGTGCAGGGCCGGGGCAAGGCCGGACACAAGGGGAAGTAGACCAGCACGACCATGTCGATCGACGTCAACAACGAGTCCGGCACCGAGGTCGACGAGCAGGCGATCCTCGACATCGCCCGCTACGCGCTCGCGCGGATGCGCATCCACCCGCTCTCCGAGCTCTCGGTGATCGTCGTGGACGCCGACGCCATGGAGCAGCTCCATATCCAGTGGATGGATCTGCCGGGTCCGACCGATGTCATGTCGTTCCCGATGGACGAGCTGCGGCCGCCGTCCAAGGACGACGACGAGCCGCCGCAGGGGCTGCTCGGTGACATCGTGCTCTGCCCCGAGGTCGCCAGGAAGCAGGGCGAGGAAGCGCCGACCCAGCACTCCATGGACGAGGAGCTGCAGCTGCTCACCGTCCATGGCGTGCTGCACCTGCTCGGGTACGACCACGAGGAGCCCGACGAGAAGGCCGAGATGTTCGGGCTCCAGGCGGCCATCGTGGACGGGTGGCGGGCCGAGCGCGGGCTGACCGGGCCGTCCCCGGCGCCGACCGTCTCGTAAGCGGGCCGTATGTCTCCGCAGATCGTGGTCGGCGCGATCGCGCTGGTCGTCGTCGCCTGGCTCGCCGCCTGCGCGGAGGCGGGCCTCGCCCGGGTCTCCAGCTTCCGCGCCGAGGAGGCCGTCAAGTCCGGGCGGCGCGGCAGCGCCAGGCTCGCCCAGGTCGCCGCCGACCCCACCCGCTACCTCAACGTGGCCCTGCTGGTCCGCGTCGCCTGCGAGATGGCTGCCGCGGCCCTGGTGACATACGCCTGCCTGCAGGAGTTCGCCGCCACCTGGCAGGCCCTGATGGTCGCCATCGGGGTGATGGTGCTGGTGTCGTACGTCGCCGTGGGTGTGTCGCCGCGCACCATCGGCCGCCAGCACCCGCTGAACACGGCGACCGTGTCCGCGTACGTGCTGCTGCCGCTCGCCAGGATCATGGGCCCGATCCCCTCCCTGCTGATCCTCATCGGCAACGCGCTCACGCCCGGCAAGGGCTTCCGGCGCGGCCCCTTCGCCTCCGAGGCGGAGCTGCGTGCGCTGGTCGACCTCGCCGAGCAGGAGTCGCTGATCGAGGACGAGGAGCGCCGCATGGTGCACTCGGTCTTCGAGCTCGGGGACACGCTCGTCCGTGAGGTCATGGTGCCGCGCACCGACCTGGTCACCATCGAGCGCTTCAAGACCATCCGGCAGGCCCTCACCCTCGCCTTGCGCTCCGGTTTCTCCCGGATCCCGGTCACCGGCGAGAGCGAGGACGACATCGTCGGGATCGTGTATCTGAAGGACCTGGTCCGTAAGACCCACATCAGCCGCGACGCGGAGAGCGACCTGGTCTCGACCGCCATGCGGCCCGCCGTCTTCGTGCCCGACACCAAGAACGCCGGTGACCTGCTGCGCGAGATGCAGAAGGAACGCAACCACGTCGCCGTCGTCATCGACGAGTACGGCGGCACCGCCGGCATCGTCACCATCGAGGACATCCTCGAGGAGATCGTCGGCGAGATCACCGACGAGTACGACCGTGAACTCCCGCCGGTCGAGGACCTCGGTGACAACCGCTTCCGGGTCACCGCCCGCCTGGACATCACCGACCTCGGCGAGCTGTACGGCCTGGAGGAGTACGACGACGAGGACGTGGAGACGGTCGGCGGACTGCTCGCCAAGGCCCTCGGCCGTGTCCCCATCGCGGGGGCGTCCGCAGAGGTCGAACTGCCCGACGAGCGCCGGCTGAAGCTGACCGCGGAGGCCGCGGCCGGCCGCCGGAACAAGATCGTGACGGTCCTGGTCGAGCCCGCCGGGAAGGACGAGGAGAGGCCCGAGTGAGCCCAGAGGAACTGCGCGCCTTCTGCCTGTCCTTCAACGCGGCCGTGGAGGACTTCCCGTTCAACCCGGAGACCTCGGTCTTCAAGGTGCTGGGCAAGATGTTCGCCCTGGCCGAGCTGGGCGCGCGGCCCCTGACGGTCAACCTCAAGTGCGACCCGGAGGACGCGCTACGGCTGCGCGGGGAGCACGAGGGGCTGATCGTCCCCGGGTACCACATGAACAAGCGGCACTGGAACACCGTGACGGTCGACGGCGCACTGTCCGAGCGGCTGGTGAAGGAGCTGATCGAGGACTCGTACGACCTCGTCGTCGCCGGACTGCCGAGGACGGAGCGGCTGCGGCTGGACCGGCCGTAACGGCGTTGCCCCAAGGCACGGGCGTCCTGTCGGATCAGGGGCATGACCACGCGATATCCGCACCCCCTGCGCCCCGGGTCGTCGGCTACTCCGACATGTCCGCGGTCATCACGCCGCTGACCCTGCTCACCGGGGTCGCGACCGTGCAGGGCAACAACCTCATGGACACCCCTACCGGGGGCCCGAGGGCCTCAGGTCCTGGCTGGACGCCGGGGTCGAGTGCGGGCACGTCGCGCCCTACCTCCCGCTGGTCAACGGCGCGCGCGGCCGTGTGGTGCACACGGCCGCGCGGAGGGAGATCGTTCAGACCCTGGACCGACCCCGGCGCAGGCCCAGGCCGACCAGGACGGCGGTGGCCAGGACGATCGCCGCGTCCAGGGCGACGACCGTGTGGACGCCGCTGAGCAGGTCGCCGGAGGCGGTGGCCAGGACGCCCAGCAGCGGGATGCCGATGGTGATGCCGACCTGCTGGGTGGAGGTCACCAGACCGGTCGCCAGGCCCTGCTCCTCGTCCGGCACACCGGAGGTGACGGTCAGGCCGTAGGAGATGATCGCGCCCAGGTGGCACATGCTGGCCAGGGACACGGCCGCGGTGGCGAGCCAGACCGACCAGGTGTGGGCGTTCAGCAGGAGCAGGGCCGCGATCAGCGCGCCCTGCCCGGTCAGCGAGCCGACCAGGGTGCGGCGGGCGCCGAAGCGGCCGATCACCTTCGGGGCGAGCGTGCCGGCGACGACCGACAGCACGCCCTGGACGCCGAAGACCAGGCCCGTCTCGAACGCCGACAGGCGCAGGATCTCCTGCAGGTACAGGGTCAGGACGAAGATGACCGTCGACATCATCGAGAAGGTGACCAGACCGCCCACGTTGCCCCAGGCGACCGTGCGGCGGCGCAGCATGGGCAGCGAGACCAGGGGCGCGGTCGAGCGGGACTCGATCACCGCGAACGCGGTCAGCAGGAGGAGGCCGGCGATCAGGGTGGTGATCACGTCCGGGCGGGCGAAGCCGTGGTCGGCGGCCGTGGACAGGGCGTAGATCAGGGACAGCAGACCGGTGGTGACGGCGACCGCGCCCGGCACGTCCAGACGCGGGCCCTGCGGGGTGCGCGACTCCGGCAGCAGACCCGGGGCCAGCGGCAGCACGATCAGCGCGAACACCGTCAGCAGGGCCATGGTGGAACGCCAGCCGAGCGCGTCCGTCAGCACACCGCCCGCGATCATGCCGACCGTGAAGCCCAGCGACATCAGCGTGCCGGAGATGCCGAGCGCGCGGTCCCGGGCCGGGCCCTCCGGGAAGGTGGTGGTCAGCAGGGACATCCCCGTCGGGACGATCGCCGCCGCGCCGAGGCCCTGCAGCGCGCGTCCGGTGAGGAAGGACGCCGGGTCCCAGGCCAGGGTCGCCAGCAGCGAGGCCGCGCCGAACAGGGCCAGGCCGGTCAGGAACAGCTTGCGGCGGCCGTACAGGTCGCCGATGCGGCCGAAGAGGAGCAGGAAGCCGCCGGAGGGCAGCGCGAACGCGGTGACCGCCCACTGCAGCGCCGAGCGGCTCATACCGAGGTCGGTGCCGAGGTCGGGCAGGGCCACGTTGAGGACGGAGAAGTCCAGCGCGACCATGAACTGGGCCGCGCACAGCACGAACAGGACGAGCTTGTCACGCGTCGACAACCGGGGCGGCCGGGGGGTGTCGAGCGAGGTGCCCGTGGGGGTGGTGGGTTGGGTGGTGGTGTCGATCGCCATGGCACGAGCTTGCGGCCGGCGGAAGAAACATGGGGAGTCGGAACTTATGGTGGTGGTGGCACCACCAGACACAACGGGGGAGGAGCGGTACGTGCCTGCTGCGGGGGCGACGAGGAGTGAACGGCGCAACGAACTGCGCGAGTTCCTGATGAGCCGGCGGGCCCGGGTCAGCCCCGAGGAGGCCGGGCTGCCCGCCGGGGGCGGTCGGCGCCGTACGCCCGGGCTGCGCCGGGAGGAGGTCGCCGTGCTCGCCGGGGTGGGCGCCTCCTGGTACCAGTGGCTGGAGCAGGGGCGGGAGATCTCCGTCTCGCCGTCGGTGCTCGACGCGGTGGCGCGGGTGCTGCGGCTGAGCGACGCCGAGCGCCGGCACCTGTATCTGCTCGCCGGGCTGAACCCGCCGGCGCCCGAAGTGGTGCAGGGCAAGCGGGACATGTGCGACGGGCTGCAGCGGCTGATCGACACCTGGATGCCGTATCCGGCGCACATCATGGACCTGTACTACAACTGCGTGATGTACAACGACGCGGCCGCGATCGTGCTCGGCATGCGGCCGGACATCACCCAGAACTGTCTCGTCGACTTCTTCACCGATCCGCTGTACCGGTCGCGGTGCCACAGCTGGGAGCGGAACGCCCGTACGGTCGTGGCGCAGTTCCGGGCCGCGTCCGCGGCCCGGCCGGACGACGAGGGGTTCCGGGCGGTGCTCGCCGAGGTCAGCGAGCGCAGTCCGGAGTTCGTGGCGCTGTGGGCCGAGCGGGACGTCGAGGAGCAGGGGCAGGTCCGCAAGGAGCTGGACCATCCGCTGGCCGGGCTGCTGGTCGTGGAGTCGACGGCGATGAAGGTGCCGGCCCGGCCCGATCTGATGATCGTGCTGCACACGCCGCTGGAGGAGGCGAACACCGCAGCGAAGCTGGAGTGGCTCGCCTCTCCGGACGGCCGGCGGGGCGCGATGTACCCCGTGGCGGGGTGAAGGGCGGGGCGGCGGGCGCGGCTTCGTATGCTCAGGGCATGACCGAGAGCAACGCGCTTGATCCCGAGGACCGCAAGATCGTCACCCTGGCCCGTTCCGTGCGGGCCCGTAACGGTGTGCCGGAGGGGGCGGCCGTACGGGACGAGACCGGGCGTACGTATGTCGCCGGGGCGGTTTCGCTGCCCTCGCTGACGCTGAGCGCGCTGCGTACCGCCGTCGCCATGGCGGTGGCGTCGGGGGCTACGTCGTTGGAGGCGGCGGCGGTGGTCAGCGAGGCGGAGTCCTTGGCGGACGAGGACTTGGCTGCGGTGGCCGATCTGGGGGGTGCGGGGACGCCGGTGTTGCTGGCCTCGCCGGACGGTGTCGTCCGGCTCACCGCCCCCGCCGCCTGACGCCCCAGGGGGCTCCGCCCCCTCGACTGGTGGTCCCGCCGCCGGCCCGGCCGGTGCCGGTCTGGTGGCGGTCCCGGCCCGTTGAGGATGTACCGGCCGAACGGCAGGTCGGCTGGAATTCAACCTTGTTGCGGCTGTGCTCCTGCGCGTCAATGGAGCCGTACCTTCCGACGGGCCGTCAGATCCGCACCGCCGGCGCAGTGTGCCGTACCGCCTGCTCAGGCCCCCCGCCCGTCGGCGTCCCCCCACATGGCACTCCCCACAGGGAAGGGAAGCGGATCCCCATGAGACGCAAGCGCACGGCAACGGGTGCGGCGCTGGTCGCCGGGGCCCTCGCGGTCACCGGACTCGCCTTCGCGCCCACCGCGGCCGCCGTCACCCCACAGTCGGCGACCATCACCGCGAGCTGCGGCATCTTCGGCGGCGGCGCGGCCACGCTCACCGCCACCCAGAGCGGCACCTCGGCCACCATCACCCTCACCTCGTCCGCCATCACCGCACCGGTGGCGGTGGCCCAGGACTCCATCTCCTCCACCCTCACCCTGGCCAGGGCCGGCGGCGGCTCCGTCGTGTTCAGCGGGACGAAGAACCCCGCCATGAACACCGGCGACGCGGTCAGCGTCGGCCCGCTCCCCGGCACCGTCGCCTCCGGTGACAGCCTGGACGCCTACGGTGGCTCGCTGAAGATGGTGATCTTCGGCGTCACCGTGACCTGCACCGCGAGCGGTCCGCAGGCGCCCGGCCCCTTCGTGTTCGACTGATCCCTTCGGCCGACCGAACCGAGCGATCTGTTCCGGATGCCGCAGAAACTGATGATCCGTCAGTTTTCTGCGGCATCTCCATTGACTTCTCACCCCCGCTCCACATCAATGCCCCCTGTCGGCGCAGACGAGCCGCTGCGCCCGCAACCCTCAGGAGGGGGCCCCATGGGTTCGACACCCCCAAGACCACGAAGATCCCGACGGTGGCGCTGGAGCTCACTGCTCGGGGCGACCGCGCTCGCGGTCACCACGGGCGGCGCGCTGGCCTGTCCGGCCGGCGCCGCCGGCGCGAACGTGGACTTCGCCACGCACTGCATCCCGCCCGCCGTCGCGGGCCTGCCGCCGATCGACGGCACCACGACCGCCGGCGTGTCCGTGGACAATGCCAGTCCCAAGGTCGGCGACACCGTCACCGTGACCTACACCGTGGTCACCGCCGCCGCGGGCAACCCCACCGACCTCGCCCTGCCGGCCGACATCATGACCCCGACCGGGAAGGTCACCCTCGGTGGCGCGCAGACGGGGGACGTGACCGTCGCGGGACCCAGGAAGAACCCGCCGGTGCCCGGGAAGGCCGCCTTCCCGTCCTTCTCCATGACCGGGACGTTCACCGTCACCAAGGCCGGCCAGATCACCCTCTCGCCCGGCGACTACAACATCCACACCAGCTACATCATGGAGCTGGACACCCCCTGCACGGTCACCAACCCGCCCGCCCCGGTGTCCCAGACCGTGACGGCGACCGACGGCACCCCGGCCAACACCCGTGCCATCTCCCTGAGTTCGGCCTCGGGTGACCCGGGCGCCAGTGTCACCGTGAGCGGTACGCACTTCACTCCGGGCGCGACCGTCACGCTGGCCGGGCGGTCCGGCGGCACCCAGACCGCGGACACCGCGACGGTGACCGCGAACGCCCAGGGCTCCTTCAGCGGTTCCCTCGTCGTCAAGGACAGGACGACGACCGGGATCGTGGCCTACGAGGGCGGCTCCTGGACCGCGGACAAGGGGGCCGGACCGGCCGCCTATGTCGTCAACGACAACTCGCCCGTCCCGCCGGGCAGTCAGAAGCTGACCACCACCGTCAAGGCGGGCACGCTGTCCATGTCCCAGGCCGGGGACTCCGTCGCGCTGTCGGCGGTCGGCTTCGGCAAGGGCGGGGCCTCCACGGGCAAGCTCCAGACCGTGACCGTGCAGGACTTCAGAGGCGGGCCCGCGGGCTGGTCACTGACGGGCAAGGTCACCGACTTCACCGGCCCCGGCGGCAAGGTCGACGCGGGCAGGCTGAGCTGGACCCCGGCCTGCGCGACCAAGCCGGGCAGCCCCAGCACCTGCAAGGCAGGTTCGGCGGGCACCCTGGGCAGCTCGGGAGCGACCCTGGCGTCGACCTCCGACGGCACGCTCACCGGCGGTGAGTTCACCGTCGACGCCGGACTCTCCCTGGACGTACCGGCGTTCACACCTCCGGGCGCGTACTCCGGCGTGCTCACGCTGACGCTCACCTGAGCGTACGGGCGTCCGCACCCGCCCGTTCCCATGTCTCTCGTCCGTCCCCCCAGTCGCCCCCCAAGTCGCCCCCAGTCTCTCCCCAGTCTCTCGTCTCTCTTCTCTCGTCCGCGGGGGTCCGCACCCATGCGCAAGCTGTACGTCCTCCTCCTGGGCCTGATGCTGGCATGGCAGGCCACACCCGCCCACGCCGCCGACAACGGCAGCTGGTCCGTCTACCCGGTCGCCTCGGAAGTCGCCGCGCGGCCCTCCTTCTACCTCTCCGCCGACCCCGGCCAGACCCTCACCGACAAGGTCGCCGTCCAGAACAGGACCGGCACGCCGCTCACCTTCCGGCTCTACGCGGCCGACGCCTACAACACGCCCAGGGACGGCGGCTTCGCCGTACGCACGCTGAAGGAACGGATGTGCGGGGTGGGCGCCTGGGCGAAGCCCGCCAGGTCCCGGATCACCGTGCCCGGGCACAGGACCGTCACCGTGCCGTTCACGCTGCACGTCCCGGAAGAGGCCGAGCCCGGTGACCACCCGGGTGCCCTCGTCGCCCTCGACGAGAAGATCGACCCCGGCAGCGGGCGGTTCGCGCTCGGCGTGCAGCGGGCCGTCGGTGCCCGGGTCTATCTGAGGGTCGGCGGGCCCACCCTGCCCGCGCTCTCCGTCGGGCAGGTGCACATCAGCCATCACCAGCCGCTCGTCCCCGGCCTCGGCGACAGCACGGCGACCGTCTCCTACACCCTGCGCAACACCGGCAACGTCACCCTCGACCCCAAGGTGGAACTGAAGGCGCGCGGGCTGTTCGGCCGTACGCTGCTCGACCGCGAGCTGACCCGGTTGCCGTCCGAACTGCTGCCGGGACAGCGGGTCCGGCTCACCGAGACCTGGTCCGGTGCGCCCCAGCTCGACCGGGCGGACGTGACGCTGACCGCGAGCGCGCCCGGCACCCGGCAGTCGGCGAGCGCCTCCTTCCTCGCGCTGCCGTGGCTGGTCGCGGCGCTGGTGTTCGTCGCGGGCGTGGCGACCGGGGCGCTGCTGGTCAGAGCGCGTCGGGGCCGCGTTCGCCGGTCCGCACGCGGACGACCGTCTCCACGGGTACGGCCCATACCTTCCCGTCCCCGATCTTCCCCGTCCGCGCGGCGCTGACGATCGCGTCGATCACGGCGTCGGCGTGCGCGTCCTCCACCACGACCTCGATGCGCACCTTCGGCACCAGGTCGACCCGGTACTCCGCGCCCCGGTACACCTCGGTGTGGCCGCGCTGCCGGCCGTAGCCGCTCGCCTCGGTCACGGTCAGACCGTGCACGCCCAGCTCCTGCAGGGCGGTCTTGACCTCGTCCAGCCGGTACGGTTTGACGATCGCGGTGATGAGCTTCATGCCTGGGTGTCGACCTTCTGCGTGCTGGTGCCGGTGAGGACGGAGTGGTTTACCGGGCGCCGTGGCCCAGGACGCCGTGATCGTATGCCGTCCTGGCGTGCACCGTAAGGACCAGCCGTCACAGGGCTGAGGGGGCGGTGGGCGCCGGTGGGGCATCGCTGGTACAGCGCCGGCTCGTGGATCAGGGACAATGAACGGCATGAGCGTTCGTACCCAGTCATCCGAGCAGCCGGCCGAGGCCGTCCACCGCGCCGGTTTCGCCTGCTTCGTGGGCCGGCCCAACGCGGGCAAGTCCACCCTCACGAACGCTCTGGTCGGGCAGAAGGTGGCGATCACCGCGAACCAGCCGCAGACGACGCGGCACACGGTACGGGGCATCGTGCACCGGCCCGACGCCCAGCTGATCCTGGTGGACACCCCGGGGCTCCACAAACCGCGCACGCTGCTCGGTGAGCGGCTCAACGACGTCGTGCGGACGACGTGGGCCGAGGTGGACGTGATCGGTTTCTGCCTGCCGGCGAACGAGAAGATCGGTCCCGGTGACCGCTTCATCGCCAAGGAGCTGGCCGGGATCAGGAAGACCCCGAAGGTCGCCATCGTCACCAAGACCGACCTGGTCGACTCCAAGGCCCTGGCCGAGCAGCTGATCGCCATCGACCAGCTCGGCAAGGACCTGGGCATCGAGTGGGCGGAGATCGTGCCGGTGTCGGCGGTGGGTGCCCAGCAGGTGGATCTGCTGGCCGACCTTCTGATCCCGCTGATGCCGGAGGGTCCCGCGCTCTACCCCGAGGGTGATCTGACGGACGAGCCCGAGCAGGTCATGATCGCGGAACTCATCCGCGAGGCCGCGCTGGAGGGGGTCCGTGACGAGCTGCCGCACTCCATCGCCGTGGTCGTGGAGGAGATGCTCCCGCGCGAGGACCGTCCCGCGGACCGTCCCCTCCTGGACATCCACGCCAACGTCTACATCGAGCGCCCCAGCCAGAAGGGCATCATCATCGGCCCCAAGGGCAAGCGCCTGAAGGAGGTCGGCATCAAGTCCCGCAAGCAGATCGAGGCGCTGCTCGGCACGCCGGTCTTCCTCGACCTGCACGTCAAGGTGGCCAAGGACTGGCAACGCGACCCGAAGCAGCTGCGCAAGCTGGGGTTCTGAGCTAGGCCCCCTGGGGGGTCATGTCCTGCAAGCCCACCACCCTCAGCAGCTGGAGCCGTTCGTGGGACTCCGTGCCGGGGCGGGCCGTGTGGATGATCAGCAGCTGGTGGTACTCGTGACTGAGCAGCACCTCGCAGTCCAGCTCCAGCAGGCCGACCACGGGGTGCTGGAAGCGCTTGGTGCCCGGGCGCCGCAGGGACACCTCGTGTTCCTCCCACAGGCGGCCGAACTCCTCGCTCGCCGAGCGGAGTTCGGCGACCAGCGCGACCGGTTCCGGATCGTCGGGGCGGGCGGCGGCCACCGCGCGCAGGCTCGCCACGTGCCCGCGCGCGTGCTCCGGCCGGTCCTCGGGCGGGAACAGCTCCCGCACGGCGGGGTCCAGGAAGAACAGGCGGGTCAGGTTGCGTTCCCGTGGCGGGCGGGACATCACGTCTCCGACGAGTGCCCTGGCCATCGCGTTCTGTGCCAGCACCTCGCCGCAGTCGGTCACCACCTGCGCAGGGTGGTCGTGCAGTCGGTCGAGGACCAGCAGCAGGCCGGGGCGGACATGCCTCGACGCCGCCTCGCGGCGCGGGGGCTCCTCGCCGGTCAGGTGGAACAGGTGGTCGCGTTCGTCCTCGCTCAGGCGCAGCGCCCGCGCCAGTGCCGTGAGCATCTGGCGGGACGGGCGCGGGCCACGCGACTGCTCCAGGCGCGTGTAGTAGTCGACCGACATGCCGGCCAACGCCGCCACCTCCTCTCGGCGCAGGCCCGGTGTACGGCGGCGGGCGCCGGCGGCCAGCCCCACATCGGACGGGCCCAGGCGGGCACGGCTGCGGCGCAGGAAGTCAGCGAGTTCGGCTCGGTTCACCCCTCAAGGGTGCGGCAGGGCGCAGGGCTTATCCAGGGAGTGCCGGTCCCCTGATCGGGAGGTCTCTCCCGCCCGCCGCGGCCCCGGTCGACAGTGGTGGCACCAGGTCGAGAGGAGCAGAAGATGCTGACATTGGTGACGGGCACGACGGGACAGGTCGGCCGGCGCTTCGTGCCGAGGCTGCTGGCGCAGCGGCGGCCGGGCGAGCAGGTACGGGTCATGGTGCGGGACGCGGCGCGCGGCGAGGCCTTCGCGGAGCTGGGCGCCCAGGTCGCCGTCGGCGATCTGCGGGACGAGGAGGTGCTCGGCAAGGCGCTCGCCGGGGTGGACGCGGTCGTGAACGTCGCGGCGTCCTTCCGCGGGGTGCCGGACGAGGAGGCCTGGGCCGTCAACCGGGACGCGGCCGTGGCCCTGGGCCGGGCCGCGGTGGCCTCCGGAGTGCGGCGCTTCGTGCAGGTCAGCACGGGGCTGGTGTACGGCGTCGGGCGGGGCCGCCCGCTGACCGAGGAGGACGAGACCCAGCCCGGCGGCGCGATGTGGGGCGCCTATCCCGAGTCCAAAGCGGCGGCCGAACGGGAGCTGCTCGCGCTGGAGGGCATGGAGGTGCGCATCGCCCGGCTGCCCTTCGTCTACGGCGAGGGCGATCCCCATCTCGCCCAGTCCCTGCGGTGGGCGGCGCACTGGGCGTCCACCCAGCGGCTGCACATGGGCCACCATGCCGACGTCGCCCAAGGGCTGCTGCGCCTGCTGTACGCGCCGGGGGCCGGCGGGCCCGTCTACAACATCGCCGACGACGCCCCCGTCACGGCGGTCGACCTGCACCGGCTCAACGGCGTCGAGGTGCCCGCCGACATGTACGCCCGGACCGACCCCGACCCGTGGCTCGGGATCATGTCCACCGAGCGGATCCGCCGGGACCTCGGCTTCCGGCCCCTCTACCCGACCGTCTGGGCCGCCCGCGACGCCGGAGTCCTCTGAGCCACCTAGGCCCTGTCGTCAAATTCCCGCCTGTCCGGCGGCGCCTGGCAGGCGGGAATTTGACGACAGGGCCTAGTCGACCCCCCTGATCCGCCCCACCAGCACCGACCCCGCCAGCCCGATCACCGCCGCCACCAGGTACAGCACCCGGTAGCCGCCCAGGTAGGTCACGATCGGCGCCGCCAGCGCGGGGGCGGCCACCTGGGGCAGGGCGTTGGCCACGTTGATGACCCCCAGGTCCTTGCCCCGGTCCAGTGACTTCGGCAGGACGTCCGTCATCAGCGCGAAGTCGACGGAGGTGAACACGCCGAAGCCGACGCCGAGGACGGCCGCCGCCGCGATCGCGCCGGGCCAGGTCTGCCAGCCGGCCAGGGCCGCCGTCGCCACCGCCATCAGCACGCCCGACCAGACGACGAACGGTTTGCGCCGGCCCACCCGGTCCGACCAGACGCCGCCCGCCACGACCGTCGCCACCAGCGTCAGGCTGTTGACCGCCGTCAGCACGAGCACGTCCTGCTCGGGGTCGGGGCGGTGCAGGCGGTCGCGCAGGTAATACAGCAGGTACAACAGCACCATCGCGTTGCTGAGGTTGATCAGGAAGCGGGTCAGCCAGGCCCAGCCGAGGTCGGGGTGGCGGCGCGGGCTCAGCCAGAACCCCGCCAGGAACGACCGCCACGACCACGCCGGCCGGTCGGTCTCCGCCAGCCGCGGATCCGGGAACCGCAGGACGTACGGCAGCACGCCCGCCGCCGCGCACACCGCGCAGGCCGTGTACCCGGCGCCGATCCCGCCTGCCGCCGTCGCGAGGCCCGTGCCGCCGACCACGCCCAGGATCTGCGCCGCCCCCAGCCAGCCGCCCACCGCGCCGCGCTGGAGCCGGGGCACCCGGTCCGGTACCGCCGCCGTCACCGCCGCGAACGCCGCGTTCAGCGTGAGCTGCACCAGGCACCAGCCCACCGCCATCGACCACACCCCGCCCGCCCGCGCGAGCAGCAGCAGGGACACCGCGCCGCCCGCCGCCCCGGCCACGATCCACGGCGTACGGCGGCCCCGGCGGGCCGTCGTACGGTCGGACAGCGCGCCGAAGAGCGGGTTGGCGAGCAGCGAGACCATCGCGCCGGCGCCGGTCACCCAGGCCAGCAGGGTCTCCTTGGTCATCCCGGTGCCGGGTGCGAAGTCCTTCGCCTGGGAGGCGAGCAGGATCTGCAGCGGGCCGAACCAGCCGACCCAGATCGCCCCGTTGGCCAGTGCGAGGGCTGCCGTCCAGCCCCGGCCGACGGGTGCGACGGGCTCGGCCAGGGCGGCGGCCGGAGCGTCGGCCGGGCCGCCGGCCGTGCTCATCTCTGGGCCCGCAGCAGGTCCCGGAACCAGTGGTAGGAGGCCTTCGGGGTGCGTTTCAGCGTCCCGTAGTCCACGTGCACCAGGCCGAAGCGGCGCGCGTACCCCTCGGCCCACTCGAAGTTGTCCATCAGGGACCACACGAAGTAGCCGCGTACGTCCACGCCGGCCTCCAGCGCGGTGTGCAGGGCGCGGAGATGGGCGTCCAGGTAGGCGATGCGGTCCTGGTCGTCGACGCCGTCGTAGGAGCAGCCGTTCTCGGTGATGACGATCGGCGGGAGCCTGTCGCCGTACCGCTCGCGGAAGCCGCACAGCAGCTCGGTGAGGCCCTCCGGGACGATCGGCCAGCCGAAGTCGGTCACCGGGCGGCCCGCGATCTCCCGGACCGAGAAGGGCAGTTCGGCGGGCAGCGCCAGACCGCCGTACTCGCTGTCGGTGCCGCCGGGTGCACCCACCCGTGTGGGCGCGTAGTAGTTGATCCCGTACCAGTCGACGGGCTCGGCGATGACCTTCAGGTCCTCCTGCACGTCGCCCGGCATCAACGCGGCCATGCCGTCGGGGTATTGACCGAGGATGACCGGCTCGGCGAACAGGCGGTTGAGCAGGACGTCGTAGAAACCGGCCGCCTCGACGTCCGCCGGCTCGGTGGAGGCGGGCCAGGTGGGGCCGTGGGAGTTGGCGATGCCGACGTCCCCGGCCCCGGCCGCGCGCAGGGCCCGTACCGCGAGACCGTGGGCGAGGAGCTGGTGGTGGGCGACCGGGAGCGCGTCGAACAGGAGCCGCCTGCCGGGGGCGTGGGCGCCGAGGGCATGGCCCAGGAGGGTGTGCTCGGCGGGCTCGTTCAGGGTGATCCACTTGCCCACACGGTCGCCGAGGCGCTCGGCCACCGCCGTCACATGGTCGGCGAACCGGGCCGCCGTGTCCCGCTGGAGCCAGTCCAGACTGGCGGGCAGGTCCCAGTGGAAGAGGGTGGGCACCGGCCGTACGCCCGCCGCGCACAGCTCGTCCACCAGGCGGTCGTAGAAGTCGAGGCCACCGGGGGAGTTCACCCGGGGCCAGGAGACCGAGAAGCGGTACGCGTCCACGCCGAGGCCGGCGAGGAGGGCCACGTCCTCGCGGTAGCGGTGGTAGTGGTCGCAGGCGACCGCCGCCGTCGAGCCGTCCTTCACCCGCCCCGGTTCGGCCGTGAACACGTCCCACACCGATGGCTGGCGTTCCCCGGCCGCGCCCTCGATCTGATGGGCCGAGGTCGAGACACCCCACAGGAAGCCCTCGGGGAAACGGGGTATCGGGCCGCCTGCGTCAGTCGCCATGGCCGGATCATCCTTACCCCCGGTAACAGAAGTCAACGCCCCGGCGGAAACCGGTGGTTACGCGCCTTCCTTCAGCACCCGGGAGACCAACTCCCGTTCCTCCTCGCTGAGTCGGGGGTCGGCCGCGTACACCGTGCGGCCGTCCACGGTGATCTCGTACCGGAAGCCGTCCGGTACGCCGGCGGGCGCGGTGCCCTGGCCGGACGCGAGGACGCGTTCGGCCAGGGCCTGCCACGCGGAGGCGTCGGGCCGGCCCGCGGTGTCCACCTCGGCCCGGCGCTCGATGCCCGCGAAACCGCCCGTGCGCCTCACTTCAATCCGCATGGGCCCAGTGTCCAGTACTCCGGCGTCGCAGTACTACAGCGTCCGCACGCCGACCTGTTCCCACGCCTTCTGCACGGCCTGGAGCTCGTCCCCGGCGCCGAACCGCTCCCGGGCCGCCTTCACCGTCAGCGTGGCGAAGTCGGCGAACAGCGCGTCCTGCTTGAGGCCGCCGCCGGTCAGCACGTCGTACCAGATCTGTCCCGCCTTCTCCCAGGAGCGCCCGCCGATGGCCGTCGCGACCAGGTAGAAGGCGTGGTTCGGGATGCCCGAGTTGATGTGCACGCCGCCGTTGTCGCGGCCGGTGCGGACATAGTGCTCCATGGTCGCCGGCTGCGGGTCCTTGCCGAGGTTCGGGTCGTCGTACGCCGTGCCCGGGGCCTTCATCGAGCGCAGCGCGGTGCCGTGGACACCCGGCGCGAGCAGCCCGGCGCCGATCAGCCAGTCGGCCTCGGCGGCGGTCTGGCCGAGCGTGTACTGCTTGATCAGCGAGCCGAAGACATCCGAGACGGACTCGTTGAGCGCGCCGGACTGGCCGAAGTACTCCAGGTTCGCGGTGTGCTGGGTGACGCCGTGCGTCAGCTCGTGGCCGATGACGTCGACCGGGAGGGTGAAGTCGAGGAAGACCTGGCCGTCGCCGTCGCCGAACACCATCTGCTCGCCGTTCCAGAAGGCGTTGTCGTAGCCCTCGCCGAAGTGCACGGTGGCGTCCAGCGGCAGCCCGGCGCCGTCGATCGAGTGGCGGCCGTAGGCCTTGAGGTACAGCTCGAAGGTGGCGCCGAGGCCCGCGTAGGCGCGGTTGACGGTGGCGTCCGAGCCCGGGTCGGAGCCCTCCTCGCGGACCTTGGTGCCGGGCAGGTCCTGGGTGTGGTGGGCGTCGTAGATGGTGCGGTGCGGCTGGTCGGCGGCGGCACCCGCGGGAGCGGCGACGGAGGGTGCGCCGATGACCGTGGTCAGGCGGCGCTTGGTGCGCTGGAGGGCGTCGTGCTCCAGGGACCGGCGGGCCGGGCCGGAGAGCGCGGAGTCCTCGGCTTGCGCGAGCTTGTCGAGGACATGTGGCGGCACGATCGTGCAGAAGACGGGCTCGAAGCCCCCGTTGGTCGTCATGTCCCGCACCATCGCACTCAGTGATGGAGATGTCACTAGCTGCCACCATGATTGGTGAAATACCAGGACAGGGAGCGCCACGCTGTGTGACGGTGTGGTAGGGCGATGTGGTGCAGCGCACTTTTTGTCCCTTTTGTGGTCGCGGTCCCGCATACTGAAACGCGTCCCCCGGGCCCGGGGCGGCTCGGCTAGGCTGCGAGGCATCATGCGTTTCGGGCTGCTTCTCCTTAGCTGCCGCGGCGAGGGCCTGTAGTCACAAGGCCGACTCCCTCCCCGCGGAGCTCTGGCGTTGCGTCGTCGGCCGTCCACCCGGACATCCGGATCTCCGGACACCCTGAGGAGCCCACGCACCATGGCCAACCGCCAGCAGCCCAGTTCCATGCCGATCCACAAGTACGGCCGCTACGAGCAGGTGGACATCCCGGACCGCACCTGGCCGGAGCAGCGGATCACCGCCGCCCCCCGCTGGCTCTCCACCGACCTGCGTGACGGCAACCAGGCCCTGATCGACCCCATGTCGCCCGAGCGCAAGCGCCGGATGTTCGACCAGCTGGTCAAGATGGGCTACAAGGAGATCGAGGTCGGCTTCCCGGCCTCCGGCCAGACCGACTTCGACTTCGTGCGCTCGATCATCGAGGAAGAGGGCGCGATCCCGGACGATGTCACGATCTCCGTACTGACCCAGGCCCGCGAGGACCTGATCGAGCGGACCGTGGAGTCCCTGAAGGGCGCCAGGCGGGCGACCGTCCACCTGTACAACGCCACCGCCCCCGTCTTCCGCCGCGTGGTCTTCCGCGGCTCCAGGGACGACATCAAGCAGATCGCCGTCGACGGCACCCGGCTGGTGACGGAGTACGCCGAGAAACTGCTGGGCCCGGAGACCGAGTTCGGCTACCAGTACAGCCCCGAGATCTTCACCGACACCGAGCTGGACTTCGCGCTGGAGGTCTGCGAGGCGGTCATGGACGTCTGGCAGCCCGGTCCCGGCCGCGAGATCATCCTCAACCTGCCCGCCACGGTGGAGCGTTCGACCCCCTCCACGCACGCGGACCGCTTCGAGTGGATGCACCGCAACCTGACCCGCCGCGAGTACGTCTGCCTGTCCGTCCACCCGCACAACGACCGCGGTACGGCCGTGGCGGCGGCCGAGCTGGCCCTGATGGCCGGCGCCGACCGCGTCGAGGGCTGCCTGTTCGGGCAGGGTGAGCGGACCGGCAACGTCGACCTGGTCACCCTGGGCATGAACCTGTTCTCGCAGGGCGTCGACCCGCAGATCGACTTCTCCGACATCGACGAGATCCGTCGTACGTGGGAGTACTGCAACCAGATGGAGGTCCACCCGCGCCACCCGTACGTGGGCGACCTGGTCTACACGTCCTTCTCCGGCTCCCACCAGGACGCCATCAAGAAGGGCTTCGACGCCATGGAGGCCGACGCCAGGGCCAAGGGCGTCACCGTCGACGACATCGAGTGGGCGGTGCCTTACCTGCCGATCGACCCGAAGGACGTCGGCCGCTCCTACGAGGCCGTGATCCGGGTCAACTCGCAGTCCGGCAAGGGCGGTATCTCCTACGTCCTGAAGAACGACCACAAGCTGGACCTGCCGCGCCGGATGCAGATCGAGTTCTCCAGGCTCATCCAGGCGAAGACCGACGCCGAGGGCGGCGAGATCACGCCGAAGGAGATCTGGGCGGTCTTCCAGGACGAGTACCTGCCGAACCCGGACAACCCCTGGGGCCGCATCCAGGTCAGGACCGGCCAGTCGACGACGGACACGGACGGCGTGGACACGCTGACCGTCGAGGCGACGGTCGACGGCGAGGACACGGTCCTGACCGGTTCCGGCAACGGTCCGATCTCGGCCTTCTTCGACGCCCTGGAGTCCATCGGCATCGACGTACGCCTGCTGGACTACCAGGAGCACACGATGAGCGAGGGCGCCTCCGCGCAGGCCGCCTCCTACATCGAATGCGCGATCGACGGCAAGGTCCTGTGGGGCATCGGCATCGACGCGAACACGACGCGTGCGTCGCTGAAGGCCGTCGTCTCCGCGGTGAACCGCGCGGCCCGCTGACCGCTCCGACCGGGCCTTTCGGCGCCCTGACCGCTGTATACGGCGGTCAGGGCGCCGTCGTTTATCGGCCATCGTCGCACTCAGATCACGGACAGGTCTCTTCCGGGGTACTGACTCAACCTCCGTGATGTGGCTAACATCACGCCAGCACGGCGATGTTGCCGTGCGGTTACGGAGGTGCGACGTGCTGCCAGTACGGGGACGAGACGGCCAGGCCCTGCGCTTCCTGGGCACACGCACCGCATGGACACCGATCGGGGACGGCGAGTTCTTCTGCCCCGGCTGCGGCGGCGACCGCAACTACCAGCGGCTCACCGGGCGCCGCCGGCTCACCCTGCTCGGGGTGCCCCTGCTGCCGCGCGGCACGGCCGGACCGGTCGTGGAGTGCGCCGCCTGCCGCCACCACTACGGCACCGACGTCCTCGACCACCCCACCACGCGCCGCTTCTCCGCGATGCTCCGCGACGCCGTGCACACCGTCGCCCTCGCCGTGCTCGCCGCGGGCGGCACCTCCTCCCGTACAGCGCTGGAGACGGCCGCCACGGCCGTGCGCGCGGCCGGCTTCGACGGCTGCACCGAGGACCAGCTGGCCGCCCTGGTCGAGGCCCTCGCCGCCGACACCGGCCGGGTCCTCGGCGGCGAGGGCGGCACGAGCCTGACCATAGAGCTGCACGAGGCCCTGGACCCGCTCGCCCCGCACCTCGCCCCGGCGGGCCGCGAGTCCCTGCTCCTCCAGGCCGCCCGCATCGCCCTCGCCGACGGCCCCTACACGCCCGCCGAACGCGACGCCCTCACCACGGTCGGCGCGGCCCTGACCATCTGCGCCGACGACGTCACCCGCCTGCTGGCCGCCGCCCGCACCCCGTCCTGACCCGCCGGGCTCCGGGCCGGCCCCATGGATCGCCCGATCGAGCGGCTGGTCTCGGCGTCGCCCGTATGAGTGATCACCGGGACGAATCGGGACCGGTGGTTCCGGGGAACATGGAGGGGTGACACCGAAGAGCCGCACCCTGCTCACCGCCCTCGCGCTCCTCACCTCGCTCGCCACCCGTCCGCCTGCCCGCGCCGCCTCCGCCTGCGTCTCCTCGGAGCCGTACGTGTCGGGGCAGGGCGGCTATCACACGTACCGCATCCCGGCCGCGGTCAGGACGTGGGACGGCACGATCCTGGCCTTCGCCGAAGGCCGGCGCGACAGCGCGGGCGACACCGGGGACATCGACGTCGTGCTGCGCCGCTCCACCGACGGCGGCTGCACCTGGGGCCCGCTGACGGTGGTGACCCCGGGCCACGGGGACACCCGGGGCAACCCGGCGCCGGTCCTGGACCCCCGCACCGGTGCCGTCATCCTCGTGACCTGCGGCAACAGCGGCTCGGTGACGGAGGAACAGATCATGCGCGGCGAGGTCCCGGACGACCGGGGCCGCCGGGTGTTCGTCCAGCGCAGCGGGGACGACGGCCGCCACTTCACGCCCCCGGTGGACATCACCGCGCAGGTGAAACAGCCCGGCTGGCGCTGGTACGCCACCGGCCCCGGCCACGCGCTGGTCCTCACCCGGGGCCCGCACCCCGGCCGCCTGCTCGTCCCCGCCGACCACTCCGCAGCCCCGCCCGCCGGCTCCCCCGACACCGGCCGGGAACCCAGGTACTACGGCGGTCACGCCCTCTACAGCGACGACGGCGGCCGCACCTGGCACCTCGGTTCCATGGACGCCACCTACGACGGCGTGACCAACACCAACGAGACCAGCGCCGCCCAACTCCCGGACGGCCGTGTGTACTTCAGCGCCCGCGACCAGAACGGCAGCGCGCCCGGCAACCGCCTCGACACCTACTCCTCCGACGGCGGCACCACCCTCGACCGCCCCTACGCCGCCCAGCCCACGCTGAGTGACGTCCCCATGGTCCAGGGCAGCGTCCTCCAGCTCCACGGCCCCGGAGCCCCGCTGGTGTTCGCCGCGCCCTCCGTACCGACCGCCCGCCGCGCCCTGGCCCTGTGGACGAGCACGGACGCCGGCCGCACCTTCACCCGGCTCCTCACCCTCTCGGACCGCCCCGCCGCCTACTCCGACCTGGTCCAGCTCGGCCACCGCACGGTCGGCGTCCTGTACGAGACGGGTACCGCCCGCGCCTACGACACCCTGGAGTTCCGCAGAGTGACGATCGGCTAGAGAAGGCCGCCCGCCGCCAAGAACTTGCCCACCTTCTCGACCTCCTCCCCGGACAACGGCACCTGCGGCTCCGCCGTGACCGGGCAGTCGATGACGCCCCGCAGATACAGCGCGGCTTTGAACGCGCCCAGTGCGGACGAGCTGCCGCCCATCCGCGCCGGGTCCCCGGCCGCGACCATCCCGAACAGCGCGCACAGCCGCTCCTGCTCGGCCCGCGCCCCGTCCCAGTCACCGGCCCGGCACATTCGGTACAGCCGGACGTACCCGTGCGGGTCGACGTTGGCCAGCCCCGGCACGGCTCCGTCGGCGCCCAGCGCCAGCGCGGAGTCCACGACCAGCTCCGAGCCGGTCAGCACGCTGAACCCGGGGTGCGTGCGGGCGCCGGTGACGATCTCGCGGAAGGCGGCCAGGTCCCCGCTGGAGTCCTTGATCCCGGCCAGTACCCGGTCGGCGGCCAGCCCCAGCACCACGTCGGCGGGGAGCTTGGTGTGCACGGCGACGGGGATGTCGTAGGCGATGACCGGCACCGCGGACGCGGCGGCGATCCGGCGGTAGTGGTGGACGATCTCGGAGCGGTGGGTGCGGGCGTAGAACGGGGCGGTGACGACGACGGCCTGCGCGCCGGCCGCCGTCACGGCCCTGACGTGGTCCAGGACGCGCGGGGTGGTCATGTCGATCGCGCCGGCGAGGACGGGCAGCCCGCCGCCCACATGGCCGACGACCGCCTCCACGACCTGCCGCCGCTGCCGGTCCGTCAGGAACGCGGCCTCGGACGTGGACCCGAGCAGGAACAGCCCGTGTACCCCGGCGTCCACCAGATGGTCGACCAGCCTGAGCAGCGAGGGCACGTCCACCTCGCGCTCCGGTGTCAGGGGCGTGCAGACGGGCGGGACGACACCGGTGAGCGGGGTGGGGAACGTCATTCAGGGCTCCTGGCGTGCTGGGTCGCGAGTCGACTGGTCCTCCTCGACAGGATGGTGACAGCGGTAGCGGTGCCCGGGCCATGACGCGGCCGAGAAGTCCGGCATCACCCGCGCACACACCCCGTCCGCCTTCCAGCAGCGGGTGCGGAACGGGCAGCCGCTCGGCGGCCGGGTCGCCGACGGCACCGGCCCGGTCAGCGGGATCGGTTCGAGGGGATCCAGCAGACCGGGCGTGGCGGAGAACAGGGCACGCGTGTACGGGTGCCGGGCGGCGTCAGTGACCCGGCCGGCCGGGCTCTCCTCGACGATCCGGCCCAGGTACATGGTGATCACCCGGTCGCTCATCCGCCGTACCGTCTGGATGTCGTGCGAGACGAACACCAGGGCAAGGCCGAGCCGCTCCTTCAGGTCCAGCAGGAGGTTCAGGATCTGCGCGCGGACCGACACGTCCAGGGCGCTGGTCGGCTCGTCGGCGACGACCAGGGCCGGGTCCAGGGCGAGCGCACGGGCGATGGCGACGCGCTGCCGCTGCCCGCCGGAGAGCTGTCCCGGAAGCACGTCCGCCAGGGTCCGGTCCAGGCCGACCAGGGCCATCAACTCCCGGACCCGGTCCTCCCGTTCGGCCCTGGTGCCGCGGTCGTGGACGTCCAGCGGGTCGCGCAGGATCCGGCGCACCGTCAGCCGCCGGTTCAGCGCGGTCGACGGGTCCTGGAAGACCATCCCGACGCCCGCGCCGACGGTGGCCCGGCGCTCGGCGGGCGGCATCGCCCACAGGTCACGGCCCTGGAACGCCACCGTCCCGGACATCGGCCGCTGAATGCCCACCAGTACCCCGGCCAGCGTCGACTTCCCGCACCCCGACTCGCCGACCACGCCCACCGTCTCCCCGGCGGCCACGGCGAGACCGGCGCCGGTCAGGGCGTACACCCGGTCGCGCCTCAGCAGTCCGCCGCTGCGGGCCCTGTGCACCACATGGACATCCCGGACCTCGACGACGGCGTTCACCGCACCACCTCGTTCACCGCACCACCTCGTTCACCGCACCACCTCGTTCACTGCACCACCTCGTCCTCCACGGGTACCGCCGGGTGGTGGCAGGCGGCCGTGTGGGTGGCCGTACCGGCGAGGACCGGGGCACTCTCGTGGCACACCTCGGTCGCCAGCGGGCAGCGGTCGGCGAAGCGGCAGCCCGCCGGGAAGTGGGCCGGGCCCGGTACGACCCCCTTGATCTGCGCCATCCGTTCCCCGGCCGACTCCAGCGACAGCACGCTGCCGAGCAGACCGCGCGTGTAGTGGTGGGCCGGTGCCGCCACCAGGTCGGCGGTCACCCCGCTCTCCACGATCTGCCCGCCGTACATCACCACCACCCGGTCGGTGACGTCGGCGACCAGCGCCAGATCGTGCGAGACCAGGACCAGTGCGAAGCCCAGCTCCTCGCGCAGCCGCAGCAGCAGCTCCATCACCTGGGCCTGCACGGTGACGTCCAGGGCGGTCGTCGGCTCGTCGGCGACGATCAGGCTCGGGTCGCGGGAGAGCGCCATGGCGATCAGGACGCGCTGGCGCTGGCCGCCGGAGAGCTCGTGCGGAAAGCTGCGCAGGGTGCGGTCGGGGTCCAGACCGACCAGCTCTATGAGCTCGCGCGGACTGCGGCGCCCACCGCGCCGGACGAGCTGCCTGAGCTGGGCACGGATGGTCATCGCCGGGTTCAGCGAGGACAGGGCGTCCTGGTGGACCATCGCCATCTCGTGCCCGAGCAGCCGCCGCCGTACCCGCATCGGCTCGGCGAGCAGGTCCCGCTGCCGGAACCGCACCTGGCCGCCGATGCGCGCGCCCCTCGGCTGCAGCCCCATGACCGTGAGCGCGGTCAGCGACTTCCCGCAGCCCGACTCGCCCACCAGGCCGAGTACTTCACCGGGGTACACCTCGAAGCCGGCCCCGGCCACGATGTCCACGCCCCGGTGCCGGTCGGGGAAGCCGATGGTGAGGTTCTCCACGGCGAGCACCGGCTGAGCGGACGAGGCGGGGCGGGGCCGGGCCCGGGACCGCAGCCGCCGGGCCGCTTCGGTGAGTCCGGGCAGCGGGAGCACCTCACCGCTGCCGGGCTCCGGCGCCTGAAGCCGGTCCTGAGGCGCCTCCACCTCACGGGGCGCCGGTGCCGCCCACGCGTCGGAGACGCCCTCGGAGAGGATGTTCAGGGACAGTACGGTCAGCAGGATCAGCAGCCCCGGAAAGACGGTCGCCCACCAGCCGCCGGTCAGCACCATGTTCTTGCCGTCGGCGATGACACTGCCCCAGGACGGGTCCGGCGGCCGCACCCCGGCGCCGATGAAGGACAGCGACGCCTCGAACACGATCGCCTCGGCGACCTGGACCGTGCAGAAGACGAGCACGGGGGCGGCGCAGTTGACGGCCACGTGCCGCAGCACGATGTGCACGGTACGGGCGCCGATCACCCGCTCCGCCGTGACGTAGTCCTCGCCGTACTGATCGAGGACGTTCGCCCGTACGACCCGGGCCACGGGCGGCGTGAACAGGAAGGCGATGGCGCAGATCAGCACGCCGATCCCGCCGCCGAACACGGCGACCAGCACCGCCGCGAGCGCGATCCCCGGGAACGCCATCACCACGTCCAGGCAGCGCATCAGCGTCTCGTCGACCGCTTTGCGGGAGGTGGCGGCCACCGCTCCGATGACGGCACCCACGACCAGGGCGAGCCCGGTGGCGCCCAGCCCGATCGCCAGCGACCAGCGGGCGCCGTACATCAGCCGGCTCAGGATGTCCCGGCCGAGGCTGTCCTGCCCGAGCCAGTGCGCGGCGGACGGATGCCCGCTGCCGCCGACCGGGTCCTGCTGGTCGAGCGGGTCGTCCGGGGCGAGGAGAGGAGCGAGTACGGCGACGAGCAGGACGAGGGCCAGAAAGCAGACGGCGGCCTTCGACGGCAGCGGCAGCCGGCGCCATCCGCGCGGCCGGACGCCGCCGGGCCGGGTGAGCCGCTCGGCCAGGCTCGCACGCGTGACCATCAGGCCGCCCTCAGACGTGGGTTGACGAGCAGGCAGAGGATGTCGATCACGAGGTTCACGACGACGAACCCGGTGGCCGTGGTGAGGACCACCCCCTGCACGACCGCCGGATCACCGTTCTGCACGGCGTCGATCATCAGCTTGCCCATGCCGGGCAACGAGAAGATCGTCTCGATGACGACGGCACCGCCGAGCAGATAGCCGACCCGCAGCCCGAGCACCGTCAGGGGATTGACGAGGGCGTTGCGGAGGACGTTCCGGCCGACCACGACGCGGGGCGGCAACCCGCTCCCGACGGCCGTACGGACGTAGTCCTTGTCCAGTTCCTCCACGACGGAGGTGCGCACGATCCTGGTGAGCTGGGCGGCCACCGGCAGGGAGAGCGCGAAGGCGGGCAGCGCCATGGTCTGCAGCCAGCCGGTGACGGAGTCGGCCGGGTTGATGTAACCGCCGGTCGGGAACCAGCCCCGGTCCACCGCCAGGTACTGGATCATCAGCAGCGCCAGCCAGAACCCGGGCGCGGCCACCCCGACCAGCGAGACCACCCGGATGACCTGGTCCGGGAACCGGCCCCGGTACACGGCCGCCGTGACCCCGCCCGCCAGCGCCGGCACCACCGCGAGGGCGAGGCCCAGGAAGGTCAGCTGGAGGGTGAGCGGCAGCGCGGTGGTGACCTGGTCGGCCACCGGGGCCCGGGTCAGGGCACTGGTGCCGAGGTCGCCGTGGAGCAGAGCGCCGACGAAACGCACGTACCGCACCGGCAGCGGGTCGAGCAGCCCGTTCCGCTCCCGGAAGTCGTGCAGCTGCTGCGGCGTCGGATTCGCCCCCTGGAAGAACGCGGACGCCGGGTCGACGTCCGAGAACCGCATCACCAGGAACACGAACAGCACGATCCCGAGCAGCAGCGGCACGAGCAGGGCGATGCGCCGCAGGAGGACGCGTACGACGGCTGTCATGCCGCTAGGCCCAGCCGGCCCGGAGGAGGTTGATGCCGGGGTACGGCTGTGCCCTTATCCCGCTGAGCTCGCGCGGGTCCCAGGCCGTCATCAGCTCGTTGTGGACCACCGGGTAGAGCACGGCCTGCTCGGCGACGACGTCGATGCAGTCCTGGATCATCGCCTTCTTCTTCGCCGGGTCCGGCTCCCGGGCCGCCCGGTCCATGTCCCTGAAGAGCTGCTGGGCGACGGGATCGCCGGCCCACCGGGTGTACCCCATCCACAGGTTCTGCGGCCCGTAGTTGTAATGCATGATCAGATCGGCGTCGAGGCCGAACTGGTTGGGGTTGGAGGCGGCGGCGACGACTTGGTAGTCCTGCCTCTGGTCCATCTTGGTGAAGACGGCGGTGGTCTCCTGCGGCGCGAGGGCCGTCTGCACGCCGACCGCGTCCCAGGAGGACTTGACGGTCGGCAGACAGTCCACGATCCAACTGACGTCGACGGCAAGGAGGTTGACCCTGAGGTTGCTGACTCCGGCGGCCTTGAGCAGGGCTTTCGCCTTCTCGGGGTCGTAGTCGTAGACGGTCCGGGCCCGCCGGTAGGCGGGGTTGCCCTCGTTGAGGAACGAGGAGGCGGGCTTTCCGTGTCCCTTCAGGGCCACCTGCACCATCTTCCCGGTGTCGATGGCGTAGTGGAGGGCCTGGCGCACCCGTACGTCGTCGAAGGGCTTGTGCCGGGTGTTGAACATCAGGAAGAGGTTGTTCATCCCGGTGCCGCCCGCGACCTTCAGCCCGCCCTCTTCCAGGCGAGCGATGTTGGCGTACGGGATGTTGTCCGCGATCTGCGCACCGGCGCCGGTCCCGGAGATCTTCGCGACGCGGGCAGCGGCGTCTACGATGGTCAGCCAGTTCATCCGCCGGAAGGCCGGCCTGCGGGGTCCGTTGTAGCCGGCGAACGCCTCGAAGGTGGTGTTGGACTTCGGGTGGTGCGCGGTCTGCCGGTACGGTCCCGAGCCCACGGCCAGCCCCCTGACGGCCTCGTCCCAGGCGCCGGGCCTGCCGAAGACGTGCTTCGGCATGACCTTGGCCAGGGTGAGCCGGGAAAGCCCGTCGGGGAAGGGGAACTTGAGACGGAGCTCGACGGTGCGGGAGTCGACCTTCCTGACGCCGCCGAGCCAGCCGGCGAAGAAACCCTTGGCGAGCGTCTGGGTCCTCGGGTCCAGGATCCGGTCGAAGACGAACACGACGTCGTCGGCGGTGACGGGCTTGCCGTCGTGGAAGGTCGCGCCGGGGCGGAGCGTGAACCGCCAGGTGGTGGCGCCTGCGTCGGTGGGCGCCTCGGTGGCGAGCGCCGGATACGGCACCCGGGTGATCGGGTCGGTGTCCAGCAGCCCCTCGTAGACGTGGTTGTTGGCGGCCATCGCGAACGCCGACGCCGTCTGCGTCGGATCCCAGCTGCCGTCGTTGCCGTAGCCGATCACGGCGGTCAGTGTCCGGTCCCTGGCGCTGCCGCCCCCTCCGGTGTCGTTCGTGGACTCCGGCCCGGCGGAGCAGCCGGCCAGCACGGACGGCACGACGACGGCCGCGCCCAGCGCACCCGTGTACCTCAGGAACGTCCGGCGGTGCGGCGGCGCCGGCAGGTCGGGGGCCGCGTCGTCGCGCACGGGTCCTCCAGCGAGTCGTTGGGGGGAGGTGGAGATACGACGTCCGACGTCCTACGTCCGGTTAGCGCGACCATAGGAGGGGGCGTGAGGGCGGTCAAGACGGCGCACACGAATGGTCGTCTGTCTTGGCGGGCGCAGGCTGCTGCTGAGTGTAGTGGCGGAGAGTCACATTCGATATGCGAAGCGTGAAACTGCGAGGGGGAGGGGAGCACGGTGTAGGTGCGGCGCAGACATCCGCGCGGCGCTGTGTGTCGAGGAGGCGGAGGAACGTTGGAGGACGTGTGGTCGAAGAGGCCTGCTGTCGGCAGCCATGTCGTGGACACCCGGACGGGCAGGCTCGGCATCGTCATGGGAGCCGAGGGGCCCTATGTGCAGCTGAGACCGTATGGCGGGGGACGCGAGTGGGACGCCGAACCCGGAGCCCTGCGCACCGCGACCGCCGCCGAGCGGCTCAGGGCGGCGACCGCGTACGCCAACGCCCGCAGTCGCGGGGAGACGCTCTAGCTGTATTGATCACGAGCGTTGTTGACAGCCGCGGGGCTTGATCATGGCGAAGACCTCCGGTGTGGTGGAGCTGTCTAGGACTGCACCGCACGGAGG
>NZ_JBEYEW010000030.1:0-83256 GCF_040634095.1 Streptomyces sp. NPDC007205
GATCAAAAGGAGCATGTACAACCGGGCGTCCTTCCGGCTCCTCCGGATCCGGATACTCACTCGACCATGAGTTTCACGGAACTGCGGCCAGAACCGTGAACGTCCCCACCCGCTGCTCGGGGTGGCCTCGGAGTTGCTCATGTTGGTTCCTCAGGTGTGCCTTGCTCCCGAGCCAAAGGGCTGGCCAGCCAGGAGGTTTGGGTGACTGTGCACGGCGGTTGGGAACGGCGGTCCGGGGCGAGCGGCCTTCTCGCATAGGCGGCAACGGGTTATGTGGGGCACTTAGGGTTCGATGACGAGGCGTTCGATGAGGCCGTCACGGAGTGTGAACTGGTAGCGCAGATCAATGGTGCCGCCCTGGAAGTTCCCCTCAAGGTGGTGGGTGGCGATGTAGCGAGTCGCGTCGGTCTGCTGGGCGTGGGTGAGGTGGATGGTGTAGGTGAATTCGGTGGCGGATCGGTTGAGCGACGCCTCGATCGCCTCGGTGCCCGCGTAGGTGTTGCCGTCGTCGATCACCGTGGCTTGGTCGGTGAACGCCGTGATTGCGGTGGCGATGTCGTGGCCGCGGTGCGCTTTCAGGTAGCAGGTGATCACCTCGGGCAGTGTGTCCGGGGTGCTGGTGCGGGGCTGGTTGTCGTGCAAGCCGCTCCTTGGGGTGGTGGCGGGTTCAGACGGTGGGGGTGGTGCCGCCGTCGATGACGTGTTCGGCGCCGACGATGGCCGAGGCGCGGTCGGAGACGAGGAAGGCGACGAGCTCGGCGACTTCCTCGGGCCGGTTGGGCCGGCCCAGCGGGATGCCGCCCAGGGAGTCCAGGAGTCGGCCCAGGGCCGCTTCCTGGGTGATGTCCGCGTCGTGGGCGATCCGGGCGACGAGGTGGTCGGCGGCTGAGGTCTGGACGAAGCCGGGCGAGACGGTGTTGACACGGACGCCGTGCGGGGCGACCTCGTTCGCCAGGCCCTTGCTGTAGGTGGTCAGGGCGGCCTTGGCGGCGGCGTAGGCCAGGGTGCCGTTCCACAGCGGCATACGGCGCTGGATCGAGGTGACGTGCACGACCGACCCCTTGCCCGTGGCGATCATGTGCGGCAGGAGTGCCCGGTCCAGGCGGACGGCGGCCAGCAGGTTGATGTTCAGCTCCCTGACCCAGTCGTCCTCGGCGAGCGCCGCGAACCCTCCGGCCGGCGCCTCGGACCCGCCGAGGGTGTTGACCAGGATGTCGACGCCTCCTACGCGGGCGTCCACCTCGGCGGCGACGTGGGCTGCGCCCTGGGCGGTGGACAGGTCGGCGGTGATGAACGTCTTCTCCTCGACGTCGTCGGGGCGGCTGCGGGCGGTGACCAGTACGGTTGCGCCGGCCTGGGCGAGACGTCGGGCGATGGCGGCTCCGGTGCCCTTGGTGCCGCCCGTGACCAGAGCGCGTCGGCCTTCGAGGGATTCGCTGAGGGGTGTGGTCACGGTGTGCTCCTTTCCCGGGCGCGGGCGCGGAAGGCACCGCTCCCGTGGTTACTGCTAAACAAGAATCGCCACCAATGTCACTGGGCGTCCGGGCCGTCCCGTGACATGACCGCCATTGCCTGGCCTCACGCCCGGATGGTGACCAGCTTCTGACCGTTGCCTGCGAGGATCTCAAAATGCTCGATGGCTCCCGGAGCCATGGCGACCGCTCCTGGGATCGTGGTGCTGGGAGGGTACTCGCCTGCCCGCCACGTAGCGCCGTCCGTCCTGGCCCCGCCGGGCCCGACCGCCTGCAGCCGACAGGTGATTCCCGCAGGTGCCCCCCCGGCGGAGATCTGCAGGACACTGCCCCAGGCAGAGGGCGAGACCTTCACCGAGGCGGTGACGCCGGTGGTGGGATCGGTTCCGGAGAAGGTGCGTGAGACAGTCGGCGCGGTCGGCCCGGGCGGCCTCGCCTGACTGCCGACGGATCCGATGGTCGCCAGCCATGTGCCGCCGGCCGCTGCCGCGATGAGCGTCAGCGAGACTGCGGCCCCGGCCAGTTGCAGACGCCAAGACTTGCGGCGCCTGGCCGCGGCCTGCTGGAGCAGCCTCTCCAGCACACCCCCCTCCGGCGTCTGTGACGCCGCGGGCACGGCGGGCTGTTCGGGCAGGGAGCCCTGCGCGCTTTCGGCTGCCCGTGCCACCAGCCGGTCGGTCAGGTCACTGTCGGCCGTCGGTACCGTCCGGCCCGAGGCTTCGGCTTCGGCCACCGTCGCCAGCAGCGCAGGCAATCCCGCCAGCTGGGCGTGTTCGGCCCGGCATTCGGCGCATGCCGCGAGGTGGACGCGCACCTGTTCCATTTCCGCCGAGGGCAGCGTGCCCAGGACGTATCCTCCCAGCGTCAGCCGGAGGGCGTCGTGCTCCGCACTCATGGTCGCCGCCTCCTGCCCGCCACGGTCATGGCTCGATCCCTCGTTCCTGCAGCGCCAGCCGCAGGGCGTGCAGGGCGTAGTACGTCCTCGACTTCACGGTGCCCAGCGGGATACCCAGCACCTGCGCGGCCTCCGCCATGGTCCGGCCCCGGTAGTAGGTCTCCAGCAGGACGGCGCGGTGGTCCGGGGACAGCGACCGGACGGCTTCGGCAACCGCCCAGCTCTGCAGTGCCTGCTCGATCTCGTCCTTGCCCGGTTGCTTCTCGGCGGCTCGCTCCAGCACATCGCCGCCGGCCTCGGCCGGCCTGGACTGCCGGGCCCGGTGGGCGTCGATGACCAGGTGCCGAGCGACCGTACACAGCCATGCCCGAGCCGGGCCGCGTGCGGGGTCGAACGCGGCGGGATGCTGCCACGCTCGCAGCAGTGTCTCCTGCACCACGTCCTCTGCCCATTGCCAGTCTCCTGAGGTCAGTCGCAGCACGTAGTGGAACAGGGCGCCTGCGTGCTCCGCGTACAGAGTGCGCAGCAGTTCCTCATCTACGGTCGAAAGGGTCCCTCTACCAGAGACACGGTGCGCGGAGCGATCCGGATCGGTCCTGGGACCATGTTTTCGGGAACTCCAGGGCATAAGCCGATCATCGCGTATATACGCCGCTTTGTCCTGTACGGGCAGCTCGGCACAGGTCACGCTCTGCGAGTGGCGCGGGTGGCACCTCCTTGCCGGGCGTTACGGCCCCGCCGGGATCAAGCGTGTGTGGGGCCCGGGGGTCGGCTGATCTGCGGCGACCTCAAGAGGTCTCACAAAAGGTGTGTATCCACCGAACCGCAGGACCCTCACCGTCCGTGGAGACGGACAACAACCGACATACGCGCACCTCGTCATCGCTTCCCCATGCGGCAAAGGATGGAACAGAGGCGACCGAAATGCACATGCAACGCACACGCTCTCGCCACCGGCCACGCTCACCCCGCCCCCGCGCATCGGAAACCGGTGCCATCCTGCAGCCCCAGCCCGCGCCCTGCACACACCACGGCGACGGCTCCACGCACAGCGATCGGGGGCTGCGCGACCGCCGGGGCAGAGCTCCATCGGGGCCGGTCTGTGCATCACCCGTATGGGTGACGCCGACCTGCCCCGAGTCACTCGCGGCTGCCTGCGCGGGGGAACCGCCACAAGCCGCCTGCGTCATCGTGGCGTGGCAGGGCGGATGCGTGGCGCGGGCCACGCCGAGGCGGGCGGCCCGGCACGGGGCAGCACCATGCTCGTTCGCTGGGCCCCTGAGGGACGCATGCCCATGAACGCGGCATCCACCACACACATCCCTGCGGTGACGTGCGCCCGAGCCGGCGCAGTTGCTGTCTCCGTCTGATCAGTGAGGAACGGACACCATGTACTTGAACCTTCGCCCACCAGGTCGGCGATCACGTGCTGCGGCCGGGCTGGCCGTCACCGCTATTGCCACTGCCGGTGCGCTGGGGCTCCTCAGCTCATGCGGCCAGTCGTCGCATTCCTCGTCCATCGGGGCCGGCGCCATCACGCCCGGTCCGGGTCAGCACCATACGGCAGGAATGCCCGATGCCACGGGGCCGGGGAAAGCGGTGGGGTCCGCTCCCGGCACCTCCTCGATGCCCAGCATGAGCATGCCCATGAGTCCCTCGAGCACGGGCGCGGCGGCCGCGCCGGTGACCGGGAACGCCGTGGCGATCAAGAACTTCGCATTCTCTCCGGCCACGCTGAAGGTCAAAGCGGGCACGACGGTGACGTGGACGAATCAGGACACCGACGCCCACACCGTCACCAGCGCCGGATCGGGCAGCCCCTTGCATTCGGCTGCCCTGGCCACCCACGCCACCTACAGCTACACGTTCACCAAGCCCGGCACATACACCTACCTCTGCACCATCCATCCGTTCATGACAGCCACCGTGGAGGTGACCTGATGACCGACTACTACGACAGTCACGACGGAGAATCGGCCGACGACGCGGGTCAGCCTGAAACCGAACACGGTATGACTCGGCGTCAACTCATCCGGCACGCAGGGTGGTTCGGCGGCGCGGTAGTGCTGACCGTAGCCAGTGGAGAGGTGATCAGCCACATCGCGGACTCCCGGGACATCAACACTGGGGCCGCCGCCGGGGCTGTCGCATCGGGAAGCGGTGCGCTGCGGTTCGTACAGGTCTCCGACAGCCATATCGGGTTCCAGGGCCCGGCGAACATGGACGTGGCCGGCTCATTCACCGAAGCGATCAACCAGGTCAACTCACTCGGATTCAGGCCGGACTTCGTCATGCACAGCGGCGACCTGACCCATCTGTCCACGGCCGGGCAGTTCGACCAGGTCAAGCAGATGATGGCGGGAATGAAGACAGACCGTGTCTTCACCGTGCCGGGTGAGCACGACTCCATCGGTGATGCAGGCCGCGCCTACCGGCGGACCTTCGGCATGGGCACGCTCGGCGATGGCTGGTACAGCTTCGACACCTACGGCGTGCACTTCATCGCCCTGGTCAACACCCTGAGCCTGGAGAAACTCGGGCACCTCGGCAGCGCGCAGATCGACTTCGTCCGCAAGGACCTGGCGGGACTGTCATCGGACACCCCCGTCGTGATCTTCAGCCACATCCCGCTGTTCGCCATGTACCCGCAGTGGGGCTGGAGCACCGACGACGCCCTCAAGGTCATCGCCCTCCTGCGCCGCTTCTCCTCCGTCACCTGTCTCAACGGGCACGTCCACCAGCTGTTCACCAAGACAGACGGCAACATCACCTTCCACTCCGCCACCACCACCGCCTACCCCCTGCCCAAACCGGGCCGCGCCCCCGCCCCCACGCCCCAGGTCGTTCCTGCCAGGCAGCTCAGAGACGCACTCGGCATCCGCAGCGTCGGCTACCGCCAAGGCGACCGTGAACTGGCCATCAAGGACCAGAGGCTGGCATGAACACCCAAAGGTTCCGCGTCCCCATCCTGCGGGCGGCGACCGCCGTAACCCTCGCCGCCAGCGGATACATCCACGCCCAGCTCTACACCGACGGGTACCGCTTCATCCGCATCATCGGCCCCCTCTTCCTGCTCCAGGCCAGCGCATCCTTCGCCCTCGCTGCCCTGCTGCTGATCGGGAGACCACCCCTGCTGCTGAGGATCGCCGAGGCAGGCGTCGCTCTCGGCGCCCTCGGCGGCTTCACCGCTTCGCGCACCGTCGGCGTGTTCGGATTCACCGAGCACGGTCTGCAGCCAGCACCACAAGCCGTCCTCAGCCTCCTCGCCGAAACGGGCACACTGCTGCTCCTCGCCATCTGGCAGGTGACTGTGACCAGACAACACCGCGCTGTCCGACCGCCCGTCAGCACACCCATTCGGAACCGGGCCACCACCCGTACACCACCCAACTGAACCACCGCCACGAAGAGTCCGCGTAGTCGGTGAGAGCCGTGCGAGAGCTCGTGACACCTCGTGGTGGCCTGGGTGACGCCGGGGATGGTGTCGAGCAGGTCGAGGGTGTCCCGAAAGGGGGTCATCGCCTCCTCGATTCGCCCCGTGAGCTGGTCGATCATGGCGGTGAGCTGGTCGTACTGGTCCAGATACAGACGGACCAGGAACGCGTACGGAAAAGGTGACAGCAGGTCAGATGGGTCTTATGAGAGGAGCCCTGACGATGCCTGCCCCCGAGGAAATACCCGCTGGAGTTGCGTGAGCGTGCGGTTCGGACGTACCGGACCGCCGAGCCGAAGCCCGTGATCCGTCGCATGGCGGAGGAACTCGGCGGAGCTCGCCCGGCTGCGGCGCGAGGTGCGGGAACTGCGCCGCGCCAATAAGGTCCTGCGGAGGGCCGCGACTTTTGTCGCCGCTCGGTTCGACCCGACGCGGCCCAGGTGACCGCGCTCCTTACCGAGCACCCGCACCTGGGGGTCGAGCCCGTACTCCGGGAACTGCACATCCCCTCGTCCACCTACTACCGCTGGCGCCGGTTCGAGGACGTCACTTCGGCTGTCTGCGATCCGGGATGCCTTCTCCCGCAGAGTCGTGGCCTGGGAGACGTCCGCCCATGCGGGCGACGACCTGGTCCTCACTTCGCTCAAGTACGCGCTGGCCAGCCGCGAGGTCGCCCCCGGCGAACTCGTCCACCATGCCGATCGCGGCACGCAATACACGTGCATCAAGCTCATAGCACGCCTGATCAGAGCAGGAGTCCAGGCGTCCATGGGCTCGGTCGGAAACTCCTTCGACAATGCCCTGGCAGAGAACCTGTGGATGCTGGTCAAGACCGAGTGCATCCGCGGCCGAGTCTTCGCGACCAGGACCGAGGCGAATCTCGCGCTTCGAGTACATCGACGGCTTCTACAACCCCCGCCGCATCCAGAAGCCACTCGGCTACCTCAGCCCATCGAGTTCGAGGAGAAGCACCACGCCGACAAGGCAGCGGCCGAACAAGTGAGACGGTGGCGGATGCTTTGTCGGAGAAAAGCGGGCTCCCTGACCGTATGAACGATTCCCGGCCGACAGCGCGGCCTGTAGGCCGGGTTGTACAAATCCCGCCTGGTACGGGTCCGGGTCCAGGGTCCGGTCCCGATTCCGGAGGTGGGTTCAGCGGGCCAGGTGCAGTCGGGTGTGGAAGTACCCCGCCGACTCCTTCCCTGCCGGGTCCTCGCCGAAGGTGGTGACGGTGGCCACCGCGCGCTGCTGCTCCCGGGGGTCCGTGAAGCGCCGCTGCGGCTGGGTGGTGGAAGCCCGCTCTACGGTGAGGCCGTACGACTGCAGGCAGCTGGCGATCGGCCCGTAGTCATGGGTACGCAGGACGAAGGCCGCCACCGGCACGGGGTGGCCGATGGCGGTGAACAGCCGGGCAAAGGTGCGCTCGGTGAGGAAGCTGGTGCCGCCGGTGACGGTGATCAGGCCCGTCCCGGCGAGCGAGCCGCGCAGCCCCTCCCCCGGCTCGGCGCGCTCCAAGTCCACGCAGTGCCCCTCGTCGAGCAGCCCGACGGCCACCGCGTAGTCCAGGGCCGGTCGTGACACGTCGATGCCGATGGCCCGCACGGCGTCGGGACGTCGGCGGGCGGCGTAGAAATCGCGGTCGCGGTGGGCGAGTTCGGCGGTGGTGAGTTCGGCCACCCTGGCCGAGGTGTAGTGCGCGAAGAGTTCGTCGAGGGTGACGTCGTGGTTGAGGAGGGCGGCGTTGATCCCGTAGGAACAGCACATGTCGAGGACCGTGCGCCGCCCCGGCCCGAGTTCGGCGGCGAGCGCGCGGAAGACCGGCTGGGCGTGGCCCGGGGTCTGGTACTCGTACGGCCCGAGGGCGGCGAAGTATCCGCGGGGGTCGGGGAGGGCGTAGACGTCGTCGAAGCTGGTCATGCCGGCTGTGGTCATCGGGGTGCGCCTCCATTGGCGATCGACGGGAGTCCGGGCGGGGGCACGGTGCCCCAGGCGTACCCGGCCACGCGCCGACGCCGAAAGGCCGCCGATCCGGCCACCGGCGGCGACCGGGAACGTCAGCCAGGGGACATCAGCTCGCGCCCTTCGCCGAGCGGGCGAAGAAGCGGGGCGAAGAAGCGGGCCGCGTCCGCCGCCCCGACCCGCTCCAGAACGGCCGGGGACCAGCAGGGGGTGCCCCTTCTAGGTCCTTCGTCCAGGCTGAGTGGGTCAGGCGGGAGCGGTTTCGGAGTCACGATGGCACGAGCCTGCTTGTCGCCGGAGCTGTCAGCTAGGCGCGGCAGGCAAGGGCGGCTTGTCCGCCGGGGCGGAGGACGGCCGTACGCCTCGGCTCCGTCCGTGGGGATTCCTCGCCGGCGGGGAGGGCCCGGTGACCTCTACGGTGGCGGGGCGCAGCAGGTGGTCACCGAGACGGTAGCCGGGCCTGAGGACCGCCGAGCACACCAGGCGGTCCGCATCGGCGCAGACGTGGTGGGTGAGGGCGTCGTGGCGCGCGGGGTCGAACGGATCGCCCACCTCACCGAACGAGGCGACGCCCAGCGAGCCCAGCTGCTGGTCCAAACTGTCGGCGATGTCCTTCAGACCGGGTGTGAGCGGCTCGTGCGTCAACGCCCGGTCGACGGCGTCCAGCACGGGCAGCAGCGTCCGGAGCACGTTGGCCACCGCGATCTCACGCACGGTCAGGCGGTCCCTCCGCACCCGCTTGCGGTAGTTGTCGTACTCGGCCTTCACCCGCTGCAGGTCGGCGGTCCGCTCCTCCACCAGGCTCCGCAGCTGCTGCAGTTCAGTGCTCTGCGGCTCTCTCCCGGTCATCGTCAGCCAGCCTCCGGCTTGTCGTCGTCGACGATCTCGGCGTCCACCACCTCGTCCTCGGCCGGGCCGCCGCTCGTGCCGCCGCCCGCGGAGGCACCGGTGGGCTGCTCGGCGCGCGACTTCTCGTACAGAGCCGTGCCGATCTTCTGCGCGGCCTGTGCGGTGCGGTCGATCGCCTGCCGGATCGCGGCGGTGTCCTCGCCCTTCAGCTTCTCCTTCAGCTCGGCCAGCGCCGTCTCCGTCTCGGACTTGGCGTCCGCCGGGATCTGCTCGGCGTTGTCCTTCAGGAGCTTCTCGGTGGAGTAGACGAGCTGCTCGGCCTGGTTGCGGATCTCCGCCGCCTCGCGGCGCCGGCGGTCCTCCTCGGCGTGCTGCTCCGCTTCGCGGACCATGCGGTCGATGTCGTCCTTGGGCAGCGCGGAGCCGCCGGTGACGGTCATCTTCTGTTCCTTGCCGGTGCCGAGGTCCTTGGCGGAGACGTGCATGATGCCGTTGGCGTCGATGTCGAAGGCCACCTCGATCTGCGGTACCCCGCGCGGCGCGGGCGCGATGCCGGTCAGCTCGAACATGCCGAGCTTCTTGTTGTACGCCGCGATCTCCCGCTCGCCCTGGTAGACCTGGATGGTCACCGACGGCTGGTTGTCTTCCGCCGTGGTGAAGATCTCCGAACGCCGGGTCGGGATCGTGGTGTTCCGCTCGATCAGCTTGGTCATGATGCCGCCCTTGGTCTCGATGCCCAGCGACAGCGGGGTCACATCGAGGAGCAGGACGTCCTTGACCTCACCCTTGAGCACACCGGCCTGCAGGCTGGCGCCGATGGCCACCACCTCGTCAGGGTTGACGCCCTTGTGCGGGTCCTTGCCGGTCAGCTCCTTCACCAGCTCGGTCACCGCCGGCATGCGCGTCGAACCACCCACCAGGACGACATGGTCGATGTCCGACACCTTGATCCCGGCATCCTTGATCGCATTGTGGAACGGCGTCTTGCACCGCTCCAGCAGATCGGCGGTGAGCTGCTGGAACTGGGCGCGGGTCAGCTTCTCGTCCAGGTGCAGCGGGCCCTCGGCCGAGGCCGTGATGTACGGCAGGTTGATCATGGCCTCCGACGAGGACGACAGCTCGATCTTCGCCTTCTCCGCCGCCTCCCGCAGCCGCTGCACGGCCATCTTGTCCTTGGACAGGTCGACGCCGTAGTTGTTCTTGAACTGCTTCACCAGGTGGTCGACGACCCGCTCGTCCCAGTCGTCACCACCGAGGTGCGTGTCGCCGTTGGTGGCCTTGACCTCGATGACGCCCTCGCCCATCTCCAGCAGCGACACGTCGAAGGTGCCGCCGCCCAGGTCGAAGACGAGGACCGTCTGGTCGTTCTCCTTGTCCAGCCCGTAGGCGAGTGCGGCGGCCGTCGGCTCGTTGATGATCCGCAGCACGTTCAGGCCCGCGATCTCACCGGCTTCCTTCGTCGCCTGGCGCTGGCTGTCGTCGAAGTAGGCGGGCACGGTGATCACGGCGTCGGTGACGTCCTCGCCGAGGTAGCCCTCCGCGTCCCGCTTCAGCTTCTGCAGCACGCGCGCGGAGATCTCCTGCGCGGTGTACCGCTTGCCGTCAACGTCGCCGTGCTCGGGGAACCGCCAGGCGTGGTCGCCCATGTGACGCTTGACCGAGCGTGCCGTGCGCTCCACGTTGGTGACGGCCTGCCGTTTGGCGACCTCGCCGACCAGGACCTCGCCGTTCTTGGCGAAGGCGACGACCGATGGGGTAGTCCGCCCTCCCTCCGTGTTGGTGATGACGGTGGGCTCGCCGCCCTCGAGGACCGAGACCACCGAGTTCGTCGTACCAAGGTCAATACCAACCGCCCGTGCCATCTGGTTCTCCCTCCTCACCTGCTTCACATCGGGGCCTGATCAGGACATCGGCTCCCATCGGACAGGACCGGCCCGCAGCGGCGGCGGCTCAGGGTGGGCAGCCCCGAGCACCACGACATATCGCCATGCCGTCCGGCCGGCCGCGGCGGACGCACGTCCGGGCGCGTCCGCAGGCTCGTACGTCTGGTCGTAGGCCGCGCGCAAAGCCGGATCGCGAAGGGTCTCGTACGCCGCCCGCACCTCACCGAACCGGCCCGCGGTGGCCGCATCCACGCGGGTGTCGGGTCGCAGTTCCCGCACGCGGGCGCGGAAGGCGGAAGTGATCGCCTCGGCCGTCGCCGAGGGCTGCACCCCCAGCACCGCGTACAGGTCCGGTTCCTGCTCCCGCGCTGGCATGCGCGGCCACCTCCTCACCCATTCTGAGCTGCGACTTCACAGCCGGCTTGCCTACCTTCATGAAATAAAACTTGAGTCCTGCCTTGTCAAGTCTTGGCGGGGTATATGAGATGTGTCCTCGGTACTCGGTGAACTGCGGAATGCGTTCAGCAGGCGAACGACCTGAACGAGGGAGCCGGGCCGCCGAGCGTGGGCGGCCCGAGCGCCGAGAAACAGAAAGCGGGGTGCGGATCATGGCACTGTTCCTCGCGGCGCACTGGGAGAACGGCTGGGCCGTGCTGGAGATCAAGGGCGTCCTGGACGGGGCCACTGCCCGGGAATTGCGTGACTTCGCAGCCTCCGTAACCGCGCAGCACCGGCACCAGCGCCTGATCCTGGAACTGTCCGAGCTGACGCACGCCGACACCGACGGACTCAATGCCCTGATGTCCGTGCGGACGCTGCTGGGCCAGGACCAAGGGGAGCTGCGCCTGGTATGCCCGGAAGGGCGGACGGAGCGGCTCCTGCACACCAGCGGCGTCGCTTCCGCACTGCCCGTGTATCCCTCCCTCGACGCGGCCCTGTCAGCACCCCGGTCCGCCCCCGCACACCGGATGGGAGGTGCAGTGCAGTGATCACTGAACTCGCCGTCGAACGTGTCGAATTCACCTGCGGCTCGTGCTGGCACAGCTGGAGCGTCGACTACGACGTACAGTGCCTGCGAGCACTGCGGCCGCCGCTGGGTCGGACGCCTGGCAGCGCGTCGGCCCGTGCCGCTGTCCGGTGACGCCCAGGCGCCGTGCAGCCGTGTCCCCGCCGAGGGTGCCCTGCGCCCCGAGCGGCACACCGCACGATGCCGCACGCTGCCGGTCACCCCCAAGCGAAGTCCGGCACGCCAGGTGTCTCCTAGCCGTCCACCCCATCGTCCGGATGATCCGGACAGGCGCGCGCCGGCCTTCAGGGGCGGGCGCGCGCCCTCCGCCAGGAACTCCGTGCGCGCCGGCTTCGTACAGGGCACGTGCCGGGGCGCCCGAGAGCACCTGCGGACGAAGGCGGACATCACGCTTGACTGCCGGGGTGTGAGCTGCGGCATTGTCGGCCCACGTGGCCGGCCTCCACCATGGCCGGACCAGGGATGTCAAGGAAAGCAGCTCCTCATGGGTGATCATGTGCACGTGCGGCTCAGCCAAGGGCTGAGCGTGTCGGAAGAGGGAGAACTGATCGAGCACTCCCGCTGCCGATGCGGGGCCACCTTCACCAAGGTGTTCGACGCCGACGGCGGGGAGCCGGAGCGCCCGTCTCGCTCGTGACTCGCGCCCGGCGCCGCAGCCGAACACCCCCTGCGGGGTCGTCAGGGTACGACGGGCATTGCCGGCCGGTGGTCGGCCACGCCGCTCCAGGGCGGCGTCCTCCGCGATGGGCTTGCGGCACTCGTCCACGGTGGTGGCGCCCATCAGGTGCAGCTCACCGCGGGCGAGGGCGGGCTTGAGCATGTTGCCGGAGATCCATGGCACCCTCGCCGCCACTGCTGACGCCGACGACCGTGTGCACTCATCCATGAGCAGCACCAGTTCGCCGCCGCGTTCGTGAACCTCCCCAGCAACTTCCTTAGCTTCCTCGAACTCGTCCCGATCCTTGGTGGCCGCGGTGTCTTGCTGCGCCTGGAGAGGACCTCGACGGTCTGCTCGACCTCCTCATCCCGGCCTGGTTCCGGGCGGGCGCGGCTCCGCCGTACAGGGCTGGGCTGGGCGGGGCCCACACAATGACGAGCCGGTCCCGGCGCCCGATCCGGCCCGATCGGCCAGGTAACAGGCCGGAGGGTCAGCGGGCCGGGGTGACGGTGACGGGAACGTCCGGGCAGCTGCTGAGGTCCTCCGCGAGCGCGGCGTGCTCGGCGGTGTCGATGCTCAAGCCCCAGCCGGTCTTGTCCGCCACCCAGTCGGTGACGTAGGTGCAGCGGTAGCCGACGGCCGGCGGCAGCCATGTGGACGGGTCCTGGTCTGCCCTGGACCGGTTCGAGGCTGCCGAGACCGCGGTCAGCGCCCGGTCGTCACCCAGGTCGTTGGCGTGGGCCTCGCGTTCTTTCGCCGTTCACGCGGAGGCACCGGAGCGCCAGGTCTCGGCGAGCGGGACCAGGTCTTATCCGCCACCTGCTGAAAGGGTACTGCTGACGTTCGTGACATGAACGATGTGCACCATGTCCTCTTCGTGAGCGGTGCGTTATCCGGCACAGCAGTGGGATGCCGCTGACGGTGATGGCAAAGGGGAGCGTGGTGGCGAGTACGCAGCGCGTGGTCACGGCTCCAGCTGTGACCGGATCGGTCCGTACCCGGACTCGATGAGGCCTGTCGCCACTCCCGCCGCGCCGGTCAGGCTTGGGACCATGAGCCGAGCACTGATCGTCATCGACGTCCAGGAATCCTTCCGCGCCCGCCCGCTGTGGGAGACCATCTCCAACCCGAAGATCGCCGACCAGGTGGACCGCCTTGTCCGGCTCGCCCGCCAGGCCGGGGACCTGGTGGTGTGGGTGCTGCACTCCGAGCCCGGCAGCGGCGATGTCTTCGACCCTGCCCTCGGCCATGTCCGGCTGATGGAGGAGTTGCAGCGCCGGGACACGGAACCACTGATCCACAAGACCTCGCACAACGCTTTCACCACCACCAACCTGCAGCAACTCCTCACAGAGCGCGGCATCCACGAGCTCACTGTCTGCGGCATCCGAACCGAGCAGTGCGTCGAGACCACCACCCGCGTCGCGAGCGACCTCGGCTACCGGGTCTCCTTCGTCATCGACGCCACCGCGACCAACCCCATCCCGCACCGTGACGCTCCCGCAGACCAGAGCGTCGACGAACTGCTGGCCGACCCCCGCACCCTGAGCGCCGAGGAGATCATCAGGCGCACGGAGTACGCCCTCGCCGGACGCTTTGCCACCATCACCACCGTCGGTCAACTGGAGGCCTCGGCCGAGCCTCGGGCATGATGACCGGATCGTGAGCCACATTGCCTTTCTCCTGGTGCCCGGACTCCATCTGCTGGACCTGGCAGGCCCCGCGCAGGTCTTTTCCACGGCCTCCGACTTCGGGCACCCCTACACACTCAGCTACATCGCCGAGCAGCCGCTGGTCCCCACCGCTCAGGGCCTACCCCTGGTGGCCCGGCTCGACTGGCCCGAGCTCGGCCCCGAGGACCTGATCGTGGTGCCCGGCTGGCGGGCGCTCACCCTGGCGGGCGGTCCTGCCATCGGCGCGGCCCCCCTGCAGTCTCTCCGGGACCACCACGCCAGGGGCGGGACCGTAGCCAGCGTCTGCGCCGGAGCCGAGGCGCTCGGCCGGGCCGGCCTGCTCGACGGCCGCCGCTGCACCACCCACCACGATGTGCAGGACGACCTCGCACGCCGCTACCCCAGGGCGACGGTCATCCGCGATGTTCTGTACACCGCCGACGACCGGGTGGTCACCTCGGCCGGCATCGCCAGCGGCATCGACCTGGCTCTGCACCTGATCGCCACCCGGCACGGCCCCGCCGTCGCCGCACAGGTGGCCCGGGACATGGTCGTCTACGCACGGCGCAATGGCCATGAACCGCAGGCCAGCGCAATGCTCCGGTACCGATCCCACCTCGACGACACCGTGCACCACGCCCAGGACCTGCTCGACGCCCGCTTCGACCAACCGTTGCCCCTGTCCGCCCTGGCCGCGGCCGTCGGCGTGAGCGAACGCACCCTCACCCGCCTCTTCACCCGCGCCACCGGCGGCCTCACCCCACTGCGCTACCAGCAAGCCCTCCGTCTCGAACGCGCCGAGCATCTCATCAGCCACGGCGCCACGGTCGATGCCGCCGCCCGCGCGGTCGGCTTCGAGGATCCCCGCATGCTGCGCCGCCTGCGAGCTCGCGAGCACTGACCACTGGCAGCGCACGCCAAAACACAATGCAAAACACTCCTAGAGGTCCTAAGAGGTCGTTCTCACCTGTATCGCCTGACTGGGGGGCGATTTTGGGAGTGTGGGATTGCGGTGCGGAAGAGGTACCGGGTGCGGTCGGGGCCTGCGGGCTGGGCGGGGGGACTGGTGGGGCAGGATGGCTGGTTCCTGTCTCGTCCCAGGACCGGAAGCATGCCGACGCGACGCCCGTATCCGAGTGATCTGTCCGATGCCCGCTGGGAGTTGACCGAGCCGGTCCTGGCGGCCTGGCGCTTCGAGCGCCGCGGCAGAGCCCTGGACTTCGGCCGGCCGCCCGAGTACGACCTGCGCGACATCATGGACGCGATCCTGTACGTGGACCGCACAGGCGTGCAGTGGCGCTACCTCCCGCACGACTTCCCGCACTGGAACACGGTCTACGGCTACTGCACGAAGTGGCAGCAGGAAGGAGTCTTCGCCCATCTCGACGGTCTGCTCAGGAAGTTGCTGCGGGAGAAGGAAGGGCGGGACGCCGGGAAGAACATCGTGGGCAGGAAGCGGAGCATCGTCACCGACACGATCGGCCTGCTGCTTGCCGTGCTGGTCACAGCGGCGAGCGCGACTACTGGCGGGAGGGGGTTGTTCCGACCGTGCACCCCCCTCCGGGCGGCCGGCTGAGCTGGAAAGCTGAAGGGTCCTGGCCTCAGCCGGGATCAGTGGCGATCAAGCCCGCCGTCGGTGGGTTGGGGTCCTCTGTGCGAGTGCCCGAGGCACTCTGCGTGGGGCTGGTGGCCACCAGCAGTGCGGCGAGCACGAGGGGGCGGCTGTCTGGTACCCGATCCACACCTCACCCCCTGCGCTGCTGCCCTGCCACTCCATCAGGAGGCCGGCAAGCGCCGCCAGCACCCAGCCGCTGTCGTAGGCGACCATGATCCGCATGTAAGTGCGCATCGTGCGGCTTCGTACATATCCGATCTCGAACCCGCCACCGATCAGCAAGGCCACGCCAGAGACAACCATCAGCCAGGCGGGCACGCCGAGCAGACGACCGAGCGGGGCAGCGCCGGCGATGTAGACAGCGACGAGCGACACCATCCGACATCTCCCTCATCGATCACGATGCGGACGCTTCGTGATGGTCACTGCAGAAGAGCGCGCCCTTTCCCTTCTTTTCCCTCTTGTTGGCCTCGTCCTCGGCTCGGGCGGCGAGGCACTCGGCCCAGTCGCGTCGGGCGTAGGCGACCCAGCGGAGTGCGGTGTGGCGGTGCGTCCCGGTCACGTCGGCGAGGATCGGGCTGGGAAGACCAGCAGCAACGTAGCTGCGGTGTCCTTGTCGCCGGGCTTGAGGTGCTCAGGCGTCAGATGGCAGAGGCGTTCTGTGGACGGGCCGGACAGCAGAGTGATCGCGCCGGCCGCTCGGACGTCCGTGGGCAGGGCCTCGTCGGTCAACAGTGGAGGAGCGGCCATTCATCGTCCTCGTCGAGCAGGTTCTGGGGATCCTGCCTCGGGATGGAGCGGACGGTGAGTTCACGGTGAGCCGACGGCTTGTGGTCCATCGCGAACGCCCACACGGTCGAGCACTGCCACTGGGTCAACAAGACCGCGGCAGCTCTCCGAGCGGGGTCGGCTCGTCGCACTCAGATACGCGATCACGGCACTGCCCCGTTCCTCTTCGAGTACTTCGCCGGCTCCGGATGCGTCCACCATCCCGGAGACGAAGCGCGGGCGTCTTCTCCGCGCTCTTGGACCACTCCTGCCGGACATCCGCCAGCAGATGAGGGGCTGTTGATGCGACAGGTGTGGTAGCCCACATAAACGGGGAGCTGGTGGTGAGGGAGTCCGACCGGCCGGCGTTCGAGCGGCTGCAGCAGCGCCTCGCCCGGCGCGGGTCCGGTGCGGCGGATGCTGGCCAAGCAGCGGCAGCACACGGTCCGGAGGAGCTACCAGCCGATCCCACGTAGAAACCATCGTGATCAACGGGCATGAGCACGCGGCCAAGCTGGGGGGTGGCGAAGCACCATGCGTAGTCGGCGGGCTTCGCTGCCGCTGGAACAGCGGTAGCCCCTGGCCGAGTCGGGGCTGCTCGACTGACCGACTCGCGGGTGGGTTGTCCGGAGGCGACGAGACGGATACGGAGGGGGAAGCTGTTGCTGGCCGCGGGGCCTTTCGTGTGACTCCGCCGCAGGATGAGATGACGCTGTCGTCAGTCAGCAACCGTCACCGCGCCGTTGTGGAGCCGCGCCGCCGGCCTTTCCTTCGAGGGGCCCAGCGGCTCATCAAGAGCACCTCGCTAGGTCCGGCGTGCCCGGGCTGTGTCGCTGCGCGGAGCGGTCGCGTCGCATCAGCCCGGTGTACCTGGCAGCACACCAGCGCGTCTGCCCACGCCACCAGTCCACGCGCCGGAGGATCACCGAAGGCGGCACGGCCCCGACGCCCGCCTTCGCACGCGAGTTCCGGCAGCGCCCCCGATCCGGCCACACATCCGGCAATCCGTCGGAGCGTGACTGGCCGCACCTGAGGTCTACGACGCTGAGGAGATCCAGCGGGACGAGTACACACGCCCGCTCCTGCGTGCCGCACGGGAGACCACCGGAACGCTCCTCAGCCGTAGCGGTACGGCGGCGGAGCCGGACAGGCCGACCCGCGACGCCGTGTCATCTGACGGTGATTTGACTGAATTCGGGGACGCTGAAGATGTTCAGGGAAACATGGGAGAGTCTGGAGGAATAGCCTGCGGTGCCGTTCTGATACCACAGCGGAATGGACGGAACCTGCTGTGCCAGGATCCTTTCCGCCTGCTGGTAGGTGGCCACGGTCAGAGCAGTGGTCGGTTGGGCGTTCGCCCGGTTGACCAGTGCGTCGAATCGAGGGCTGTGGAAACGGGTGTCGTTGTATGTGCCGTCGGTGGTGTAGTTCGGCTGCAGGGAGTCCTGGATCAGTGGGTAGTCCATCTGCCCGGTGTAATTGAAGAGGCCGGTCTCGGACTTGCCGGCGATCTGGTCGCGCAGCTCGGCGAATGTCCCGACCGGGGCTCCGGCGCACGCGTGGTCGTCTCCCAGCACATTGTTGATGCTGTTGCACACGGCGTTCACCCAGTCCCTGTTCGTGCTGAGGTCGTCGTTGTAGGCGATGGTCATCCGCCCGCCGGGCAGCCCCCCGCCTTCCCTGATCAGCCTTCTGGCCTGCGACGGGTTGTACGTGCACACGGCGCCGCACAGCCCAGGCCGGTATCCCTCCGCTGCGCCGAGGACAGGCATGGTCCAATCGGTGGCCGGGGTGCTGGATCCGTGGAAGATCCGCTCGGCGATCGCTGCCCGGTCGATCGCCATCGAAATGCCTTGACGCAGCATGGCCGATCTCGGACCGGTCCACTTCGGGTCGTACATCGGAAAACCGACGGCGATCAGAATGCCGGCCGGCTGATTGATGAAGCGTGAACCCAGGTCGTGCCTGACGTTGACGAGCTGGTCGGCCGGAATGGTGTCGACCAGGTCGAGGTTGCCGGCCCTCAGATCGAGGTAGGCAGTGTGGGTGTCGGTGTACACCCGTAGGTCGACACCGTCGTTGCGCGCCTTGTCCGGACCCTTGTAGCCCTTCCACGTCCGCAGGCGCATCACCGATCCCTTGCTGTAGGAGGCGACCTCGTACGGGCCGTTGCCGATGGGCTTCTTCAGCCACGCCGCGTGATGGGTGAAGAACGCCCTGGGCAAGGGGAAGAACTCCACCGCGCCGAGTGTGTCGGGCCAGGTGGAGAACTTCTGTGTGAGTCGGACGGTGAATGTATAAGGGCCCGTTGCCACCAGCCCCGACAAGGTCTTGGCCGTCGGCTTGCCGGAGGCCGGGTGCACCCGGTCGTAGCCGTCGATGTAGGAGAAGAACGTGGCGTTCACCTGATGGTTGGTCACCAGAGCGCCATAGTTCCAGGCGTCGATGAACGAATGCGCTGTCACCGGTTCCCCGTTGGAGAACGTCCACCCTTTCTTCAGTCCGACCGTGAAGTTCTGCTGATCGGAGGTGGTGATCGAGTCCGCGATCCAGTTGCGTGCGGCGCCGGTCTTCGGGTCGTACTTCCTCAGTCCCCGGAAGATCATGTTCAGCGCCGTCATACCCCGTGTCTCGTAGGTGTTGGTCGGCGTCAACGGTTTTTGCGGGTCTCCCCACGGGGCACTGATGACGCCACGCGTTTGACCGTCGCCTCCACCGCCGCTGCAGGCCGCTGTTGTGAGCGCGGTGGCCATCATCAAGGCCGCCCAGGACAGGCGCGCGACCGGTCTCATCCGGCGTCTCCCTCACATCGCAGCACCACCCGGAATCCATGCAGTAGGCAACCTACCGGGCACCCGACGGCAGAAGACGAACCCAGGCGGCGGCGCCCAGATGAAAATCCCTCGATCGCTTTCATCGTTTAAGAGAAAACCAATTTGATTGCATTCTCCATTTGCTGGAAGGCACACCGGAGGCACACCCGAAGTTCTTGGGCGCTGCCCGCGGGTGGGGTTCGATGCTCATACGCGGCAGCTCGCCAGTTCCATCGCTTCGCGCAGCGGAGAGTGGAGTTCGTCTTTCGGCACACTGCCAGGGTCAACGCCCTGGTTCAGGGATCGCGGGGTCTCACACATGTCCCTTTACCATCGTCTGTCTCATCAGTCACAGTTCTCTCGGCATGCGGACCAGGCCGGTGGCCTTCCCACCGCACCTCCGGCACCCTCCGGCCGCACCGGTGCGGTCATCTCCGTGCTCCGTTGGCCCGAGCAGGCCAAGGAGATCGAGGCGTGCCGGCGGCGCAAACTTCCTCGCATGCTCCTGGTGGCACCACACGCCGAGCCGCCGCTGTCCGTGGATCCCCTGGAGGACTGGGTGCGCGCGCCGGTCGACGACGCGGACCTGCAGGCGCGGTGGGACGCCCTGACCGCTCGCGTGGCGCCGCGCAAGCCGGTCATCGACGGTCAGGTCCTGCACTTCAGAGGGCGGCGGCTGCTCCTCGCGGCCGGAGAGGCGGACCTGGTCAGGGTTCTGCTCGCGTCCTACCGGACGGTGGTGAGCCGGGAGGACCTCGCGGCACGGATCTGGCCGGCGGGCGGCATCGAACGCCGTAACGCCCTTGATGTGCGGATCCTGCGGACCCGCCGCCGCCTTGCCCCGCTGGGCCTTGCGATCAAGACCGTATGGCGCCGCGGCTACCTGCTCGACGTCACGGCGGAAGGAGAAGTCGTATGAACCACCGCGGCGGCTCGGCGGAACGAGAGACGGCAACGGCGGTGGGGACCGACGCCGGGGTGGAGCCCAGGGTGGGGAACGGGGCGGGGGCCACGGCGGGGGGCTGGCAGACGCTGGCCCATCTGAGCCGGTGGAACGCCCGGCACTGGCCACAGGCTCCGGCGATGCGGTGGCGGGACCCGGATGGCGGGTGGCGAGCGCAGACCTACGCCGAGGCTTGGCAGGCCACGCAGGAGACAGCCCGCGGGCTGCTGGCCCTGGGCCTGCGGCCAGGGGACCGTGTCGCCGTCCTCAGCAGGCTGCGGCCCGAATGGACCACCACTCTGCACGCCGCGGCGGCGACAGGGCTGGTGGTGGTCTCGCTGCTGCCCACCACCGTGCCGGAGGAGATCTCACATGTCCTCGGCGACTGCGAAGCGAGCGTCGTCGTGTGCGAGGACGCGGCGCAGCTGGCCAAGGTCCGTACGGCCTGGCCTCGGCTGCCGACGCTGAGGCAGGCAGTGGTGCTCGACGACCCGCAGGAGGGCGACGCAGTCCTTCGAGCGGAGGTCCTGCCTCAGGGCGAAGCGGCAGTCTCTCAAGCCGGGGCCGCAGCCATGCATGCCGCTCCTGACCAGGGCATCCGGCGCGCCATGACCCTGGCGCGGTTGCGGGAGCTGGGCCGGCGGGCGGTGAGCGCGCAAGAGCTGCAGACGTACGCCGATGCGGTGGGTGCCGAGGACCTGCTGGCGATCATCTACACCTCGGGCACCACGGGACCGAAGAAGGGCTGTGCGCTCACCCACGGCAACTACGTCAGCGTCCTCAGGGCACACCCGCAGCCCCCGCCCACGCCGGACGCCGGCCCCGCTCACACCAACGGCACTCTGCTGGTCGTCACCGGCCCTCATACCATCGCCATGCTGATGCAGATCCTCAGCTGGTGGTCGCGCTACACCCTCGCGTACCCCGGCGGCGGCCCGGACCATGTCGTGCGCGACGTCCAGGATGTGCGGCCCGAGATCCTGCCGCTGGTCCCCCTGGCTCTGGAGAAGCTCTACAGCGCGGTGCTGGCCTCCTTCGCCCCGCAGGATCAGCCGGAGATCAGGCGAGCAGCGCTCACCGGCCTGGCCGTACGGCAGAAACTCGCCAGGGGTGAGTGCGTACCCGCTCGGCTGCGGAACTGGTTCGAGGACATGGACCAGACCGTCTTCCAGGCGGTACGCGAGCACTTCGGCGGCCGCCTGCGCAGGATGACGGTCTCGGGAGCCGCCGTCTCCCAGGACATCCTGGCCTTCCTCCTCGGCTGCGGCGTGCCCGTCGTCGAGTGCTACGGCATGACGGAGACCGCCGCTGCGGCCACCTCCAACCACCCGCACGACTACCGCCTCGGTACGGTCGGCAAGCCGTTGCCCGGCATCGAAGTGGCCATAGCCGACGACGGAGAGGTACTGATCCGCGGCGCCAACGTCTTCGCCGGCTATTGGGGATACGACGAGGGCCGGTTCGGCGCGATTCGCGACGGCTGGCTGCACACCGGTGATCTGGGTGTCATCGACTCCGACGGCTATGTGAGCCTGACCGGTCGCAAGAAGGAACTGATCCAGCTGTCCAACGGCATGGCGGTCACGCCCCATCCGCTGGAACGGGAGCTGCGCACGAGCCCACTGATCTCCAACGCCGTGGCCTACGGCGAAGGAAAGCCTCATCTCGTCGTCCTGCTCACGCTGGACGAAGACGGGGCCAGGCAGTGGGCGGCCGTACGCGGACTGCCGGCCGACGTGCCGAGTCTGGCGCGCACCTCCCAGCTACGCCGCGAACTCGGGCACGTGCTCGAGGCGGCCAACGCACGGCTGCAGGAGTACTACCGCGCGCAGGCGTTCACGGTACTGGACCGCGATCTGTCCCTCGACGAGGGCGAACTGACCGTCTCCCTGAAAGTGGCCCGCCCGGTCGTCCTCGCCCGCTTCCACGACCTGCTGGAGTCGCTGTATGCCTGACGCCACGCCTTGCTCCGCGGCGCCCCGGATCCGCAGACCACTCGGCCGGCCGGTCCCCCGGGGACACCGCGCAGCGCACGGGCAGTCGCGTCTCGCGGGCTGCCTGAAGCACCAGTCCTTCCCGTGACGGAGACAGTCCCATGCACTGCACCACGTTCCCGTCTCACCGCCGGGTCCTGCGGTCCTCGCCCGTCTGTCGCCTTCCCTTCGACGAGGCGTCAGCGAGCACAGCCCGCCAGATGGTGAAGCGGTTCGTCCGCGAAGTGGACCACGGCTCCCTGGCGGACGACAGCCAGCTCGTCGCCTCCGAGCTGGTGGCCAACGCCGTACGACACGGTGTCGGCCCCGTCTGGCTCGCCCTGCGCCATGTCATCGACACCGACGGCGGCCAGGCCCTCCACCTTCTCGTCGGCGACCACGGACCGGGCTGCCGCCTCGACCCGCCGGCAGGCGGCGACCCCCTCAGCTGTCACCGCACTTCGGGCCGAGGCCTGTGCATCGTCGACTCCCTGGCCACCGTCTGGGGGTCCACCCTCATACGCGGCAAGCACGTCGTCTGGGCCGCCCTGCAGATCACACCTGCCGAGTCCGCCTTCGTGATCCTGCCTCGTTGACAGACGGGGCCGGCCCCCGGTGCGGACGCTCTCAGGCCTCGCAAGCGGATGCCGCTGCAGCGAGACGCTTCGTGCGGGCGCGCTGGTCCTGGAGGAACTCACGGACGACCGGTACGTGGCGGTTGTTGTCGAACTTCTGCAGCAGGCGCCGGAAGTGGGCTTCTACGCAGAACGAGGGGGACTGCTCCAACGAGTCCGATGCCTTTCCCGCCCACTGCACGGCCACGTCGACGTCTCCTGCAATGGCATGGACCAGAGCGATATGGACGTCGACGAGGGCGGTGTCCCGATCGGGTATCTCACTGGCGGCGCTGACGTCGAACAAGGGCAGCAGGTAGTCCAGGGCCTTGTCCGTCTCGCCGAGATAGGCATGGGCGAAGCCGGCCTGGATCAGGACGACTTCCCTCGTCATCCACTCCGTGCAGTCGAGATCGTCGTCGTGCCGTTCGGCGGTGTGACGTGCGAACGTCGCGTCGATGAGATGTGCCGTGGCGTCCGCGTCGCCCGCTATGCCGGCGGCCAGGGCGTGGGTGCTGGCGAAGGTGGCCAGCATGCGCGGGCTCGGACGAGAGGACGCGCACAGCCGCCAGGCCGCGTCGAGCAGATCGCGTGTTCCGGAGAGGTCCCACAAGTCGATCTTCTGTTTGGCGGCGACACACATCGCGTACGCCCCGCGCCGGGTGTCGCCTGCGGCGGCGGCGCAGCGCATGCTGGCGAGGAAGGCCGACTGGGCACGCATGTGGTCGCCCGACTCGACGGCGAGCCAGCCGGAGAAGGTCGCTGCGTCCGACGCGAGAGCCAGCAGCCGCGTCCCGGTCTTCTGGTCACAGGAGGCGTTGCGCGACAGATCCGAGATCATCCGCAGTTCGGCGTCCGCGAGCGGGCGCACCGGCCGGCCGCCGATGGCGGCGTAGAGCTGGTGCAGTTGTCTCTGGCGTTCTTCCATGACGGCCACGGTCGAGCCGGTGATGCGCTGACCGCTCTGTGCGGGCAGCCATTCGGGTTCGGCGGCTGCGTCGAGCCAGGACGAGGTCAGCTGCGCGATGCCCTGTTCGTCGGAGAGCAGCTCGTAGCGGTGATCGACCGCGCGCGGCGTGGTCCGGGTGGTGCTCTCCAGGGCCCGCAGGGCATCGGCACAGGTCCAAGGAGCTGTCAGCAGGTCCGCGTGGCCGGTGGCGGTGTACAGCCAGTCGGGCCAGCCCAGCCGGAGAGCCTCCGTCTGCGGGACCTGGTGGACATGGGCCATGGCGAGTTGCGCGGTGGTCTCGGGGGTGACCTTGCCGGATTCCCAGCGTGCGATCTTCTCGCGGCGGGCGGCCATGGTGCCGAGGCCGAGTTCGGCGTGGGTTCTGGCGATGAGCTGTGCGTAGGCGCCGTGTGACAGACCGGTCTGCTCACGCAGCAGGGCAAGGGGATGGCGGGCGGCCTGGAAGGTGTCCATGATGGTGTCTCGCTTGCATCAACGGGCACGCTGTGTGCTGTGTCATTCCCAGCCCCGACGCGGGTGGGGTACGACAAAATGAAACACATCGTTTGATTCCGGTGTAGTGGTGCGGGGGACCTTCTCACGAAGTGGATGGCGGGTCTGGTCGGCGGCCGGTTCGCTCGATGGGGTGTCGGCCAGACCGATGCGCTGGTGGATCCGGCGCAGCCAGCGGGGCGCGTACCAGGCGCGCTCCCCCAGAAGCCCGAGGCTCGCGGGCAGAAGGATGCCGCGGATGATGGTCGCGTCGACGAGGATGGCCAGTCCGCTGCCCAGGCCGAACATCTGCATGAAGCTGACCGAGCTGGTGGTGAAGGCGAGCAGGCTGATGGCCAGGAGCGCCGCGGCGGCGGAGACGATGGCCCCGCTTCGGGAGAGTCCTTGCGGAACGGCCTCGGTGGCCGGCAGGCCGCGGTCGTGGAGTTCCTTGACGCGGCTGAGGACGAAGACCTCGTAGTCGGTGGACAGGCCGAAGATGAGGCAGCACATCAGCAGGGTCATGGCGGTGTCCATCGGCATGGCGGTGAAGCCCAGCACCGTGGACAGGTGCCCTTGCTGGAAGATCCAGGTGAGCAGGCCGAGGATCGCGCCGAGCCCCGAAGCGTTCAGGACGAGGGCGCGAAGGGGCTGTACGAGGCTTCCGGTGAACAGGAAGAGGAGGAGGAAGGTGCTGGCGGCGATCAGCGCGAGGACGAGCGGCAGGCGCTGTCCGATGGCGTGCTTGGCGTCGATCTGTTCGGCACTCGCCCCACCGACGAGCACCGTGCTGTGGCCGGGGGCCGTCAGGGAGCGTATCCGCGCGACCAGGTGCTGGGCCGCCGGCGAGTCCGGTGCGTAGGCGGTGCGCACCGTCAGGTGCTGGAGCCCGTCCGCCGGTGGCGGCGCCGGCGTGGCAGGGGCCCGCCGGCCGGGCGATGCCGTGGCACTGTCGGTGAGGACGGACTCCACGCCGGGCAGTTCCGACACGGTGCGGGCGTAGTGGGCGACCACGGGCTGCCGTGGGGCGTGCCGGAGGACGACGTCGATCGTTCCTGCGCTCGTGGCGGGGGGAAAGTCGGCCCGTACGGAGGTCGCGACCGTCCTGCTGGGGGAGGAAGTGGGCAGGACACGTTCGTCGGGCATGCCGTAGTGCGCGTTCAGCATCGGGGTGGCGCACAGCAGCAGCACGGCCGCGGCGGGGACGGCGGTCATGACCGGGTGGCGTACGACGGTGCGGGCGATGGCGTGCCACCGGCGGCTGCCGCCCACGCAGACCTTGCGGCCCTGCCCGGCGGTGGACGGGGTGGCGTGGCGGGCGACGCGGTGGCCGGTCACGGCCAGCAGGGCCGGGATGACCAGGAGAGCGGCGAGGGCCGCGGTGGTGACGACTGCGATGCCCGCGTAGGCGAAGGACCGCAGGAAGTACAGCGGGAACAGCAGCAGCGTGGCGAGGGCGGCGGTCACGGTGGCCGCGGAGAACAGGACAGTGCGGCCGGCGGTGGCCACAGTGTGCGTGATGGCCTGCTCGGTCCCGGCTCCGGCCGCGACCTGTTCGCGGAACCGGCTGATCAGTAGCAGTCCGTAGTCGATGGCGAGTCCGAGCCCCAGCGCGGTGGTCAGGTTGAGGGCGAAGACCGACACGTCCGTGAAGCTCGTCACCAGGCGCAGTTCGGCGAAGGTGACGAGGATGGCGCTGCCCGCGACGGCGAGCGGGATCAGGGCGGACACGATGCCACGGAAGACGACGACGAGCAGCGCCAGGGTGAGGGGCACCGCGACGCCCTCGGCCACCGCGAGATCCTTGGCCACCTGGGTGGTGATGTCATGGCTGGTGCCCAGCGGTCCGCCCGCACGCACCCTCAGCCCGCCCGGGGCGGCCTTGTCAGCGGTGTATCGGGTGATGAGGACGGTGGCCCTCTCGGTGGCGTGCTGGGTGTCCCCCGTCAGCCGCAGGAGGATCAGCGCGGAACGCCCGTCGCCGGCCTTGAGGGTCTTGACGGGTGTGCGCCAGTAGGAGGCAACGTCCCGGACTCCGGGGCTGTTGGAGAGTTGGTCGGTCAGGGCGCGCCCGGCGGCGCGGGCGGCGGGTGAGTCGACGGTGCCCTCCGGCGGCTGTACGAGCAGCACGAGGTTGGTGCTGCCGCCGAAGTCCTTGGCCACGGCCGCGGCGGCCTTGCTGGAGCTGGATCCGGGATCCTGGAAGCCACCGGCTTTGAGATGCCCGAAGACACCGCCGCCGACGGCCCCGGCAACCAGTGTGGCCAGGCCTGCCGCGACCAGGACGGCGCGTGCGTTGCGGACAGCGAACGTTCCCAGGCGTCGAAGGATGCTGGTTTCTCCTCCGTGTGTCCGGTGCTTCCTGCTTTTTTCGAAGTGCGCCGCAGGGCTTGTCACCCCTGGTGGCGGGGGGCCTATGTGTGGGTGGTCGGGCCGGGCGGCCCGACGGGTCCGGTCCGGCGGCGGGGCTGAGGGTGAGGAGTGCCGGGAGCGGGCCGGCGCGGCTGGGGCGAGCCGTCCACGGCGGAGCGCGGCGTGCCGCCCGCGCTGCCGGGCGTGGCGGGCGCGCCGTTGGGCCGCTCGGCGCGTGTCTTCCGGTGCGGCGCCAAGGCCCCGGCACAGCAGGCCGCACAGCAGCAGGACGCCCATGGGCAGCAGCAGGGCGGTACGCAGCGCATCGACGAAGCTGTGCTGGAAGACACCGTCGGCGAGGGCGCGGAACCGCGCGGCGTGCGCCGGATCCAGGCCGGCCGGGACCGATGGGCGCGTGATGCGGTCAGCGGACAGCCCGGTCAGCGTGTCGGTGAACATCCTCCGCAGGGCCGGGGGCAGTTGGAGCGCGGCGGTGTCGGCGTGTGTGTGCAACGCGGCCGCCAGCCGTGCCCGCAGCAGCGTCCCGACCGTGACGCCGCCGAGGACGCCGCCCACCTGACGAGCGGTGTTGAGCGCTCCGGAGGCGCCGGCGGCGGTCTCCGGTGCGACACCGCTGAGCGCGATCTTGGCGAGCGGGCCCAGGGCGCAGCCGATGCCCGCGTCCGTAACGAGCATCGCGGGCAGCAGGTGCCACGGATTCATGCCCGGGTGTGCCGTGGACGCGATCAGAGCGAGGCCCACGGCATAGGTGAAGAGGCCGCCGGCCAGCAGCGGGACGGCGCGCGCTTCGCCGCTGAGCCGGCCGCTGACGACGGCCACGCCCCCGACGGCCAGTGCGGAGGGGGTGGTGACGACGGCGGCGGCGAGCGGGGTGTTGCCCAGCACGGACTGCAGGAAGAGCAGGAGGGGCAGCGCCGTGCCGACGACAGCGAAGTAGAGGCCCGCGCCGATGAGGGCCGCACGTACGAAGCTGCGCTGTCGGTACAGGGCGTGCGGTATCAGCGGCTCCCCGCCGGTGGCCCACTGCTGTGCGACCAGGGCTGCCAGCAGCACCACGCCGACGGTGAGCGCGGCCTCGCAGGCGTGGGGCCCGGTCAGCGGGCCCGTCGCGGGTTGCCCCCACTGCAGCAGCCCGTAGGAGAGCGCGGCCAGTCCAGCGGTGGTCAGGAGTGTTCCGGCCACGTCCCATCGGTGGCGGATGCCGGGCCGGTGATCGGGCACGAACGCCGCGGCCAGGGCGAGGGCGACGCATCCCAATGGAACGTTGACGAGGAAGATCCACCTCCAGCCGGCTGCCGCGATGAGTGCGCCACCGGCGAGTGGCCCGGCCACCGCGGACAGTCCGATCACACCGCTCCACACGCCGAAAGCGCTCCCGCGGCGTTCGGCCGGGAAGAGCACGACGATGAACGCGCTGGTCTGCGGCGTCAGCAGAGCCGCTCCGATGCCCTGGGCCGCACGCAGAGCGATCAGCTGCCCGGCGCTGCCGGCCGCTGCGCACAGCCCGGAGGAGACGGTGAAGACCACGAGGCCGGTGAGGTACATCCGCTTCGGGCCGAAACGGTCCCCGAGCCGCCCGGCGGTGAGCAGGAACGCGGCGCAGGCCAGTACGTAGGCGTTGACGACCCAGAGCGCCTGTCCGAGGTCGGCGTGGAGCGTTCCGAGCATGACAGGGACGGCGGCGTTGACCATCGTGGTGTCCAGGACGATCATGAAGAGCCCGGTGCACAGGACGGCCAGGACCGGCCACGGCCGGGCGGGGCTGATGAAGGGCTGGCCCATGGTTCACTTCCTTCTGGGCGGAGTGTTGCCGGGGCGGACTCAGCGGGCGGTGTAGCCGCCGTCGACGAGCAGTTCGGCTCCGGTGATGTACGAGGCCGCGGGCGAGGCGAGGAAGCCCACCGCGGCGGCGACCTCGCCGGGGCGGGCAGGTCTGCGCAGGGGTGTGGCCTGCACGGCCTGGGAAATGGCGTCACCGGGGGCGGCGGCGGTCATGGGCGTGTCGACCATGCCGGGACAGACGGCGTTGACGCGGATGCCGGCGGGCGCGAGTTCGACGGCTGCGGCGGTGGTCATGGCCCGTACGGCGCCCTTGGCGGCGTGATAGGCGAAGGAGGTTCCGGAGCCGACGAGCCCATAGACGGAGGCGATGTTGACGATCGCTCCGCCGCCGGCGGACCGCAGGCAGGGGGCGGCGGCCTTCATGCCGAGGAAGGTGCCGCGCTGGCACACCTCGACCACCCGCGACCACTCGCTCTCGCCGACGCCTTCCAGGGGGTTGTGGCCGAGCGCCCCTGCGTTGTTGACCAGGATGTCGAGGTGCCCGAAGCGGCGCCTGGCCAGCCGGGTCGCCCGTTCCCACGCTGCCGCGTCGGTCACATCCAGGGCGCAGCCCAGCGCGCGGCCCGGTCGGCTGCCGTCGTTGAGGCGGCTGGCGGCCTGGTGGCATGCCCGTTCGTCCAGGTCGGTGACCAGCACTCCCATCCCCTGGTCGAGGAAGTGGGCGGTGATGGCCTCGCCGATGCCGCCGAGCGCTCCGGTGACGAGGGCCACCAGGCCCGTCCCGGTGCCCGTCACCAGGCCGGTCCCGGTGCCCGTCATGGCCGGCCCCCCGGCAGCCAGGCGAATGCCGCGGTGTAGCCGCGCGCATGGCTCAAGGAGATGCCGGGGCACGGGACGGCGAGCTCGCTTCGTCTGGCCGCGGCGTGTCCGCGCAGGGCAAGGGTGGGCGGGCTGCCCGGCCGGCGGTGTACCGCCATCTCCTGCCACGGGGCGTGTGCGGCCGGCCAGCCCAGGAGATGCGCGGCGGCCTCTTTGGCGGCCCTGCGCGCGGCCAGGTGTTCCCCGGCGCGTTGGAAGCCGCGGCTGTAGGCGATCTCTTCCGGAGTGAGCCAGGTGTCCCAGCACGGGTCTGCCGGCGGCGGGCAGTCATGGGGGGTGGTGAGCGCCAGGGCCCAGGGCGTCGTGCGCATCAGCCGGCCCTCCCTTCCGGTGTCGCGGGCTGGTGGGAGAAAGGCGCGAGGAGGAGGGGAAGGATCTCGTTCAGGGTGAGCCAGTCGGTCCACCGGTCGAGCGGCCGGTCGGCCGGGCCCGGCGGCTGCGTGCGCGCGGCGGGCTCGCGGCGCGGGAGGTCCGTCATGCTGCCTGCCTTGCGTGGTGCGGGTGCTGTTCCTGGGGGAAGGGCGCGAGGACGAGGGAGGCGTAGGTTCCTCCCCAGTTCGCCGCGGTGATCAGGCAGGGGCCCGCGCCCCCGGGGGCCGAGGGCTTCAGGTACGGGGCGACGGTGTCGGCCGGGTCGGTCAGGCCGGAGATGTCCGGGCTCCAGCCGCTGCGCACGGTCTCGGTGGCGCAGACCGCCGACATCAGTGCTGTCGTGCTGTGGACGTGCCCGACGAACGGACTGATGTTGCTCACCTGGACGGTTCCGGGCTGCCACACCTCGGCGACGGCGTGGGACTCGGCCCGGTCGATGGCCGCGGTGCCGCGGGCGTCGCCGTAGACGGCGGTGATCTCCGCCGGGGTCAGGCCGGCGTCGTCCAGGGCACGGCGGAAGCTCTCCGCCCAGGCCTGGCCGCTCGGATCGTTGCCGGCGACGCGGTAGGCGTCCGAGGTGAGGGCGTGGCCCTTGATCTCCGCGAGGATGGTGGCACCCCGGGCTCGGGCGTGCTCCAGGGACTCGACGACCAAGGCGGTGCTGCCCGCGCCCAGTACGGTGCCGCCGGCGGTGGCGCTGTAGGGCCGGATGGTGTCGTCGGACAGCAGGCCCATGCGGTCGAAACCGCAGTGCAGCAGGGGGGTGAGCTCGTCGGCGCTGACGGCGAGCATGGCGTCGGCCTCGCCGCGGCGCACGAGGTCGGATGCGTAGGCCAGGGCGGTCAGGCCTGAGACGCAGCCGGTGGCCAGGGTGGACAGCGGACCGCGGATCTGCAGGGCGAGGCAGGCGTGCCCGGCGGCGGCGTTCATCACCGAGTTGGGGAACAGCCGGGGGGTGACCCGGTGCGGGCCCAAGGTGCCGATGGTTTCGCTGAGTTGCGCCACGGTCTGCATCGGGCCGCTGAAGGTGCCGAAGACCATGCCGACGCGTTCGGAGTTGGCTCTGGTGATGCGCAGGCCCGCGTCGGTGAGGGCGATCCGGCTGGCGGCGAGCGTGAGCAGGCCGATCTGGTCCAGGCGGCGTGCGTAGGCCGGGTCGACGTGGCGGCGGCAGTCGGCACTGTCTATTTCGGCGGCGCGCCGGGTACGGGACAGCGCCAGGTCGTTCAGGCGGGCGGGGCCGATCGCGCTGGTGCCCTGCCGCAGGGCGTCGATCAGCGTCTGCCGTCCGCTGCCGAGGGCGGTGACGGGCCCGGCACCGGTGATCACCACGCGGTGGTCGGGAGCGGGTGCGGGCGGGGTCGGCGTGCGGCCGAGCACGAGGGCGCAGTTGTTGCCGCCGAAGGCGAACGAGTTGGAGACGACGACGTCGAGATCACCGGGCCGGGAGTGGTTGGCCACGATGTCGCGGGGTGGGCGTGCGTCCGGACCGACGTTCACGGTGGGGGGCAGCACCCCGTCCCGCAGGGCCAGGACACTCGTGGCCGCCTCCATGGCGCCGGCCGCGCCGAGCATGTGGCCCACCTGCGACTTGGTGCTGCTCATGGGCACATGAGGCGAGTCGGCGAACAGGTCGGCGACGGCCTTGGTCTCGGCTTTGTCATTGGTCGGTGTGCCGGTGCCGTGACCGTTGATGTAGTCCACCTGGTCGGTGCTCAGCGCCGCCTGCGCCAGGCCGCGCCTCATCGCCCGCGACGCGCCGTTGCCCGCCGGATCCGGAGCGGTGGCGTGGTAGGCGTCGCTGGTCAGTGCGTAGCCCAGCACATAGCTGAGGATGGGGGCCTGGCGGCGGCGGGCGAGCGACTCCGCCTCCAGGATCAGAAAAGCCGCTCCCTCGCCGAGGTTGAGGCCACTGCTGCGGGAGTAGGGCGCGCATGGCTCGGGGTCCAGGGCGTTGAGGCTGTCGAAGCCGGCGAGGGAGAGGATGTCGAGGATGTCGACACCACCGGCGATCATGATGTCGGCGCGGCCCTCGCGGATGGTGTCGACGGCGTATCCGATGGAGTTGGAGCCGGCCGCGCAGGCGTTGGAGATCACCACCTTCGGCCCTTTGAGCTGCAGGGCGACGCTCAGCGCATCGGCTGAGGTGTACAGCGGGTAGTTCGTGAGCAGGGCCCGGCTGCCGGCGTCGGATCCGTGTTCCAGGATGTCCCAGTGGAACCGCTCTCCCTGGTCGAGGCCGCCCACGCTGGTACCGACGGCCACACCCGCCCGGTAGGGGTCGTACTCGTTCAGCGGCAGCCGCGCGGCTTCGAGCGCCTCGTCCGCCGCGGCGAGCGCCAGCCGGGTGGCGCGGTCCTGCCGTCCGGGGAGCCTGTGGTCGGTCGGGGGCAGGGATGTCACTTCGCCGGAGTACTGACAGCTGAGCGTGGAGACGTCCAGCCGCTGGGTCTTGCCGATGCCGCTGGCGCCGTCGCGGATGGCCCGCCAGACCTGCTGCGCACCGTTGCCCAGTGCGCAACTGATGCCGACTCCGGTGACGGCGACGCTCTCTTCGCGTCGTTTGCTGGGGCTCATGATGACTCCTTCACTGCTGTGGCAGCGATGCGTGGTGGGAGGGAGGCCTAGGTGCGCTGCCGGCCTCAGTCGAGCGGCACATCGAGGCTGGTGGCGGTCAGGAACGGGGCCGAGACGGTACGCACCGCGACCTCGCTGCCAGCGAGGCGGAAGACCTGCCCGGAGGCGGCCACGGCAGGGGCGACGCGGGCGGTGCCGATGTAGCGCTCCAGGGAGGGAGACCACACGGCGTGCGTGACGGCACCGACCTCGGCGTCGCTGACCGCGATCGCGGTTCCGGAGGCCGGGACGGCGGCGCAGTCGGCGTCGGCCACCCAGCACACCGGGGCCCGGCGGGCCTCGTCGTCCCGCAGCTGTTCGAGCGCCGCCCGGCCGACGAAGTCCGCTCCGGTATCGACCATCCACTGCAGTCCGACGTCGAACGGGGTGACCGGGTCACCGGTGTTCTCCTGCTCGAGGTTGGCGAAGCGCACTTCCATGCGGCACACGTCCAGCGCGTCTCGACCGCACGGGACGGCTCCCAGGTCCCGCAGCTCCGCGCACAGCGCGTCGGCGACCTGGGCGGGGACGATGAACTTGTAGCCGTACTCGCCGGTGAGACCCGTACGGGAGAGCGTCACCGCGGTGCCGTTCCATTCGGTGGTGGTACTGCTGCGGTAGGCGAGGGATGCCACGGGGAAGTCGAGGTACTTCTGGGCGATCTTGAAGGAGGCCGGACCTTCGAGGGCGACGACCGCGTGCTGTGCGCTGACGTCCTCGACCTGTAGGTCCTTGCTGTCGTCGGCCATGGCCAGCAGGTGCGCTGTCGCGGAGTCCGCCTGGGCGGGCCAGATCTCCACCAGGTAGTCGCCGCCGAGGCAGTGGATGAGGACCTCGGCGATGACGGTGCCGTCCTCGCGCAGCAGCAGACTGGAGGTGCTCTGTCCCTCCAGCAGGAAGTCGACGCTGCGGGTGCCGACCCGGCCGAGGTAGGCAGCGGCGGCAAGTCCGGTCACCTTGACCAGGCCGGCGCCCTCGTAGTGGATCAGCCCGGTGGCCTGCCGCAGGGCCGTGTACTCCTCGGCGAGGGTGGTGCATGTGGCCTTCATGGGTGTTTCCTTCCATCGAACAGTCGGCTCGGACGGTGCACGGTGCACCGCGCCGTACGGGTGCTGGGGCCGGCGGACTCCAGGCGCATGGCCTGGTGTTCGCGGACGCAGGCGGGGAGATGAGGGCGGGGACGGAGCTGTCAGCCCTCGTGCAGTTCGGTGACGGCCAGGCGTGCGGTCATCACCGGTTCACGGCCGACCGAGGCCTGTCCGGTGACGGAGATCAGGCCCCCGAGGCGGGGGCCGCTGTGGGCGCGGAACGTGACCTGGTCTCCGGGGTGGACCGGCTTCATGAACTTCGCCTGGCGGATCTCAGCGAGGTAGCCCACCCGGTCCGCCACGTCCGCCACCGGCTCCCCGGTCGCCTCCTGTGCGGCGGCACTGCCGTAGATCACGGCGGCGAGCTGCGCGACGCATTCGACGAGCAGCACACCCGGATAGAGCATGCGGCCGGGGAAGTGTCCTGCCAGGACACCGTCGGAGACCGTGACGTTCTTGATGGCTTCCGCGCTCACGCCGGGTTCGAGCGCGGTGACGCGGTCCAGCAGGAAGAACGGGTAGCGGTGTGGCAGCAGTCGGGCGATCTCGTCGGCGCTCAGCACACCGCGGTCCTGTCGGAGTGCGGGCCAGCCCGTCATGAGCGGGCGCCTTCGATGTGGTCGACCAGCCGGTTCAGGGACAGCAGGCTGTGGGTGTCGTCATCGGTGATCGTCACCCCGAAGGTGTCCTCGACCGCCATGGCCAGCTCAAGGGTGTCTATGGAGTCCAGTTCCAGGCCCCGGCCGAACAGCGGCTGGTCGTCGCCGATCGTCGCCGGATCGACCTCCAGCGAGAGCCGGTCGACCAGCAGGTGCTTGACCTGCGAGCACAGTTCCTGTCGTGCGGCCGCCCGGCGGGTGGCCTCGTCAAGCGTCATCACCATGACTGTTCTCCTCATCAGTGGGTGGTGTGGTGGTGGGTCGGGTGGAGTTCGGTCGGCAGGCGGACCCGTCCGGCCGCGTGTGCCGAGGTCAGCAGGTCAGTCCGCCGTCGACGACGACGCAGGCACCGGTGACGTAGGCGGCGCTGTCACTGAGCAGGAACCGCACGACGCCGGCGACCTCTTCGGGCTGCCCGATGCGCCCCAGAGGCACGTGCCGGAGGTTGTCCGCGAGCCGCTGGGCCGGCATCTGGCGGGTCATCGCGGTGTCGACGAACCCGGGAACCACCGAGTTCACGCGGACTCCGTAAGACCCGAGTTCCTTGGCCAGCACCTTGGTCAGCGCCAGACCGCCGGCTTTCGCGGCGGCGTAGTTGGCCTGACCCGCCGGCGGGCTGAGGGCACTTGTCGAGCCGACGGTGACGATCGAGCCGCTGCGCCGCGCGGCCATCAGCCGCCCGGCGGCCCGCGCGCACAAGAACGCACCGGTCAGATTGGTGTCGATCACCGTGCGCCACTTGGCCTCGCCCATCATGACGGCGTAGCCGTCCGAGGTGACCCCGGCGTTGTTGACGAAGCAGTCCAGCTGCCCCAGGTCGTCCCGGATCTGCCGGAACATGCGCTCCACATCACCGGAGTCGGCGACGTCGGCCTGCACGAGCCGGGCGTCCGGACGGATGGCACGCACGGTCTGCAAGGCTTCACGGGCCTGTTCCTGCTTGCCCCGGTGGTTCATCACGACGGTGGCGCCGGCCCGGGCCAGCTCCGCCGCGACGGCCAGGCCGATGCCTTTGGTGGCCCCGGTCACCAGCGCAACGCGCCCTTGGAGATCACTCACGTCAGTTCCTTCGCTCGAGGTTCGTCGCCGCCCGCTTCCACCGGGTGCGATGTGCGGTGCCCGGCGGCCCACGGCGTGGTCCGCAGCGCCTCCCGGGCCGTCAGATGGCGTGCCGTGCGGGCCATTTCCCGGCCCAGACCGCTCAGCACACGGCCGGGTCCGGCCTCGACGTAGGTCTCGGCACCCAGGCCCGACAGGGTCCGTACGGTGTCGCTCCAGCGGACCGGGCGCACGACCTGCGCGAGAAGGTGTGTGCGGTACGCCGCGATGTCCGTGACGCGTTCCGCGGTGACGCTGGAGACGAACGGGATGCGCGGTGCGGCCAGTGGCACGTCGGCCAACGATGTGGCAAGGCTGTCGCGGGCCTCGTCCATCAGGGGGGTGTGGTAGGCCCCGCCGACGGCCAGACGCCGGGCCCGCAGCGCGCCGGCCCGGCCGGCCGCCTCGATGACCTGATCGACGGCGGCCACGGTGCCCGCCACGACGATCTGACGGGGCGAGTTCCAGTTGGCGATGACGGCCAACTGCCCCCGTCCGGAGGCGCCTTGGCACAGGCCGGCCACCGTCTCGGCGGACAGGCCGACGATCGCGGCCATGCTTCCGGGGTTGCGGCGCGCGGCCTTCGCCATGGCCCTGGCCCGGCAGGTCACCAAGGACAGGGCCGCCTCCTGGTCGAGGCTGCCGCAGGCCACCAGCGCCGTGTACTCGCCGAGGCTGTGCCCGGCGACCGCTGCCGGCCGCCAGCCTGTCCGTCGCAGTCCGGCGAGGGCCGCCAGCGACCAGACGAGCACCACGACCTGGGCGACCTCGGGCTCGGCCAGGCGCCGTGCGTCGGCACGGGTCATCAGTTCGGTCAGCGGCAGCCCGGTGACGGCCTCGGCGGCGGTGGTCAGTTGCCGGGCGTGCGGGCCGAGCCGGACCGCTTCGTGCCCCATCCCGGGGAACTGGCTGCCCTGCCCGGGAAAGACGAACACCGCGGGCCCGCTCACCGGGTGGCCCCTGCCGCCTGCGCAGTGGCCCAGGCGAGTGTCATGCCGTCGTCCAGTGGTACGGCGCCGGCCTCGACCTCGACCTGGCGCGCTTGGGCCCAGTCGGCCAACGCACCATGCAGAGTCACCGGCCATCGGGCACCAAGGGAGTCGTCGTCCGGCAGCCGCACGCAGATGTCCGCCAGGCGCCCACCGGGCGGCAGCCCGCCGACGGCTTTGACGACGCTCTCCTTCACCCCGAACATCTGGCCCAGGGCCTCGATGGCACAGCAGCCACGCGATGCGGCGGCCTGCGCACCGCGCCGCTCGTGAGCGGTGAAGTACCTGAGCGAGAGAGCGTCCCCGCACCGGCTGACCGCGCGCTCCCAGCGACGTCCGTCCAGCAGGTCCACGCCCGCGGAATGGATCGGCGCCGGGGCACACCCGTATATGTGGGAAATCTGCATGTCTGGTCTCCGCAGAAAAAGAAAGTGATTCCCTTTCGGGTCACCGCGATTCCGGCACCCGGCCTTCGGTGCCATGAAATTAAGGACGCACCCCGGAGGCTGTCAATCCGGCCCGGAAACATCTTTCTGATTTCCGGTGCGGATGAAATATTCCAGGAGCTCGGTGAAACATGTGAAAGGAGCAGGACATATACGGGGTTCCTGATTGACGTGCGCTGCGGCCGATTTCTAGTGTTCCCGGCATCCCCCAGTGCGACAGCGTCAAGGAGTCCCGTCATGCCACGTCTCGTGCAGTCTGCGCCGAACATCATGCGTGATCTGAGCGTCGAGGTGTCCGCACGTGTCCGGTGGGGCGAGTGCGACCTGCAGGGGCATGCCTACTACGCGAGCTATATTCCCTGGTTCGACCTGGGCCGGGAGAAGTTCGCGCTCGACGTCGGTGTCGACTACCGCAAATACCAGATAGCGACGACGGATCTACAGGTCCGCTATCACGACGCGGCCAAGTATCTCGACGAACTGGTGATCAAGACGTGGGCCGCGGTTCCCAGGACTCTCACGTACTACTACGAGATCTATCGCAAACCTGGCCGGCGGCTCATCGCGGAGGCCCGCACCGTGCACGCCTTCGTGGATCCCGGCCGGGGCGCACTGACCAGCATCCCCGACGAGATGCACGAACAGTTCGTGCGCTTCGTCGAGGAGCGCAGGAAGCAGACACGCGCATCCAGCTGAAACCCGACCGTGAGACCGTGGAGAATTTTCATGAACAACGATGCACTCGACCGCCTGCGCGGAATGCTGCTCGGTGAAGTGGTGGGTCCGGCCGATCCCGGCTATGACGCCGCCCGGGGTGTCTACAACGCGATGATCGACAAACGGCCGGCCGTCGTCGCCCGCTGCCGGGGCACCTCCGATGTGATCGGTGCGGTCCGGTTCGCCCGTGAGGAAGGGCTGCCGATCGCTGTCCGTGGCGGCGGGCACAGCGTGGCCGGCCATGGCACCTGCGACGACGGGATGGTGATCGATCTGTCCCTGATGCGCGGCGTGCACGTCGACCCCGTGCGGCGCACGGCCCGAGTGCAGGCGGGGGCGCTGCTGGGCGATGTCGACCGCGAGACACAGGTGTACGGGCTGGCCGTACCTACCGGACAGATGTCCGAGACCGGCATAGCCGGGCTCACACTCAACGGCGGGCTCGGCATGCTGCTCCACAAGTACGGCCTGACCTGTGACAACCTGCTGTCGGCCGACATGGTCACCGTGGCCGGCGAGGTGGTGACGGCCAGCGAGGACAGCCGACCGGAGCTGTTCTGGGCGTTGCGGGGCGGCGGCGGGAACTTCGGCGTGGTCACCTCCTTCGAGTTCCGCCTCCACCCGGTCGGGCCCACGATGCTCGCCGGCTTCCTCGCCCACCCCGCCGAACAGGCACCACAGGTACTCGAGTTCCTCCGGGACTTCAGCGCCACGAGCCCGGCGCACCTGAGCGTGGACGCCCTGTTCATGCGTGCCCCGGAAGCGGACTTCGTGCCGAGCGAGTTCTGGGGCATGCCGCTGGTCAACCTGTTCGTGCGCTACTTCGGCCCGATGGAGGAAGCGTGGCAGACCGTACAGCCGCTACGCGAGTTCGGCGCTCCGCTGTTCGACGGGCTGCAGCCGATGTCGTACGTGGCGGTGCAGTCGATGCTGGACGCCTTCAGCCCGGCGGGCAACCTCCACTACTGGACGAGTGAGTTCCTCCCACAGCTTCAGGAGAAGGAGATCAACGCGGTCGCCGCCATCGGCGCCGACCTGCCGTCCTCGATCTCCATCGTCAACGTCCACCCCTTCGACACCGCGGCCACCGCGGTCTCCCCGGACGCCACGGCGTTCGCGCACCGTCAGGACAGCTGGCTCATCCATGTGATCGGCCAATGGGAGGACACCGCCGACACCGACCGGTGCCGTACCTGGGTCAAGAAGGCCGGTGCGGCCCTGCAGGCCTTCGGACTGGGCAACACCTACCTCAACACCACGTCCGAGGACGAGCGGACCGACCGGGTCCGCGCCTTCTGGGACGGCGAGCGCCTGGCGCGGCTGGCCCGGGTGAAGGCCGCCTACGACCCGGACAACGTGCTGCGCTTCAACCACAACATCCCTCCCGCGGGCAAGGAGAGCGCGCGGTGACCCGCCGCACCGGGTGCGACCCGGCACCCCGGCGCACGCCGCACGTGGTGATCATCGGGGCCGGGATCAGCGGTCTGGGGCTGGGGATGGCCCTGAAGCGAGCCGGACACCAGCGGTTCACCATCGTCGAGAAGGCCGACGCCATCGGCGGGGTCTGGCGGGACAACACCTACCCGGGGGCCGCCTGCGACGTACCGGCCCACCTGTACGCCTACGCGCGCGAGCCGCACGCCTGGCCCGGCCGGTACGCCGGCCAGCCGGAGATCCTTTCCTACCTGCGCCGCTGCGCGGACAAGTACCGGCTCGACACGCATCTGCGGCTCGGCACCGAGATCGTGCGCGCCGACTTCGCCGAACCGGAAGGACGATGGCTGCTGCACACCACGGCAGGCGAGACCATCGAGGCGGACGTCCTCGTTCCCGCCTGCGGGCAGTTGAGCCGCCCGCGCTACCCCGACATCCCGGGGGCCGAGGAGTTCACCGGCTCCGCCTTCCACTCCGCGCGCTGGAACCACGACCACGACCTGACCGGGCGCAGCGTCGCCGTCATCGGGACGGGCGCCAGCGCCATCCAGATCGTGCCGCACATCGCCCGGCAGGCCAGCCACCTGACGGTCTTTCAGCGATCCGCGCCCCACGTGGTGCCGCGCTGGGACCGCATCTACCCCCGACACGATCGCATCGCGGGCCGACTGGCCGCGAGGGCGGCCAGGTGGGGCTGGTGGCTGTTCAACGAGGTGTCCATACCAGGCCTGACCCGGCGCTGGCCGATCAGCCGCCTGACCACGTACGGCTGCTCCGCACAACTGGCCCAGCAGGTGGACGACCCGCAGCTGCGGGAGCGGCTGCGCCCACGGGACGAGCCGGGGTGCAAGCGGATCGGAATCTCCAGCGACTACTACCCGGCGTTCAACGCGCCGCACGTCGAGCTGGTCACCGAGCCCATCACCCGGATCACCGGGAGCGGGGTGCGCACCGGGGACGGCAGGGAACACCGGGCCGACACGATCATCTACGCCACCGGCTTCTCCGCGACCGATTTCCTCAGCCACGTACGCATCACCGGTCGCGGCGGCCGCACCCTGCAGGACGCCTGGCGGCACGGCGCCCACGCCTACCTGGGCATGGCCGTGCCCGCCTTTCCCAACATGTTCCTGCTGTACGGCCCGCACACCAACATCGGTGCCGGCTCGGTCACTTACATGGTCGAAAGCCAGATCCGCTACATCCTCGACGCCGTACGGATCCTCGCTTCCGGACAGCGCCGGCACCTGGAGGTACGGCCCTGCGTGGCGCGGGCGTTCGCCGCCGAGATGCGGCACCGCACACGGCGGACGGTGTGGTCCACCTGCCGCAACTGGTACCGCGGCCCCCATGGACAGGTCACCACCAACTGGCCCGGCCAGACCGCCGAGTACCGCCGTCGTACCCGCCGGGTGAAGCTCGCGCACTACCAGCCGGTCCCAGCCGGCCTGCCGTCACCTGCGGAGCCATTGCCGCGCGCCACGCCGCGAATCCCCGTGGTGCGGCGCACCCGCTGAGAGCCCGTGAAAGGAGTTCCCGTGTCGTTGCACCCGCAGTCCGCAGCCTTCCTCGACCGTCTGGCCGAGACAGGCATGCCCGAACTCAGCCAGGTGAGCGTGCCCACCATCCGCGAGGTGATGAGCGGCCTACGGCAGGCACAAGGCCCGGCGCAGTCCGTCGAGTCCGTGATCGATACCTATGTGCCCGGGCCCGCCGGTCTCCTGCCGATCCGGGTCTACCAGCCGGCCGCGCATGGCGGCCCCCGGCCGCTGGTGGTGTTCCTGCACGGCGGGGGGTGGATCGCCGGGGACATCGAACTGCTCGACCGGCCCCTGCGGTCGCTGGCCCACGCCACCGGCGCCGTCGTGGCCAGCGTGGAATACCGGCGGTCCCCCGAGACCCGGTTCCCCGGCCCGCTGGAGGACGCCTACGCGGCCGTCAGCGCCCTGGCCGGCCGGGCCGCGGAGTTCGGGGCCGATGCCGGGCGGCTGGTGGTCGCCGGGGAGAGCGCGGGCGGCAATCTGGCCGCGGCGGTCTGCCTGATGGCCCGCGACCGCGGCGGGCCGTCGATCGACCTGCAGATCCTGATCTGCCCGAGCCTGGCGCCGGCGGACGACTCGCCCTTCGCCTCCTACGGCCAGTACGCCACGGGCCACCTGAACACACGGGCCGCCATGACGCACTTCTGGGACCTGTACCTGCCCTCGCCCGCAGAGGCCGAGAATCCCTACGCGGCGCCCTTGCTGGCCACCGACCACACCGATCTGCCGCCGGCACTGATCCTCACCGCGGAATGCGACCCCCTGCGGGACGAAGCGGAGGAATACGGCCGGCGGCTGCGCGTGAGCGGCGTGACCGCCACGACCCGGCGGTACGACGGAGCCCTCCATGTGTTCTTCCTGCTTCCGGCCATGACCGCCGCACAGCAGGCCGTCAAGGACATCAGCCGCGCCCTGCGCACCCACTACCAGCCGTCCGGCACCCCGCACCGGCCCGCCGAAGGAGCATCAAGTGCCCAGCTGTGACCACATCTACCTCAATGGCACCTGGACGACTTCGGACGGGGCGGACACCCTCACGGTCATCGACCCGACGACCGAAAAGACGATCGGGCATGTCCCCGCGGGCACCTCGAGAGACGTCGACGCCGCGGTCCGCGCGGCCCGCGCGGCCTGCGAACCCTGGTCGCGGACACCGCCGGCCGAGCGCGCCGAGTACCTGCGCGCCATCGCCGCGGGACTGGCCCGACACGGCGGTGCACTGGCCGAGTTGGTCACCCGCGACGTCGGTTCTCCCCTGGCCTTCTCCCGCCGGGCCCAGGTCACCTTGCCCGTCAACAGCTTCGCCCACGCCGCGCAGACGGCACTCGCCTACGACTTCGAACGCCTTGAGGGCCCCTCGCTGATCGTGCGGGAACCCTACGGAGTCGTCGCAGCGATCACACCGTGGAACTTCCCCCTGCACCAAGCGGCCGCCAAGGTCGCCTACGCCCTGGCCGCCGGCAACACCGTCATCCTCAAACCGAGTGAGACAGCACCCCTCAGCGTGTGGGAACTGGCCCGGATCATCGACTCGGCAGGGCTGCCGCCGGGAGTCTTCAACCTGGTCAGCGGAACCGGGCCCGTCGTCGGCGAAGCACTCGCCGCCCACCCCGGCGTGGACGCCGTCTCCTTCACCGGCTCCACTCGCGCCGGCCGCCGCGTCAGCGCCCTGGCCGCCGAGACGGTCAAGAAAGTCACCCTGGAACTCGGCGGCAAGAGCCCCGCCGTGATGCTCCCCGACGCCGACCCCGCCCAGGTGGTCCCGCACGTCATGGCCGCGGCCTTCGTCAACAACGGCCAGACCTGCTCCGCACTCACCCGACTGATCGTCCCCCGCACCTTGCTCGCCGACGCGGAGGAACTGGCCCACGAGACCGCACGGGGCTGGCAGCCCGCGGACCCCATGCACGAGGAGACCCGGCTGGGTCCCCTGGCCAGCTCGGCACTGCGCGACCGGGTGCGGGCACACATCGCCGGCGCGCTCGATGACGGCGCGACCCTCATCACCGGGGGCACGACACCACCGGACGACATGAAGGAGGGCTTCTTCCTTCGGCCGACCGTGCTCTCACAGGTCACCAGCCGGATGGGGGTGCACCACGAGGAGGTCTTCGGGCCCGTCCTCGCCCTCGAAGCCTACGACAGCACCGACGAGGCCGTGCACATCGCCAACGACACACGCTACGGCCTGGCCGCGGCGGTATGGTCCGCCGACCGGGAAGCGGCCCTCGCCACAGCCCGCCGCATCCGGGCCGGGCAGGTCCAGATCAACGACGCGCCCTTCGATCCCAACGCACCCTTCGGTGGTTACAAGCAGTCCGGCAACGGCCGCGAAGGGGGCCGCGCGGGCCTGGAGGAGTTCCTGGAGACCAAGGCCGTGCAGCTGTGACCCCACAGGCCGGGGCCGCACCTCCCCGCCACGGCCGACCCCCATCCATCACCAGCCCGCCGCGGGCTCCGCAAGAAAGGCCATCAGCCATGTACTACCGCACCATGTTCAAGTCCAAGGTTCACCGCGCCACCATCACCCAGGCCGACCTGCACTACGTCGGCTCCCTGACCCTCGACGCCGATCTGATGGACGCCGCCGGCATGCTGCCCGGCGAGAAGGTCGACATCGTCGACATCAACAACGGAAACCGGCTGTCCACCTACCTCATCGAGGGCCCCCGCGGTTCGGGCGTCGTCGGTATGAACGGCGCTGCCGCCCGCCTGATGAACGTCGGTGACCTGGTCATCATCATCTCCTACGCCCAGATCTGGGACTCCGACGCCGCCGGCCTGGTCCCGAAGATCGTCCACGTGGACGCCGACAACAGGATCACCTCCCTGGGCTCGGACCCGGCCCAGCCCACCGACGACGGCACCACCGTCCGCGGCGACCACATCTACATGGACTGAACCGCCACCGTCCAAGGCCGGCGGGCGCCGACCACACCCCTCACCGAAGGAGCCACACCATGTGCGGCATCACCGGCTGGATCGCGTACAACGCCGATCTCACCCACCAGCAGGCGAGCATCGACGCGATGACGCAGACCCTCGCCAACCGCGGCCCCGACGCATCCGGAGTGTGGACCTCCCGGCACGCCGGCCTCGGCCACCGGCGCCTGGCCGTCATCGACCTCGACGGCGGCACACAGCCGATGACCGCGACAACCCCCGCGGGCCCCGTCGTCCTGACCTACAGCGGTGAGGCCTACAACTTCGCCGCCCTGCGCCGCCGGCTGACTGCTCGCGGCCACACCTTCCGCACCGCCAGCGACACCGAAGTGGTCCTCAACGCCTATCTGGAGTGGGGCGAACAGCTCGTCGACCACCTCACCGGCATGTACGCGTTCGCGGTCTGGGACGGCCGCAGCGAACAGCTGCTCCTCGTCCGCGACCGCCTCGGCATCAAACCGCTCTACTACTATCCGACGCCCGACGGCGTCCTGTTCGGCTCCGAGCCGAAAGCCATCCTCGCCCACCCCGCCGTCGCTCCCCGCGTCGACCAGGACGGCATGCGGGAGATCCTGCTCGGCGTCAAGACGCCCGGACACGCGATATGGCACGGCATGCGGGAACTGCGCGCGGGGTCCCTGGCCACCTGCGACCGCAGCGGACTGCGGGAACGCGTCTACTGGCAGCTGAGCGCCCGCCCCCACTCCGACGACCCGGCAGCCACCGCCGAGCGCACCCACGACCTGCTCCAGCAGTCGGTGCACGAGCAACTCGTCGCCGACGTCCCCCGTTGCCTGCTGCTGTCCGGCGGCCTCGACTCCAGTGCCATCGCCGGATACGCCGCCCAGCACCTCACCGCACAGGGCCGGCGCCTGCGGTCGTTCTCGGTGGACTTCGTCGGCCACGCCGACCACTTCACCCCCGACGGGCACAACGTCAGCCCCGACGCCCCCTATGTGCAGGCAGTCGTCGACCATCTGGGCGCCGACCACACCAACCTGGTCCTGGACGCCGGCCGTCTCGCCGACCCCGCCATACGCCGCGCCGCGATCCGGGCCCGTGACCTGCCCGTCGGACGCGGTGACATGGACCACTCCCTGCTGCAGCTTTTCACCGCCATACGCGACCACTCCACGGTCGCGCTGTCGGGCGAAGGCGCCGACGAGATGTTCGGCGGCTACTGGTGGTTCCACGATCCCAACCTGCGACAAGCACCCGCATTCCCGTGGCTGGCCGCAACCCTCGGGCACACCCGCCAAGAGCGCGCCTTCCTGCCCAAAGACCTCTCCGCCGCCCTCGACATCCCCGGATACGCCGCCCAGCGCTACCACGACGCCGTGGCCGAAACCCCACTGCTCGACGGTGAGAGCGGCCTCCAGCGCCGCTCACGCCAACTGCTCTACCTGCATCTGACGCGCAGCCTGCCCGGCATGCTGGAACGCAAGGACCGGCTCAGCATGGCCGTGGGACTCGAGGTGCGCGTGCCGTTCTGCGACCACCGCATCGTCGAATACGCCTACAACATCCCCTGGTCACAGCACGTCGCGGACAGCAGGGAGAAGTCGGTCCTGCGCGCCGCCGCAACCGCCGTGATCCCGACCGCCGTCACCCGGCGCGTCAAGAGCCCCTACCCCATGACACGAGACGTCCGCTATATCCACAGCCTCCAGAACCAGGTACGCGAGGCACTCGGCACACCCGGACACCACGTCTTCGCCCTGATCGACAGATCTGCCGCGCACCAGGCGGCCCACACCGACCCCGCACATCATCCCCGCCCACAGGCACACCGCGCACTCCTGGAAAAGTTCCTCGATCTGCACACCTGGTTGGACCTCTACCACCCCCAGCTCACACTGTGACGCGCGGCCCGGGCACCGGCCGGACCAGGCAGAACCACGTCCGATGCCCGCCTTGCGCTCGTAGCGACGGTGCAGGCGTCGGCAGCCGGTGAGCCCGCAGAACCCCGCAAGGACCAGAGCTGCGAGCAGAACGGGCAAGTGAAGCGGATGCAGCAACATGGCGCTTCCTCCGGGACCGACGGCAGCGACGGTCGGCTGCTTGCGGAAACGAGACTCGTGCCCCATGACCCGTTTGGGGCCGGAACCCGAATCTCGCCGAACTCGTGACGGACGGCGCATGTCGGACCGTACGCTTCGGAGGTATTGGCTGAAGCATGCTGAAGGGGTGGGCAGTTGGTCGCACCACCGACGGGTCCCGTCGCGGACTTCTGGATCGAGCTCCGGCGGCTCGTGGAGAAGTCCCGTGTGCCGCAGACGGAGATCGCGTCCGAGCTGGGCCTGAGCCCCGCCTCGGTCTCGGGGCTGCTGGGCGGAGAGCGGAAGAAGACGCCGGACTGGGACGTCGTACAACGAATCGTCAGCCTGTGCGCCCGGCGGTACGGTGCCAAGGCACCGCCACCGCCGGGTATGAGTCTGGACGAATGCTGGTGGAAGATCCGGCACGCTGAGCTGGAGCGGACGGTGGAGACTGCGCCCGCGGCTGCTCGGCGGTCGTACCCGCCTCCTCCCGCTCCGCCCTCGCCGCCTTCAGCCACAGCGCGGGGACTCGGCGTGGCCGACTGTGTGGACATGGGCCTCGACGAGGCCGTGTTCCGGCTGGCCGGCAGTCGGCCGGAGCTGACGGACCATGCGGACCTTCTGCTCGGTCCGTTGTTCGGAGAGCGGGACTCGCCCGGAATCCCCGACGAACTGTTGGAAGGCTTCCCCCAGCGTGTGCGGGCCGCGCACGGTGTCGACCGCAGCGTCCTGCTCCAAGCCGCACGCGTGGTGTTGGTGGCAGTGGCGGTGGTGAAATGCGGGCCGAAACCTGTGAAAGTGCCCAAGTTGATCCAGAACTTGGCGAACGGGGCGTACCCGGCTCACCACTACCCATGGCTCGGCGGGAGAGCTGACCCGGCGTTCATGTCTCCGCTGGCGGACCCCAAGGACAGTGACGTCACCGCCGACATGGTGCAAAGGATCAACGCCCATTTCCTGGAACTCGCCACCCCTCTGGCAGCGTCCTGTCCCGAGTTCGCCCTGACGGCCGGTCTGCCCTGCGCGGGCTTGGACGAAGAGGCCGACGGTCAGGCCGGAACCGGCCTGGCCGATCTCGGGGCGACCCTCACGCACTTCGCGGGCCGGGGCGCGCGCCCGGCTGCCGGCGGTGTCCCGTTGCGTGGGCCGATCGCCTCGCTCGAGGCGCCCGGCTTGCAGGTGCCGAGTCTGGCAGACGGGTATGTCAGCACGCGCTTCCAGCTGGCTGGGCCGTTCCTGAGATCACCCGACGGAATCGCCTCGGACAAATGGTGGGAGCAGCAGCCGTCGCACGAAGCGATCGAACGCTTCCTTGCCGCTCATCTCCTCAGCCTGTCCGCCCTGCTGGCACCCCTCGTGGTGCTGGGTCACCCCGGCGCGGGCAAGTCACTGCTCACCAAACTGCTGACGTCCCGGCTGCCGGCCAACGAATTCCGTCCCCTGCGGGTGGAGCTGCGGCACATACCGGCTGAGGTGGACGTACAGACCCAGCTGGAACACGCCCTGCGCCAGAGCACAGGACGATCGATGAGCTGGCCGGACTGGTCCGAGGCGGAGCCCGGGGCGCTGCCGGTCGTTCTCCTCGACGGGTTCGACGAGCTGCTCCAGGCGGGAGCACAGCGGCTCGACGACGCGCGGCAGTGGGGCTATCTGCGGGACATCGAGCGGTTCCAGGAGCGTGAGGCACAGCTGGGTCGCCCGCTGATCGTCATCGTGACGAGCCGTACCGTGGTGGCAGACCGTGCGGAACTCACCCCGAACAGCCAGGTCCTGCGCCTGGAGCCGTTCGGGACGCCCGAGATGGAGCGCTGGCTGTCCATCTGGAACACCATGAACGGGACGTACCTCGAACAGCGTGGCCTGCGCCCGCTGACAGCGGAGGTTCTCCGGCCTCACCAGGAGCTCGCGGCCCAGCCGCTTCTGTTGCTCATGCTCGCGCTGTATGACGCCGTGAGCAACGCTTTGCACCAGCACCAGCCCGGTGATGAGGGCATCAGCCGCACCCAACTGTACGACCGGCTGCTCAAGGAGTTCGTCCGACGCCAGGTGGCCAAAGAACGCCCCCTGCCACCGGGCGAGCAAGCCGCCGCCGTCGACCAGGAACTGCACCGTCTGTCGGTGATCGCGCTCGGCATGTTCCAGCGCGGAGCGCAGGCCCTCAGCGGCAAGGACGCCGACCAAGACCTCAAAGCGCTGGACGACGCTTGGGCGGGCGTCGAGTCCGCCGCTTCTGGTCTGATCTTCGGGCGGTTCTTCTTCGTGCACGAGTCGCAGGCCGTCGTCACCGAACAGCGGCTACGGAGCTACGAGTTCATGCACGCGACGTTCAGCGAACACCTGGCGGCACGACTGATCGAGCGCGCTCTGTGGCAGTTGTCCCACTCCGAAGACGTGGACGACGGCCAGTTGTACGCCCTGCTGTCGTTCGCCCCACTCACCGACCGGGCGCAGCTGGTGGACAACCTGCGGGACATGCTCGCGGTCTGGCCGACGGAACTGGTGCACGTCAAACTTCCACGTCTGCTCGCTGAAGTGTTCCGAACGGCCGAGTGGGAGCCTGAGCGCCGTACCGACCCGGGGCACGTTCCGGTGCGCGTGACCAGGACCTACCGGAACGCGGTCTACGAGGTCAACCTGCTGCTGATCGGCGTCGTGGCGGCAGGCGAGGTGTACGCCTCGCAGTTCCTCGGGACGGACGAGCTGACTGACGTGTGGCGGCGGCACGCGATGATGTGGCGGTCACAGTTGTCCGAGGGGTCGTGGGATCTCTTCTCCACCACGATCGGTCTCGACCGCTGCTGGAAGTCCGACCCGGGTGCGGTTGGGGGCAGGCGACAGGATCTGCGGATCAGGGCGGGTACGACACCGTCTGCGGACCACGACATCGGGTGGATGCTCGACATGCCCCCATCCCCAGCTGTCCAGACCATCGAGCAGCAGCTCGCCCCCTCCTCGGATCCGGCGCTGAACTTGCTCACGCAAACCACCTTCCTGGGTGAGCGCCATGCCGAGTTGCTCCTGCACGCCCTGTACCCCCTGTTGCGCCGAATGCCCAACAGCCTGCTGGTGTACCAGACCGACCGAGCGGGACACCCTCGGACGGCGGCCCAGTCGCTCCTCGCTCTGCTCACCGAGCAGGTTCACAATCGGGACAGGCTGGCCGAGCTGTATGCCATGTGCTTCGACACCGTCGCGGCGCTGCCGGACGACGAGAACTCCTACCTGGAGGCCGTGAGCCGTCAACTACTGCAGGACATACCTGCGTTGCCGGACCCGGCTCTGGCGTCCGTACTACGCCAGGCGCACCGGTGTGTCTCGGGTGGCGTTCGCCTCACCTCGACGGCACAGCAGAACCTCGTCGACTGTGTGTACGCCGCTGTCAGGCGGCACGTCCCAGAGCTGGCCTCCGTGCTCACCGAACTGCACGAGACCCTCGTCCGGCACGGCCATACCGACGAAGGGGACGTCGCGCTGAGAGCCCTGCTGCTCCTGGCCCAAGCCGGCCGTTCCAGTAGCAGCTGGGAGTTGTCCGGCCTACCCACGGGCGACCGGGCCGGCGAACACCTCAATGAGGTTCTGACCCATGTCGACCTCACCGACCTGGGGGCCCGTCACCCCGACGTCGTCATCTCTCTCCTCCGGACGGCCGCCGACCTGGGCCTAGACGATTGGCTGGCCGCTCGCGCGGCGGAACTCATCCAAGTGCTTCCCGCAAGGTCGTTCGGCCTACTACGGCCCTCCGACCTCTCCTTTCTGCGCGCGGCTCTGCCACCCGGCACCTACGACGCAACGTTCGAGGAGGTGGAGCGGGTCTGGCGCTGAGATCGACCAACATCCCCCCTGAACTGGGGCGTTACGACGACTCCTAGAGCTCAAGGGCGAAGCAGGGGGCGCTGTCAGCGTGACGGTGAGCTCGAGGGGGTCACCACGGGGGCGATTATCGGCCGACCCGTGGATCCATCAATGAGCCTGCGCCCACCCAGGGACCGCGCCAACGTTACCTTGAGCGGAACAAGTGCAGCGTTGGTGGTGCACGCCTGACCTGAGTTCTCTCGGGTGACGACCTTGACCGTCAGGGTCACCGTGCCAGTCGCCTCCCGGGCAGAGAGACGGGGAGTCAGGCAGCCACCCCCTACCGCCTTGACGGACAAAACACGTCCACCCTGACTGACGGAGATCGGACGCGCCGGAGAAATGGACTGAGTGTCCCCCTGGACGATCGGAGCCGTCGAGAGGCCGCCCTCTTGGGCGATCTTGCCTGACTTATCCGCTTTGCCGCATGCGCCGAGCGTCGCGGCGGCCGCAGCGACGAGGAGCACGACCACGGTTCGTCTCATCATGCTGCTTAGACGGAGACGAGCCCGGCCACGTTCCGCATTGGGGCTGTTTTGAGAGAACCTCTATCACCTTCAGACGGTCTCGGTGGCCTCCGGCGCGCTCGGCTGGACGCGTGCGGTCAGCCTGGTCGCGGACGGCTGAACCGGCCAGGACGTCTTGGACGGATACCGCAAGCAAGACGAACCCGGAGCCGGATGAGGGCGGCACGATCAGCTGTTCTGGCGCAGTAAATGCCGGATTCGCTGCGGCAGCGCCGGGAGTGCGGGGCGGGCATGACGATCGAACCCTGACCGCACTCGGAACCGGGGGCGCCCTCCGGGTGCCGCGCGCCCGGGTGGGCCCGGGCCCCTGTCCGCCCCGCCAGCCGCGTACACCACGGCGGTCGAGCGGTACCTCACCGGCGCCGGGATCGCGAAGCCTTCCGCGCGGATCTACCGGATCCCACTGACGACGTGGGGCGGATGCTCGCAGCCGGACCGGCGCCGACCGGACCGCCCGCCGGGGCGCGAAGCCGCCCGTCCTCCCCGTCGTCGCGATCGACGACCCGGCGCTGCCGGAGGTGCTGGCCGAGCGGGCGGACGCCATGGACGCCGGCACCGTCCACCGGGAGCTGTCCCTCGCACGCAAGGCGATCGGCCGGTGGCATCCCGACTGACCTGCCAGACACACCAGTGCGCAGAGAGGCCCCGGACCGTGACAGTGCCCGGGGTCTCGTGCTGCGTCCCGGCTGCGCCCGTGGCCGGGTGGGCTCCTCGTCCAGGCGGGAGGCCAAGACCGATTGTCAGTGGTGCGTGAGACGGTAGGAGCATCGAGTCGGAAAGAGGGGGAGCTGTCATGTCCGGAAGCCAGAACTACATCAATCACGTTGCTCTTGTGTTGGATGCCAGTTCGTCCATGCGGCATCTGAGCGGCAAGGTCGTCGAGGTCGCAGACCAGCAGATTGCCTATCTCGCCCGCCGATCGAGGGAACTGGACCAGGAAACCCGCGTCACGGTGTACGTATTCGCAGACAAGGTGGAATGCGTCATCTACGACAAGGACGTGCTGCGGATGCCGTCATTGAAGCAGCTGTATCGGGTCGGTGGAATGACGGCTCTGCTGGCGGCAGCACTGAAGTCACAGCGGGAGCTCGCGCAGACGGCTCAACTGTACGGCGACCACAGCTTCCTGACGTTCATACTCACGGATGGCCAGGAGAACGTCAGTCATCGCTGCCCGGATGTCCCTGCCAGGGGTCCACGTGAACTGGTTGAGGCTGTGGCCGAGATGATCGAGACACAGGAGGACAACTGGACGCTGGCCGTCCTTGTGCCGGACCAGATGGGCAAGCGCGAGGCCATGCAGTGCGGTTTCCCGAAGGACAACATCGCCGTCTGGGACGCCACGAGCACGCAGGGTCTGGAGGAGGCCGGGCAGGTCATCCGGCAGGCCACCGAGAAATTCATGGTGGGCCGCACCCAGGGCATCCGGGGCTCGCGGGCGGTGTTTTCCACGGGTGCTGAGGCGGTCAACAAGGACACCATCAAGGCGGCCGGCCTCACCCCGGTGAAACCGTCACAGTACGAGCTGATCCCGGTGACTCGTGACGCGGGGATCCGGGACTGGGTCATCGAATGCGGGCACACCTACCGTACCGGTGGCGCGTTCTACCAGCTGAGCAAGTCGGAGAAGATTCAGGCGAAGAAGCAGATTGCGGTGCTGGAGAAGAAGACGGACCGGGTGTACACGGGGCCCGAGGCCAGAGCTCTACTCGGCCTCCCGGACGTGGAAGTTCGCGTCAAGCCGGACCACAACGACGACTTCACGATCTTCGTGCAGAGCACCAGCGTGAACCGGAAGCTCATCCCGAACACACGGCTGCTGCTTATGCTCTGACGTCTTGAGACCCCGTCGGGCATAGTTCGGTACGGGACTGCTGGGACCGGCGAGTGGGAATCCCCGCGGAGGCAGGGATCATCCGGGCAAGGCACCGCCGCCCACACGGGCGCCCTCCGGACCGCGTCCGGCTACCGGGCCCTGGCGGCCTCACTACGGCCCCACCGCCGCACCGGCCTCGCCGGGGCACTGCTCGGGCTGATCGGCAGCGCCCTCGGCCTGGCCCAGCCCCTGGCCGCCAAGCGGTTGATCGACAACCTGGACACGGGGCGCACGGCTGCCCGTGCTGGCACATCGGCGGTCCACCGTCACCACCGCCGACCGCATCGTCGTCATGGAGGCGGCCCTGGTCCGGGCGGTGGGCACCCATGCGGAACTACTCAAAACCGATTCCCTCTATCGCGACCTGGCCACGACTCAGCCGCTCACGGCCAGGCCGGGGCCCGCCGGCGGGGACGTCTGTGGACGCGCAGGTTCCGGCGCAGTCCCCGCCGGTGACGGCGGTGCCATGGGCGTGGTGGGAGGCGGTGACGTCCAGACAGTCGCCGGTCACCCGGGAAGCAAGACGGCTTGCACCACCCCTTGAAGACAGGCCCGGCCACTGATGGGATGCCCGGCACATCGAACCCCACGGCCCGGAGGTTCCCCGTGGTGCTGCGAACGACACTGGCGGCGAGCGCAGTTGTGGCAACGCTGCTTGCCCCCACGTCCGTCCACCCCCAGCAGGCCGCGCACGGCATACCCACACTCACCGACCAACACGGGCGTGCCCTCACGCTGCGCGGCTGGAACATCGAGGACAAGGTGAACCGGGGCGAGAAGGCCCTGACGGCCATCACCGAACGTCACTTCCGCGACATACGGTCCAAGGGGTTCAACTTCGCCCGCTTGCTGATCTTCTGGGACGACCTTGAACCGCAGCCCGGTCGGTACAGCCAGACCTACCTGCGGAAGATCGAACGCCTCCTGAACTGGGCCGCTCGATACGACGTCAAGGTCGTGATCGATGCCCACCAGGACGTCTTCGGACCCGCTTTCGGCCACCGCGGCATTCCCGAGTGGGCGACCAGGACCGACGGACTGCCGTTCACCGCCCATCCGGACGACTGGTTCGCCGAGTACTACGAGCCCGCGGTCCAGCGCGCCTTCACCCACCTCTATCAGGACCAGGACCTCCAACGCGCCCAGGCCCGGGCGTGGCGGGTCCTGGCGAGCCGTTTCGCCCACCACCCGGCCGTCCTGGGCTACGACCTGATCAATGAACCCATGGGTGAGCTGCGGCAGGGGGATGACCCACCGACGGCCGCCCGCCGGATCGAGCACGATCAGCTCACCCCCATGTACAACCGCTTGGCCGCGTCGGTCCGTTCGGCCGACCCGGACGCCTGGGTCTTCGTCGAGCCCACCCCGATCGTGGGTGAAGGAGTACCGACCGGCCTCGGACGCATCGACGATCCGAAGGTGGTGTACGCGCCGCACTTCTACAACGCCGCCATGGAGGCGGGCGCCGACTATGATCCGGGCGCCGGCTGGATCGCGGCCTACGAGCATGCCGTCACCGAGTACCCGAAGCGGTACAAGGTCCCGATCGTGGTCGGGGAGTGGGGTCCGCCCAACAGCTCCCTGCCGAACATGAAGCGCTTCTACCGTGACGCGATGCGCTCGCTCGGCCGCTACAGCTCGGGCTGGGCGGGCTATGTCTGGTGCTACGGCGGCGGATACTGCGCGGTCGACGACTCCGGCGCCTTCCGCACCAACAAGGAGCTGACCGCGCAACCGTACGCCGAGTCGGTGGCAGGCACGATCCGCTCCGCCTCGTACGACCCCGCCGATGCCGTATACCGGATGACCTACAGAGCGGCACGGCACGGTTTGAGGCTGACAGAGCTGTCCCTGCCCCCGCGCTCGTGGCGGATCACGGCAGACGGCAACGCGGTCGTGCTGCGCAGGGCGGAAGGCAAGGCATGGGTCCTGGCCGCCCCGGGCAGCGAAGTCACCATCACCGTCAAGCCTGGCTGAGCAGCCGGCGACCCGACTGCTCTCGCGTCGACACGGCGCAGAGGTGTCGTTCCCTCAAGAACCTAGTGGGCAGTTGGGGACAGGGGGCGGACCGAGGCAGGCCAAGGACGGGTCCTTGACGTCGAGACCGAGCACCACGTCCCGGTACCCGGTACGCGCAACAACGCTGCCGTCCTCAGCCGGAAGGTTCTCGTCCTCGGCCTCCTCCCCCGCCCTGACCAGAACCACCGGGCCGATGGCCTGCGCGACCACCCCGAGGACGACGGACCCACCAGGAACCCGGCGAGACCCGCCGGGCCGCGCGAGCCCATGGGCCCGTCGGGCCCTGTGTGCCGATGCCGGTGACTACGACCATGCGGCGGGGCTGGGCCGGACCGCCGCACCGGGCCGACGGCTCAGCCGGGAGGCAGCCCGGCGGCCATGTGCCTCGCCCGCTCCTCGATCATGGGGACGTCACGGAAGTCATCGCCCTTGCCGTCGCGCAGGAGCATACGGGCGGTCCGCCCCGCATCACGACCGCCGGCCACGAGACCACGCCCGCTCCGCGGTGACCTTCTGGACCGTCAGCCATGTCGTCACGATGCGCATCGTGCCCTTCCCACCCCTCCCGTGCCGTGCCATGCCGTGCGGTGACGGTGTCCCGTGACGAATGGTCAGTGGCCGGCCGTGCGTACGGCTGCCCCCGGCCACCCGGACCGCATGCTCCCGCCCCATTGTGTTGCGCCTTGTGCGCCTTTACTGTTCGACTTTGCCTGAGTCTGTTTGATGATGGTTGCTCAGGCGGTATGGAGGCCGCAGTGCGGAGTAATCGGATCAGTTCAGAAGCTAAGAGACTCGGTCGCCGTCGGTGGTGGAGGGCGGTCCTGGCGACGGCCGCGACCATCGCCCTGGCCACGGGCATGACCGCGCCCGCCGCGGCGCAGGACGTCGGCGGGCGGGCACCCGCCGCCGCGTCTGCCGCCAGTCCGCGGGCGCACACGGTGAGTCTCGACGGATACTCGTTCCTCGTCGACGGCAAGCGCACCTACCTGTGGTCCGGCGAGTTCCACTACTTCCGGCTCCCGAGTCCGGACCTGTGGCGCGACATCTTCCAGAAGATGAAGGCCGCCGGGTTCAACGCCACCTCGTTGTACTTCGACTGGGGATACCACTCGCCGAAGCCGGGTGTGTACGACTTCAGCGGGGTACGTGACGTCGACAAGCTGTTCGACATGGCCCAGGAGGCCGGGCTCTACGTGATCGCGCGCCCGGCGCCGTACATCAACGCGGAGGTCGACAGCGGCGGTCTGCCCGGCTGGCTGACCACCAAGGCCGGGCACAACCGCAGTGACGACCCGCAGTTCCTGAAGTACGCGGACGAGTGGCTGACCCGGATCGACCGGATCATCGCCCGCCACCAGCTGACCAACGGCACCGGGTCGGTCATCGCCTACCAGGTCGAGAACGAGTACTACAACGGCTCGGCCGCCGGCCGCTCCTACATGAAGCACCTGGAGGACAAGGCCCGCGCCGACGGCATCACGGTACCGCTGACCGGCAACAACAACGGCACGTTCAACTCCGGTACCGGCGCCCTGGACGTCGACGGACCGGACTCCTACCCGCAGGGCTTCAACTGCTCGAACCCCGCGAAGTGGAACGGCGTACCCGACATCAGCTACGACCACCCGGACGGCAAGCCGCTGTACTCGCCGGAGTTCCAGGGCGGCGCCTTCGACCCCTGGGGCGGGCCGGGCTACGACAAGTGCGCCCAGCTGATCAACGACCGGTTCGCCAACGTCTTCTACAAGCAGAACATAGCCGTCGGCGCCACCGCGCAGAGCTTCTACATGACCTACGGCGGCACCAACTGGGGCTGGCTGGGCATGCCGGAGAACTACACGTCGTACGACTACGGGGCCGCGATCCGCGAGAACCGCCAGCTCGATCCGAAGTACTACGAGGACAAGCTGATCGGGTACTTCACACAGTCGGTCGCCCCGCTGACCAAGACCGAGGCGATCAGGGCCACGCCGCCGGACGACTCCGCGGTCGTCGACACCGCCCGGATGAACCCCGACACCAAGACGCAGTTCCACGTCCTGCGGCACGGGAACTCCACGTCCACGGCGGTCGACAGGACCCACATATCGCTGGACTTCAACGCCCAGCCCGCCGCGGACACCACCTACACCTGGGACGACCCCGACTCCGCGCTGCAGTACACCGGTTCGTGGTCCCACGTGGCCGACCAGAGCTACACCGGCGGCGACTACAAGCACACCGAGTCGTTCTCCAACAAGGCCGGTGACTCGGTCACCGTCCCCTTCGACGGCACCGCGATCCGCTGGATCGGCTCCAAGACCAACAACCACGGCTACGCCGACGTCTACCTCGATGGCACCAAGGTGGCGACGGTGGACGACTCCGGGAGCGAGGACCAGGCGGTGGTCTTCCAGAAGACCGGCCTGACGCCCGGGGCGCACACGCTGAAGATCGTCGTCGACGGGAACCACAGCTCAGAGTCCACGGACGGCTATGTGTCCATCGACGCCATCGACGTGCCGACGGCCACCGCCTCGAAACCGACCTACCCGGTCGTGCCGCAGCAGCCGGGCACCGCGATCACCCTCGACGGGCGCGACTCGCATGTGATCGTGGCGAACTACCGGCTCGCAGACGCCCAGTTGCAGTACTCGACCTCCGAGATCATGACCAGCGCGACGATCGGGGACCGGGACGTCGCCGTGCTCTACGGCAACCCGGGCAGCGACGGCGAAACCGTCCTTCGCTACTCCTCCGAGCCCACCGTGACCACCAGCGACGGCACGGCCACGACCACGTGGGACGCGGCCACCGGTGACCTGCGGCTCAACTACACACACAAGGGCCTGATCCGCATCAGCATCAGCGGCGGCGGAAAGCCCCCGCTGCTGCTGCTCGTCGGCGACAAAGCCACGGCGAAGACCTTCTGGCGTCAGGACACGGCGACCGGTCCGGTACTCGTGCGCGGCACCCACCTGCTGCGGACGGCGACCAGCCTGGACGACGGCCACACCGTCGCGCTCACCGGCGACAACGCCGACGACAAGAACATCGAGGTGTTCACCGCCGCCGACCATGTCGCCTGGAACGGCAGGAGACTGGCCACCCGGGCCACCGGCACGGGAAGCCTCACCGGGAAGATCCCGGTGGCCGCCCCGGTCAACCTGCCGGCCCTGACGAACTGGAAGCACGCCGAGGAATCCCCCGAAGCAGCCCCCGGTTTCGACGACGCCGGCTGGCAGGTGGCCGACAAGACGACCACCAACAGCGCCTCCGGCGCCAACTCGCTGCCGGTCCTCTACGCAGACGACTACGGCTTCCACACCGGCAACACCTGGTATCGCGGCCGTTTCCGCGCCACCGGCAAGGAGACCGGCATCCACCTGGTCTCGGACTCCGGCGGAGACGCGCAGGCCTTCTCCGCCTGGCTCAACGGCACCTTCCTGGGCAGCTCCACCACAGGCAGCGCCGACTTCACCTTCCCCGCCGGTTCGGTGAAGCCGAAGGGCGACAACGTCATATCCGTGCTCACCGTGAACATGGGCCATGAGGAGGACTACAACTCCACCAACGGCAACAAGGCTGCGCGGGGCCTGACCAGCGCCTCCCTCGTCGGGGCGCCGCTGACCTCGGTCACCTGGCGATTGCAGGGCGTACGAGGCGGCGAGGACCTGCTGGACACGGTGCGCGGCCCGCTCTCGACGGGCGGCCTGTACGGCGAGCGGGCCGGCTGGTCCCTGCCGGGCTACCCGGACGGCACCTGGAATCGGGTGTCCCTGCCGACGACCGACACCCGTCCCGGTGTCTCCTGGTACCGCACCGATGCCAACCTGGACCTGCCCCGTGGCCAGGACACCTCGCTCGGGCTGACGTTCACCGACGACCCGTCACGCAAGTACCGTGCCACGATCTTCGTGAACGGCTGGCAGGTCGGCAACTACGTGAACTACCTCGGCCCCCAGCACACCTTCCCGGTCCCCGACGGGATCCTGAGTCCGAACGGCCGGAACAGCATCGCCATCGCCGTGTGGAACCTGGACGGCAGCACCGGCGGGCTCGGCAAGGTATCGCTCACCAACTACGGCAGCTACGCCTCGTCCCTGCGTGTCACGCAGAACGACAGCCCCCGCTACGACCACCGGAAGTACGCGATGCCGAAGCGTCCGGGAGCGGATGTCACCTTGGACGTGCCGGACACCGCTCAGTCAGGGGCGGCCTTCACCGCCGCGGCGACGGTGCGGTTGCCGAAGGACGGGCCGTCCGCCTCCCGACTGACGGCCTCGCTCTCCGCGCCCGACGGCTGGCGCGTGAGTGCCACGAGTCCCATGTCGGTCAAGCTCCTGCGTCCCGGCGGATCGGCCACCTTCACCTGGAAGGTCCAGCCGCCGACCGGGAAGCTGCCATCCGCCTCGGCAGTCACCGCCACGGTGCACTACGTGCAGAACGGACGGCAGGCTGCCGCCGGTGACGAGCGCATGGTCGGGGAGATCCCGCCGGCTCCGCCGACCGGGAAGAGCGCTGTGAGCGACCTACCGTTCCTGTCGTCCACCAACGGGTGGGGTCCGGTGGAGCGCGACAGCAGCGTCGGTGAGCAAGCGGCCGGGGACGGCCGTCCGATCCATGTCGCCGGTGTCAGCTTCGCCAAGGGTCTGGGCACCAACTCGGTCAGCGATGTCGTGCTCTACCTCGCCGGAAAGTGCTCTCGGTTGACGGCGGACGTCGGTGTCGACGACGAGACAGGTGGTGCGGGAACGGTGACGTTCTCCGTGATCGCCGACGGCAAGACCTTGGTGACCACGCCGACGGTCCGGGGCAAACAGGCTGCGCTGCCGATCGACGTCGCCGTCAGCGGCGTCCAGGTGGTCGACCTCAAGGTCGGTGACGCCGGCGACGGCAACGGCAACGACCACGGTGACTGGGCGATGCCGACGCTGACGTGCGGCTAGACGTGCGGCTGACGGGCGCCTGTGACAGGGGATCCTGGATCTTCTGTCGCAGGCGTAGTCCTTGGCGTCCGAGGCTCGCAAGGGCTGGATGAAAGGGGTCCGTCTGGGCGAGGTGAAGGGCTACGACGGCGCTCCGCTGCCCGCCCCTCTACGCGGTAGTCACCGACGCCGCGGGTCAGCGCACCCCTTCCTCGCGGCTTCAGCGGCACTGCCGGCAGTTCCGGTGGTCGCGCAGCTGGAGGCAAGGATGGTTAGCGCCTCCCGCACAGCCGCGGGGCTGAAGACCTGGGTCTGTGCCGGAACTCGTGGTCGGAAGAGCCGGAAGAGTACGTATTGGGCGGCCAGGAAGGAGAGGTCGCCCCAGGGTTCACGCTCGTGGGCACGGCCGAGCACCTGCCCGCAGGGGGCACAGACGATCCACGGCACCACGAGCAGGTCGGCCAACTCCGGTGAGTCACTGAGTGAAGCCCCGGTCAGGGGAACGGCGTCTGCCGAGACGAGCACCCGCAAGTCGGAGTCGTCGTCGCTGAGGGAGCGGCAACGACCAATCCGCTCTTCGAGCGCTTCGCGTTGGCCCCACATCTCCGAGGTGACCACCAACTGCGCACGGACGATCCCGCTGATCGGGATGTCGCGCGCGAGCAGGCCCGAGACGACCAGGTCGAGGGCACCTTCCTGCTCACCGATGGTCCAGCAGTCCATTACCTCCTGTGCCTGCGCGGGAGGAAGGAGAGCGGCTAGGGACCGCCACACGGTCGATTCGTCCGTCACGCGGCCAGGCTAGCGGTGCCCCGCTGTGACTGCGCCGTGCAGACGCCGGTAGCCGGTGTGGGCGGCGGCCAGGCCGGCGAAGGCCACAGAGGCCCCACTGGCCGGCTCGGCACCGAGGACGCCGTGGGCAACCGCTGGCGCACCCTCGTCAGAGCCGGCCGATCCGTGGCCATGATGTGCATAGAGGATCAGGCTCCGGCCGGCATGGCCGGGCGGGTACCGAGTCGGCGGCGTCATATACGGGGAAGGTCAGTGGCATGGGAATGTCCAGCTGGTGGGCGGTGGGAGCACTGAGCGACGCGGAGGTGTCAGAGATCGCCTCGGTCGCGCTGCCCGTGATCAACGAGATGGGGAAGCGCACAACGGCGAGAGATGCCTGGTCGCGCTGGGAGAAGGACGCCGCCCGCGGTGGCGGTGCGGTGCCGGTCTGGCGCCCCGACGGCTACAACACCGAGGAAGCACTGCATCTGTACGACATGGTCAACGCATCGCCCTTCGACGCCCTGGACGATTCGTGTGAGCTGCATGTCATGGAGTTGTGGGATCGTTTCGATGCGGCTGTCGAGCCATACATCACGGCCGTGCGCAAGGACAATCCGGTGGCAGCTCTGTTTCACGGGCTGGGCCCTCGGCGAGCCCGGGTGCTGCCGGGCTGGGCCGGCGACGCGGTGTTGACCGCAGCCGAGGTGCGTGGCCACCTGGACGCCGTCGAGTCCGTGCTCGCTCTGTCCGGAGCGGAGCGGGAGCAGGTGCTGGGCCGCATCGACGACTGGCCGGGGGACAAGGATTCCGCCGATGTCCTCGACCAGCCGCTGCGGGTGTGGAGACAGGCCGCGTCAGCGGGCCTTGGGCTGCTGTCTTCCCGAATCTGGTTCTGACCGTGGCCTTCTGCCGGTGAAACGACGCCGGCTCGGAGCAACCCCGTGTTCTGGACCAAGCGGTGGCCGAGCGGACGAACTCCTGGATGAACAACTTCGGCAAACTCCGTGGGCTTGATGGCTGCGGCGGGCCGGCACGTAGGGTGTCGGGATGATCTCGATGCCAGAGGAGTTCGCACAGGGCACCGTCGACCGCGAGGGGAAGGCCGGGGCGGCGTGGCTCGCCGAGCTGCCCGGGCTCGTAGAGGAGTTGCTGGGGCGCTGGGGGTGCGTGCCGGACGGCGAGGTCATGCACGGGGGCGTCGGCGTCGTCGTTCCGGTACGGCGAAGGGCGGACGAGAACGCCGTGCTGAAGGTGTCGTTCCCGCATCCCGGCAACGTCCATGAGCCGGATGCGTTCGTTGCGTGGGGCGGGTGCGGCGCCGTGCTGCTGCACGAGCGCGACGACGAGCGGTTCGCGATGCTGCTGGAGCGGGTTCAGCCGTCGACCCTGGCGGAGGTCGAGGACGGCGACGAGGTGGTGACGGTCGCCGGGCGGCTCAATCGCCGCCTGGCCATTCCCGCACCGCCCGGTCTGCCCCGGCTGCGGGAGCAGGCCGATGCCTGGGAGGAGCAGCTGTGCCAGGACGCCGAGGAGCTGACGCATTCATTGCCGCGTCAGGTGCTGGATGCCGCCGTGGCGACGGTTCGGGAGCTGGGTCGGGCCCAGCCGGACACCCTCGTCCATGGCGATCTCCATGCCCGCAATATCCTGCGTGCCGGCCGAGAGCCGTGGCTGGCCGTCGACCCCAAGGGATACGTGGGAGATCCTGCCTACGACGGCGGCACACTACTGAAGTCCCGCGCGCTGACGCTCCTCGAAGCCGATGACATGCGCAAGGCTGTCCACCGCGTCTTGGACGTCTTCGCCGAGGCCGCTGAACTCGACCGTGAACGCGTCCAGCGGTGGGCCCAGTTCCATGCCGTGCAGGCTGCGCTCTGGGGCCGCCGCCACGGTTTTCGTATTGCCCGCGGCGGACCACGGCTGCACTGGCTCACCGAACTCGCCGATCGCCTGGCGGAGTTGCTCACTGAACGTCGTAGTGCGTGATGGTGCCGGTCGGGCACCGGTGGACGGACGAGTGCGGCCACCGCCGGGGAGGCCGGCCCGTCCGAGCAGCGGCACCGTCGTCGAAGCAGCTCCTCCTGGACCCACCTCCTGGCAGAGGCGGTGAGACCGGCCCCGTGAACCTCCAAGACGGCGGAAAGAACCGGAACCTCCTCCTTCAGATCTGCAGAGCTGAAGGCGTTCTGCTTCAGAGCCTGCGCCAGCGCGCACTGCACCATGAAAAGACGCCGAACGCGGCCAGGCCGAGCGCGATCACGCCGAGCAGCCATGGGCCGGCCGGCAGGTCGCGGAAGGCACGCAGCGTGTCGTCCATGCCCTTGGCCTCGCCGGGCTGATGCCGGCCGGCCGCGACGACGGCGAACACGCCGGCCACGGCGAAGACAACGCCGCGCGCCACGCCTCCGATCACACCGAACAGATCGGTACTCCGCCTGGCCCCGGACGGCATGGCCCCGGCCCGTAGATCCTCCCGAAACTTCATACGTGCAGCCCGTACCGCTACCCACAGCCCGGCGACCACCACGGCCGCACCAGCGGTGCCCACGAGCCACTGGCCGCCCGGCCATCGCAGAGCCATGGCGGTGACATCGTTCGTCCGCTGGTCGGAAGAGCCGCTGCCGCTCCCCCGGTCTCCGGCCGCGTAGGACAGCACCGAGTAGCACGCGAAGACGTAGAAGACGCACCGGCCGATCGCAGCCACGCGCTTGGACGGCTTGTCTCCGTTCGGTCCCGCCCCGCCGAACACCGCCTCCGACAACCGCCACAGCGCCATACCGGCGAGCGCGCCACCCAGCCCCAAGAGCATCGCCGCACCGAAGGGCTTACCGGCCAGTTCCTCGAGCGCACCACCGCGGTCGGCCTGCCGCCCTCCCCTGTCCTGCCCGACGGCAATCCGCAGGGCGATCACGCCCACGAGAACGTAGATCAGTCCTCGGGCGGCGAACCCCACCCGGGCCGCCACGGACAGCGTCGTGCTGTCCGCCGCCCTGCGAGCATGGCCGCGCCCCCGCAGTGCCCATGACTGTGCATCCATACGTCGCCGATGCCCCGATCCCTGGGGCCGACACCTCGGCGACCCTCGTCCGGAAAGGCTCCCCAGGCTGAAATCAGGGACCGTACGGCGTCCGCGCGGGCCCTCACTCCGGCCGCCCCGCGCTGCAGATCGGCGGTGGGCCAGTTCCTCGGACCAGTCCCGGGCGAGACTGCGGGGGCGAAGTTTTCTCCGCGGCTCATGGTCTGCAGGAGCGTGACGCACGCGTGACGCACACGGTCGATTCGGCGGCAAGCCCGCCGGGCTGCCCAAGAGGGGAAACACGGAGCGGGCCCAGGCAGCACCGCCCCGTGCCGTTGCCGTGTCGACCGCGGTCAATCCGTAAACCCACCGCCTACCTGCGCCGCGTCCACGGATGCGTCATCCGTGTCGGCCGTGAAGCCGATCGAACAGGTCCTGGACCGCTTCCCGGATCGGGGCTCCGCCTTCGATGAGTTCGGGCCGCTGGGGGTCAGGCCACCGTCGGCTCCTGCTGGGCGAAGCAGTGCAAGCCCCGCCGCCTGCCGGCGGCCTACCACCCGCAGATGCGGAGCTGGTCGACCCAGGTTCACAGCTCCTACCTCCGCTTCCCCGTCGCCATACCGAGCACCGGACGAAGCGTCGCACTCCGGATGCGAGTTCGGTGATTCCGCTGCCAGGGCACCGTGGGTACCCGCAGTCGAACGTGCGCTGGCCGGCCGGGCCGGCGCCCGCCTGGCTGCCGTCCTCGGCGTGTCCGCCAACCGGAGCTCAGCCTTGCGTGCGCCTGGTCAGCGCGCTGCCCGAGCCGGAGGTGGCCGCGCCGCGGGAGGTCGGCGTCGACGAGTACGCCACCCGCAAGGGCGCCCCTACGACACTGTCCTGGTGGACGTGGAAACCCACCGTCCGATTGATCTGCTCCCGGAACGGGGAGGCATCGAGCCTTGCGGCCTGGCTCGCCCAACGGCCCGGCGTCGAGGTCGTCCGCGGGGACCGCGCGCCGTTTCCCGCCGAGGGCGCCACGACCGAAGCACCGCAGGCTATCCGGATTGAGGACCGGTGGCATCTCTGGCACAACCTGAGCGAGGCCGCCGAGCGGAGCATAGCCCAGCACCGCCGCTGCCTGCGTGTCCTGGCGCCAGCGGTACCTCAGCGCGAACCCGAACCCGTCCCTTCGGCGGACTCCTCAGCCTCACCTTGGCCACGAGGACACCGGGTCGCGGAACGGACCGGGCCCGGCACTCCGCCGTCCACGTCCTTTCGAAGGCAGGGCACAGCCGGGCTTCCGTCCTCGATGATTACGAACCCTGCCTGGACGACCGCTGGAATGAAGGCTGCACCAAGGCGTGGAAGCTGTGGGAGGAGATCGTGCGGATCGGTTGCAAGGGCAGCTACCAGCGGGTTCGTGCCTGCCTGCACGACAAGCGCACCTCACCGCAGACGGTGACCGCCCCCCTACTGCCACGAACTGGACGCCCTCACCCGCGTGGCACGGTTCACCGGGAGACTCCACTCGTGTCCCGTCCAGTGGAAGATTGAGCGGTTCTCGGTGAAGGTTGGCGGAATCGTTTCCGTCTCAGGGAAGTTCGATGGCCCCTCGGCCACGAGCCCGGCAACGTGCCCCGATTGGCGTCGTCCAGCATCGTCCTGGTGGCTCAACTTGGGTGGTGGGCCTATCACTTGAGCCGGATCTCTTCCGGCGGCGAAGCATCGTGTGCGACCGTCTCTGGTCGAAGCCCGCGCCAAGTGGTGCGGATGCTGAGGGGGAATGCCATGGTCAAGCGCCTTGCAGCGGTCGGCTCCGCTGCCGCTCTACTCGCCGGAGCTCTCACGATCGGTTTCGGGACGACCGCCGCTCACGCCGACGGATGCCCCACCAGCACCGCCCCGTACAGGTGGGTCATCACCGAGTGCCTGAACCAAAGCGGCGGAACGGGCTACACAGACCAGTACCTGGATGGCCGCAGCGCGACCACCGACGTGCGCTTCTACGACGAGCTGTGGTCCAACTGCGGAGGTGGTTGGCACATCGTCAGTAGCAACGACGGCAGCGGCGGCATTCACGCCTGGCGCGGCCAAGAACTCGCCGACCACCGCCAGTACTACTGCCCTGGCGCATCCTTCGAGTCCCACGCCTACGAGACGGAGTCCGGCAACGTCGTCTGGTCGACCTGGGTTTCCTGACCTCTGGTCGTGGCGCACCCCCACCAGGGGTGCCAGTCCCGCGGTGGGCGCGACGGGCGTGATGCCGGTGGACGCCGCCCACCGCCCGGTGACGACCGCGTCAAGGCGGCCGTTCAACGCGTCAGCCTGCGATCCAGATCATCAACAAAGAACAAAACCACCTCAAACGGGGGAAACCTGATGAAGCTCCGTACTCGCATACGCGCCGGCGTCACCACACTCGCTGTCGCTGCCGCCGGCCTGACGTTCGCCACCGCCGGACCGGCGACCGTCGCCCACGCATGCGGCCTGTCTCAACTCGGCCCGACCCGCTACATCTGGGGCGGCAGCCACACCGTCGGCACGTTCTACCTCGCCTGGAACTCGTGCAAGTACACCGCCTACACCGAGGCACACATCACCAACACAAACTGGACCCGCTCCCACGGCTTCATCAACGTCTACAACTCCTCCGGTGTCTCCTGGGCGCCCGGCCCCTCCTCCCCGACGGTCGTCTCCGACGGCACCTCGTGGTGGGACTCCGGCTTCCTGTCCATCTACTCGAACCCCTCCAGTGACCGCGTCTACCGCGGGTACATCGAGTTCACCAACGGCGACGGCAGCTTCCGCTGCTCCGGCTACACGCCGGAATGGAATTTCTCGACCGGGTCGGTCTACCAGAACGACAAGGGCAGTGACATGTACTGCTGACTCACACCGGACGGTGCGGCACCGGCCGACCGCACCGCATAGACGTAGACGTAGACGTCCAGAATTGTCGCAGTCGCCCAGCGTCCGGCGAGCGCATCTCGGACGGCGAGGCCGGTGTCGTCGTCCACAGCCAACTGACGTGACAACATCGGCCGTAAGGTGGCCGACTGGCTCTCGCGTGACGCGCCGGAGCTGGTCGCGAGGAACTTCCGCACGCTGCGCGAGCCCGCGGGCTGGGGACTGGGGGCTGATGGGCCTGTCGACCGGGGAGTCTGCGCGGCGATGCTGCCGCTGCAGTACCCGAAGGTGTTCCGGGCCGGTGCGGCCCTGGATCCGGAACCGCTGACCGCGTGCCCCGAGGTGCTGCCGGATGCGGTGCTGCGCGCGGGCGCAACAGCCTGGATGTGGCTGGTCCGACAGGCGCGTACGCCGGCGTCGGGCTGTTCCTGGCCATCTTCGCGCAGGACCGGGGCAGCCCGCCGCAGCAGTCGGAGGCGTTCGTCCGGGGCCGCGCCGGGCAGTAGGGGCCACGTCAAGACCATCCGCCCCGCCGCCGGCCACAACTTCCAGACCTGGAGCGGGAACTACCCAGATGCGCTGGGCCTGCTGAGCGCAGAACTGGCCCCGCCCGCCGCGGGCCGGTAGGGGCCAGCGGGACAACGCGCCTCAGAGCCGGACCGGGCGCACCGGGCAGACGGGGAGCGCTTCGACGCTGTTGCCGATGAAGCTGCGCTGACGGGGCAGTTCCGCCTCGGGGACGGCGAGGTCGAGGCCCGGGAAGCGGGTGAAGAGCCGTTCCAGGGCGATCGTGGCCTCGAGGCGGGCGAGCGGGGCGCCCACGCAGTAGTGCACGCCCTGGCCGAACGAGAGGTGCCGGGCCACGCCGGGCCGGGTGACGTCGAAGCGGTCGGCGTCCGGGCCGTGGGCGGCCTCGTCGCGCCCGGCGGCGGTGTAGCCGGCGAGTACCGGGGTGCCCTGCGGGATGACAGTGCCGCCGAGGGCCAGATCGCGGGTGGGGTAGCGGAAGGGGAACCAGCTGACCGGGCCGTCCCAGCGCAGCGTCTCGTCCACCACGTCCGACCAGGTGGCCTTGCCCTCCAGGACCAGCGCCAGCTGGTCGCGGTGGGTGCACAGTGCCCGTACGGCATTGCTGATCAGGTTGAGGGTGGTCTCGTGGCCGGCGACCAGCATCAGGCGCATCGTGCCGATGAGTTCGGCCTCGCTGAGCCGGTCGCCGCCGTCCTCGCGGGCGGCTATCAGGGCGCTGGTCAGGTCGTCGCCGGGGGCAGCCCGGCGGGCGGCCGCGATCGTGCCGAGCAGCTCGACGAGCTCGCGTACGGCGGCCATCACCTCCGCCGGGGTGGTGTCGGTGGCGATGACCACCGTGTAGGTGAGGTCGTGCAGCCGGCGGCGGTGCTCGGGGTCCACGCCGAGCAGCTCGCAGATGACGCTCATGGGGAGCGGGAGCGCGAAGTGGGTGCGCAGGTCCGCGATGCCGTCCGCATCCTCGGCGGCGGCCCGGCCGAGGTCGTCGAGGACGACAGTTGTCAGCTCCTCGATGCGCGGCCGCAGCCGCTCCACCTGGCGGGCGGTGAAGGCGTTGCCGACGAGGGAGCGCAGCCGGCGGTGGTCGGCGCCGTCGGCGGTGTGCATGCCCTGGGCGTTGGCGAAGACCCGTAGCGGCCAGTCGGCGGGGATCCTGCCGTCGTTCAGGGCCGGGCAGTGACGGGCGTCCTTGGCGACGTCGGGGTGGGAGAGGAACTCCTTGAGCGTGTCGTGCCCCAGGACGACCGCTGCGGGCACCCCGCCGGGCAGGACGATGTCCGCAACGGGCCCCCGGGCCCGCAGGTCGGCGTTCAGGGCGTGCGGGCAGCCGCCGGCGGGGTCGACGACGTGGGCGGGCGCGGGAGCGGGGGTGTGGGAGGACAAGCCAGGACTCCTGACCGTATTTGGACGAACACCGGCCAACAGTGCGGTGTTGAAGGCCGGTTGTACAAGTCTCTCCCGCTGAGCAGTGGGCGGCCACAATTGGGGCCGTGGTCATACATCCCGATCCAGCCGTCCTGTATCCCGACGTCACAGCCCATGGCAGCCTCGGCGCCGCGCTCCGGGCCGCGGCGGACGGCCTTCTCGACTCCGTTCCTGTCACGGCCTCGCACTCCGGTCCGCTGCTTGAGGCCAGGGTCGGCTGCACTCTGCCGCATCGCGAACCTCTGCAGGTCAGCGCATGGCGCCACGAACGGCGGTGGTCCGTCCGTGGCACCGACTCGTTCACAGGCATGGCACTCCTCGACGGCACGTCCGACGACCTGGCGGAGGTCGCCGAGGCCGCGCGGGCCTGGCATGACGGGGTAGCGTTGAGCGATCTCCGCCGCGCTGCCCCGTTCGTGCACCTGACCGGCCGCCTCGAGGTCCCCGATCTTGACCCGGCACGCCTGACCGAAGGCGAGTGGCAGCACCTGCGTACGGAGGCAAGCGAGCTGGAGCAGCCCTGGCAGCCTGCGTATCAGGCCCTGGTCGAGGCGGCCCACGCCGAACCGGCGCTGCGGGGGCTCTACCCTTTCACCAGCCACTGGGCGCTGCGCTTCTCGGTCACGACGCGCCCGCGCCTGTCCGTCGTGGGACCGGTGCTGGTCGCCCATGATGTCGACCGGTACACGGTCGCCGAGACCATGGCGAGCAAGGGCTTCGCCCAGTTCGCCACCGCGCCTGAGGCGGTGGCGGCCGCTGTGCGTCAGCTTCCTTCCGGGCTCTCCCCGGTCGCGCTCGGCCGTTGACCCGTCATCACTCCGGCGGGGCCTGGACCGGCTCACGGCCTGGCCGACGCGCCGAGTCCGCTGGGCCTTCCTTCCTGCATCCGGTCGCACGTGAAGTTGGCCGGCGCGGTCGGGGGTGTGACAAGCGCCGTCTGCTGACAGCACGCAGACCTGTGCCTGATCCGGCGCCCGCGTGACACTGAGCACCGGCATTGGCCGGACGAGCCATCTACGGCGCTCCGTCACAGTGCAGGTCGACGCCGCGGCGAGTTGCTGGTCGCGGCGGCGAAGGCGAACGACGCGCGGCCGGGCAATGTGCACTGGCCGACGCCACGCGCGTGGTGCCGCTCGATGGATGTGGGGCTGCGGGTTCACACCGGTGCGGGGGTGCCGCAGGCGGGCTGGGCAGGGCGGCTGGAGGACCGGAACGTGGCATTCATGCGGACGCTGACGTCATCGGGACTGCGGCTGAGTGAGGGCGGGCATTGCTGACGTTCGAGGTCCCGCGGCGTCTCACGGCCGGCGGATCTTACGACTGGGCACCCGTCGAGGTGCGGCCCTGGCGCCGACCCGGCCACCGCCACGGGGTGATCGCCCGCCGCAGCGTCAGCCGACACGAGGAGATCAAGAAGATCTCGTCCTGGGCGGCGATTCTCTTCGCCCCGACGCTGGTCCGGACGATCTACGGCATGAACTTCAGGCACAAACGGAGTTGCACTGGGTATTCGAATACCCCAGATGTGTGAGGGGCCACGGGCCGATCCTGTGCTGAGCGACAACGCAGCACGAGGCCGGGATCGTGGGACTGGTCGAGCATGAGGTTCAGCGAGACGCGTTGACGGTGGTGGCGGAGTTCCGGTCGGAGTTGTACGCGTGCCTGACTGCGCGGAGCGACGCTCTGTTCGAGCTGTGCGACGCATTGCTGTGCACTGACGGTCCGGTCCGCACCCTCGTGGACCTGGTGCTCGCTCCCGAGCATCGGCGCGGGCACGGGGCGTTGTACTCCGGGGTCAACCACGGTCGGATCGACGTCGCCCGGCTACGGCGGGCGCTGACCAGTGTTTTGCTTCCCCGCCCGGCCCCGGCCGCCCGCTCGGCTCGAAGAACCGACAACCCGCCACCCGCTACGACGTCGGACGAGTCCTCGCCACCGGCGAGTCCTACACCCGCCCCGCACACCACAAGCAAGGAACCAAGCCCCGGCGCACTGGCGAGACGACCCGTCCGACGCGTAATCCGGGGCGCGAAGCCGTCCCCGGATCTGGCATGCTGGCCCCGTGAACAACAAGCTCAGAAAGGACGATGCCGCGTAATCGGCCGTCCCAAGTCCGCGCCTCCGGACGTCACCCGAGGCGGCAGATGCATGAAACACCAACGCCTGGGATCCCGCGGGGCTCCGGGAAGCTTGCCGGAGCGGTTTCCCGCCTCGAACACGATCGGCTCTGGCCTGGGGCGATAGCCCAGGCCTTGCAGCAGTGGTCACGAACAGCCCACCGCCCCAGCCGTGCTCTCTCCGGTGGTTGCGGTTGCCCTTTGTGCAACCCCTTCTACACAACCGACGAGCGGGGCGTTCTGGAAGCGGCCATGCACGCCCTTCCGCCACAGGCGGCGCGTGAACTGCGCCGTCTGGTGCAACCGCTCGACGACCTCTACATCGCCAAAACCTGGCCCGACCCCTTCGCCTCGCCCGACGACGGATGGTGGGCAAGACGCTGTTGGGGATAGACCTACGTTGAACCCTGCACCAGCACCGTTGCCTCCCCAGCGGAGACGTTAAACGACAAGCTAAGTCGGTGGAGCAGACCTTCTCGCTCCTGTACCACTTCAAGCGCCTGGCCGCCCGCTGGGAGAGACGCCTCGACCTCCCCAACGCCGTCGTCTCCCTGACCTGCAGCCTCATCTGCTGGAGACGCCTCAAGAAGACCCGACCATGATCGCGTTATGAGCTCTTGGCGTTCGTCGCCGATGTCGAGAAGGGTACAGGGCGTCACGGTTGTCGGCGAATATGCAGCCTCATGTCAATGTCCGTCAGTTGCCTGACGGCAAGACCATTTCCGCCTTCATTCTCAAAGCCTGGCTGGGTCCCCGTCCTCGTGGCCGGTCCGTGCGTCTTCCCTGGGTTCACCCTCGGTCTCCGGGTGAAGGCGGACAAGAGAGCGACCACGCCGACCACGCCACTGCCGGATGACCTTGGCCTCACGAAGCCCGCGCAGCCGCTGATCAGGAAGAGATTCACGCTGGCGATGCTGCGACAGGTCACGCCACACACGGGATGCCGGTGCCGTCCCGGAAGTGTATGCCGTCGACCAGTCTGTCGCCCGCGTCCATATCGGCGATCGGCCCGGTTGCCGCCCACTCCGCAACAGAAGGTTCCGGCACGGCCGACTGCCTGAGTCAGCGCATCGCGCCGGCTCAGGCAGCCTTGGGACACTTTGGTGTCCTTGGTCAGGAGGCGTCAGTGTGCTGTGCGGGGTGGCCGAATGCGCGAGTTGGGTGCCTGGGTGGTGCTGATCTGGTTGAAGGTGTTGGAGTAGGCGTAGCCGGTGGGCTTGTCGTATCCGTCGACTTCCCAGAAGGACAGTTCCTGGACCCCGTTGGATGCGGCGAAGTTCTCCAGCGCGGCCGCATCGGACTGGGAGAAGTTCTCGTCATCGTCGTTCTTGCCGGCGATCGGCGTCAGGCCCATCATCCCGTAGGCCTGGGAGTTGGAAATGCCATAGATGTTGGCGAGTTGACCGGCGGTTGCCTGTGCGGCCGATTCGGCGTCGGCGAGCGCGTTGTGTCCGTCACCGAAGTCCATGGTCATGAGGTTGACGGTGCTGACGTTCACCCCGCTTTCCTTGGCGTCGTTCAGGACTCCGGTCTGTGCGGAAGGGAGGCCGTCGGGGGCGACCGCGAGCGTGTAGTCCACCTGGACCGAGGGGTTTTGTGCCTGAAGCGCAGCGAGCGCCTGATTGCGGCGGGTGTTGGCGGCGGTGTCCTCGAGGGTCGTGCCTTCGATGTCGAAGTCGAGCCGGGTGACGCCGTAGGTGTTGACGATGTTGGCGTATGCGGCGGTCAGGTCGGAGACGGAGGTGCAGGTCTGGGCAAGTTCACCGCCAGCGGCTCCGCCGAAGGAGATGATGACGTCTCCGCCGTTGGCTTTGAGCGCGTTGATTTCCGAACTGAACGCTCCGACGGGGTCGCCGTTGAATTCCCATTTGGCAGTGCAGCTGTCCTGGGGGATGAGGAAGGCCAGCGTGTAGTGCTTCAGGCCGGTGGCGGCCATGTCGTCGGCCATGTCACCGGCGGTGCCGGGGCCGATCTGGAGATAGGGGGCCGCGAAGTGCGCGGGCCACGTCGACGTCGCTGCCGCGGCGTCGGCCGGCTGGCCGTTGGCGACCAGCATGGCGGTGCCGGTGAGCGGGAGAAGCGCGGCGAGAGCGAGTCTGGGGATGTGAGTGTTCATGGTTGCCTTGTCGGACTGGGAATGGATGGCCATGGGCCTGCCGTCGCGGGCAGGCTCGGGCCTGGGGGGCGGTGCTCCGGCACGGCGTGCCTGTCGTGGTGTGCGGATGCGAGGGCATGTGGGTTCGTCGGCTGTCGGCTTCGACCGGACGCTGACGAGCCGGGCCCCTCAGGGACGGCTCAGTGGTGGACGACCGTGCACTGTCCGTGGGAAAACATCGGGGTGGTGTCGACCGGCAGTCCGGGGTCAGGGTTGGCGATGATGCCGGAGTCCTGGGTGACCGAACCCTCGCAGTCGCCGAGGGCGGACTCCGGCTGCATGCCGGCGGGGCCCATCCACAGGTCGACGTGGTACACGCCGTTGTGCCAGTCCGAGCTGCACGCTGCACAGCCGTCCTCCATGATGAAGTACTTCTGGAGGTACGGGACGTAGATGCGCGTGCCGGGGGCGAATTCGCCGGGGTCGGTGGCGAAAGTGGCGGGGTGGTCGTAGGTGCCGAGGTCTTCGGTCGCCTCGTTGTGTATCTGGGGATAGGCGATCTGCGCGGTGCCGTAGTTGCCGTTGCCGTCGTCGTTGTCGTTGTAGCCGAAGGCCGTCACATGGACGTTGATGTTCTGGCTGTCCAACGGCCGCTTTTCGTGGTTGCCCGAACGCTGGGAGTCCGTGGAGGCGGTGTCTGCCGAGGCAACAGGGGCAGCGAGGGTCATGGCGAGTGTCGCCGCCGTGACGGCGACTGATAACTTCAGGTGTGAGCGCATGGTGTCTTCTTCTCCCATGGGGAATGCGGACGTCAGCGGGCGGACCGCTGCGGTGGACGGACAAGCAGGGCCCTGGAAGCCGGAACAGGCGCTGAGGCATCGGGAGCGGCCCGGATTCGGGGCCGACCACCCTGCTGAATGCATATGCCATCAGGGCGTTGAGGCACAGGCCCGGCCGGAGCGGAGGCGCTCCTCGAAGGCCGTGACGGCACCGGCGGACAGGTCGATACGGTGGTGCGCCGAACCTGTGCCCGGGCCGCAGCCGTTGATCCTCACGGTCACCGTTCATCTGTACGTGACCGCGGCATCCAGGAGTTCGCCGGGCGGATCCAGCTACGGCGAGGGGATCTTTCGCCGTCCGTGCCTTATCGGCATACGAGTCCTCTCATCGGATCGGTCAGGGGGACGCGACTGCGGTTGCCGGAAACCCGCCGAACTGTTGTACAACACGTTACTTTAGGTAACACCCTTGGCCTGGGCAGAAGTTGGGCTTCTAAGGCTTCTTTACACACCGCTTAAGGCACGGATAACCGATGGCTTAAGCCCGAGGCTCTGAGGTGGAAGAGGGGATCACCTTGCCGTCGCTCGGCCGTTGGCGTCACCGCTCCGCCGGTAACCGCGGCGTGGGGTCGACCGGCGAAAGTGTGCGCGCAAGCGATCGCTTCGTGGTAGGGAGTTCGGTCCGTGGAGAATGCCAACGAGACAGTTGCCGAATTGGCGTAGCGCCGGGTTGTAAGGCCGGCGAAGGGACGCCAACCGTGGCTCCGTCGAAGGCCGACGGCAAGCCCAGAGTCCTCAAGCCCCATCGAAACCATGACTCTGCTGGTCGCCGCCGTCACCGTCCCTGTCAAGACCACCAACCGGTTCTCCCTTGGTACTCCAGCAGCGGTTCGTGTCCTGAGCTGCGTGTTCGGTAGTGGCAGCGGCGGGCGAGGGCCTGACGGCGTCTTCTCCAGGCCGACCATGTCAGTGCGTGGGTGACGGGATCGTGGATGGCTCGGGGGCGGGGCAGGAGAGCGTCCAGGAGCCGCCGGATCTCCGCCACGGTGAGCGGGATGAGGGCTGATGCGTTTCTGCAGCTCCCTTTGCGTCGTTGCCGGCCTGGGCTGCAAGCGCGGTCAGGACTGCGTGGGCGAGCATGGCGAGTGTGATGTGCCGGTACCAGCCCACGTATCGAGGGAGCTCGTATTCGTCCAGGCCGCACTCGTTCTTCGCTGCCTGGAAGCACTCCTCGATCACCCAGCGGCTGCCGGCGATGCGGGCCAGCCCGCATATCTCGATGTCGCCGGGTGCGTAGGCCAGGTAGTAGGCGATCTCGCCGGGGTCTGACAGGCTGCGCCGGGCCATCACCCGGCGGTGATGGGTCGGCGGATCGGGATCGAAGATGAAGTTGGCAGGGAGTTTCGCCGCGGCCCAGTCATAGACTCGCGGGCCCTTCTCCCCTTCGCCGCGGGACAGCCGCTGCCAGGCATCAGCAGGAGCATCCTCGATAAGTTGGTCGATGCGCCACATCCCGGCCAGGGACTCTCGTCCGCGGTGACCCAGGCGGCGGGCAGGCCTGCGGCCAGGCAGCAGCGGACGACGTCCCGGGCCAGCTCGCCCTTCGTCGCGAACGTCCGCTCATCAGGGATCTTGGCGGCCCGGCACCGCTCACGGTCGGATGTCCAGGACTTGGGCAGGTAGAGCTCCCGGTCGATCAGAGCCCGGTCCGAGCCAGTGCCGTAGGCGGCTAACACCCCGATCTGGCAATTGTCGATCTTTCCGGAGGTGCCGGTGTACTGCCGGCCGACCCCGGCCGAGGTGGTGCCCTGCTTGACGAAACCGGTGTCGTCGATGATCAGCACCCCCCGTCGGGTCCCAGCCGTTCCGCCACGTACTCGCGGACATCGTCACGCAGAGCGTCAGCGTCCCAGACGCCGCTGTTCAGCAGCCGCTGGAAGCCGTCCCGGGTGCGGTGCCCAGCCCATTCCGCGAGCTGCCAGCCGTTCTTGCGCGTCGCCCGCCCCAGCAGACCAGGGACGTAGTCCCGCATCCGCCACCGCAGATCCGCCCGGCCGAACCTGCTCGCCACCCGTGCGAACACCGAATCCAACTCAGCAGCCCAGAGCGCGACTTCAGCCATCCCTCCATACCAGGACAACGACAACTGCCAGCTCAGGACACGAACCGCTCCCGTTGCGGGAGTTGCCGCTGCCCCGGCCGACTGCATCGTGCTTCTCATGGCCGAGGTGATCGGTGATCTCGCCTCCAGGGCCGATTCCACGACCCGCTTGGTCAACTGCTGTAGCAGCCCACTCTGCCCGGTCAGCTGCAGCCCCTCCGACCGGGCACGCTTCACCAGCATCGCGACCAGTTGCTCACCAGACACCGGCGCAGGCTGCCCGGACTGGGCACTCCCGACAGGCTCCACGGTCTCCAACTCCACGGCGGTGTCAGCCACTCGACGTCTCTCCCATGATCGTCGGATCCGCCGTTAGATTTACACTCCCGATATTGGCCACTCGCGAGCCAGTCTTGGTGTCGTGCGAGTTGGTTGAGGTCAGCCTGGGTTCAGGAACCTTCTACCGGGACTTATGAAAATGGAAAAAGATGAGAATCATCACGTGCGATTTACGGTCCTGGGATCGGTCAAAGTGTGGCGGAGGGGCGCCGAGTTGCCCCTCGGACCGCCAAAGCAGCGCGCCCTACTGGCACTACTTCTGTTGCACGCCGGGCAGACCATCGGTCTGAGCCAGATCGTCGACGTCCTGTGGCACGGCGATCCACCGAACAGCGCGGTGAACGTCGTCCACCGTCACATCGGCTCGTTGCGGAAACTGCTGGAGCCTGGACTGCCTCCCCGTGCCCCGGGCAACCTGTTGGTGCGCCATGCCGGGGGGTACGGCATCAATACCGACGCCACCACTCTCGACTTGCTAAACTTCCGTGACCTTGTCGCCCGCGCCCGCGATGCCGCAGACGGCGGCGAGGCGAGCAGCGCCGCGGAACTGTACACCAAGGCACTCTCCCTCTGGCGCGGGGAGGCCGCACAGGGAGTTCCGCAGGACATCCGGGTGCACCCACTGTTCTCCGCCGTCGACAGCGAACACCTGGCAGCCCTGCGCGAGGGCGCCGACCTGATGCTGACGCTGGGCACGCCCGCCCCGGTTCTCCCCTTGCTGCATCGGGCGATCGCGCAGTATCCGTTGGACGAGTCGCTGCATGCCCGGCTGATCCAGGCGCTCGCCCAGACGGGGCGTCAGGCGGAAGCGTTCCGGCTGTTTCAGGAGATGCGTCTGCGGTTGAAGAACGAGCTCGGCATCGAGCCGGGCCCGGAACTCCGCATCGCCCACGCCGGTCTGCTGCGCCAATCGAAACGAGCCACAATCCCCCAGGACGGGCGCCACGAAGCCCCCCCGAAGGAGATCTCCGGGCCCCCGATGCCCCAGTCACCGCCTGGGCGGCCGAACGTGCCGACCACGGTTCGCCCCACGCAACTTCCTCTGGATCTACGCACCTTCGTCGGCCGCCGAGACGAACTGGCCCGGATCACCAGCGCTCTCGAGAAACTCGACGAAGCATCCGGAACCACCTCGGCGGTTATCAACACCATTGAGGGAATGGCCGGCGTGGGCAAGACAGTCCTTGCAGTGCATCTCGCACATCGCCTCGCGAACCGTTTCCCCGACGGCCAGCTTTACGTCAACCTCCGAGGCTTCGACGCAAGCGGGCCGTATGTAACCGCCGCCGAAGCCCTGCGTTCGTTCCTGACCGCACTGGGCGTGTCCGCACGACACCTGCCCGCCGATGTCGACTCCCAGGTGGCCCTCTATCGAAGCATCCTCGCGGGCCGTCGGGTTCTGGTCGTCCTCGACAACGCGCGCGACTCGCAGCATGTGCGGCCCCTGTTGCCGGGCAGCCCCACCTGCCTGGTCGTCATCACCGGCCGCACCCAACTGCGTGGCCTCGTCGCCACCCATGGGGCCGCCCCGCTGCTCCTCGGCCCGCTGAGCGAGGCGGAGTCCCGTGAAGTCCTTGCGCGTCACCTGGGCCAGGACCGGACCACCGCCGAACCCGAAGCCGTCGACGCGATCGTCGAATTCTGCCATCGGCTGCCACTCGCCCTGGCAATCATCGCGGCGCGCGCAGCCACCCTGCCCGGCTTCTCCCTCTCGTCCATCGCCGCCGAGCTCCAGGCCGGCCACGACAACCTTGACGCCTTCGCCGACGAGGACCCCTACACCGACCTGCGCACCGTCTTCTCCTGGTCCCTCGACGGCCTCGGGCGCGAGGCGGCAAGGCTCCTGCGGCTGCTGTCCCTGCACCCCGGACCGGACATGTCCGCCACGGCCGCGGCAAGTCTGGCGGCGCTGCCGGTGCGCCGGACCACGACCCTGTTGGCCAAGCTGGCCGACGCCCACCTGATGATCCGGCCGGTGCCGAACCGTTTTGCCTTCCATGACATGATCAAGATCTACGCGTCCGAGCAGGTCCAGGATCACGACGACGCCGACACGCGCGGGGCGGCCGTGCGCCGCCTGCTCGACCACTATGTTCACGGCGCTCACGCCGCCGTGACTGCTCTGACGCCCAACCGTATCGACGCCACCCCCGATGCCTCCGTGGAGCCGGGCGTCGAGCTCGTGCCCCTGACATGCCCAGACTCGGCCGCGGCTTGGCTGGAGCGTGAACTGCCCGTGCTGTTGTCCACCGTGGTCCAGGCCAAGAGCAGGGGCTACCCGGCCCAGGCCTGGTTGCTGGCACAGACCCTGGAGCTGTATCTGGACCGCAGGGGCCGCTGGCAGGATCAGATCAACATTCAGTCCATCGCCGTGGAGGCCGCCCTGCTGCTCCAGGACCAGCTCCGTGAGGCACAGGCCCGGCGGGCGCTGGGATTCGCGTACGGGCGCCTCGCCCAGTACGACCGGGCCCACACCGAGCTCCATGAAGCGATAGCTCTGTTCACTACGCTCGGTAATCCCAACGGCCAGGCACGCACGCATCGGTCGCTGGCCTTCCTGGCCAACTGTCGCGACGAACACGACGCGGCCCTGCGTCACTACGCGCAGGCTCTGGACCTGTACCGGTCCGCGGACAACCTCACCGGGCAGGCGCTCGTCCTCAACGAGACGGGATGGACCTACATCCTCCACGGCGCCTACCGGCAGGCCGTTACCGAGTGCGCCCAAGCGGTGGCCCTGCACCAGAAGATCGGCGATACCAACGGCGAGGCCGACGCTTGGGACAGCCTCGGGTACGCCCACCACCACATGGGCCACCACGAAGAAGCCCTTCGTTGCTACGAGCGCGCCCTGAAGCTCTACCAGTACATGAACGACCGCTACCTGGAGGCGGACACACTCCTGCACATGGGGGACACCCACGAGGCCCGGGGAAGCCGCACCGCCTCCGTGCCCCTGTGGCGGGAGGCGGTGCGGATCCTCGACGAACTCGGCCATCCCGAGGCCGAACAAGCACGCGCCCGGCTGAGAGGCGAACCCACGGACGGCTGAGGAGCGGTTCCGCCACGGGAATCGCGAGGTCAGGGGTAGCCCTCTGCCCTGGGTATCGGGTGGTCGGGAATATCGTCCGGATTCTGGGCGAACCGGTCCGCGTACGGTGTCATGACTGCACTCCAAGATGGGTGTCGGATCCGCTGTCGATCGGAGGGGTTACCTCGCAGGGTGCGGCGCCGGACGGCGAGACCAAGCATGCCAAGCTGCCTCTGCCGAGAGCTTGCCTTCCGTTTGCCGAATCCTTGCGGGCAGTACGATCCGGCCGCTACGACACGGAAGTCAGGTGGCGCAGGCGAGTGAACGGCAGATTGCGGCTGTCGTAGGCGAATTCTCCACGGGATTCGATCTCCGCAGCCGACGACCGCAACGTCTTCCTGGCGTCCTCGATCGCCCCGCTGCTGTGCTGTGCCTGGGCCAATAGGCCCAGATGGAGCGGCAGACGAATGAGAAGACGCCGTTCGCGCAACTCGGCGACCGCCGACTCCAGGCAGTTGAGCGCGCCGGGCTTGCCGGTCTGCTGCTGCGCCCAGCTCTGGCACACCTGGAGCATGGCGGTCCAGTAGCTCAGCCCGTGGGCGCGGGCGATGTCGAGGCCCCGGCCGCTGGAGGCCGCCGCCCTGTGGGGATCTTCGCCCAGGGCTGCCACCAGAGCGTGGAAGTAGTGTGCGCTCGCCTGGTCGACCGGTGTGCCGTCGCGGCCGGTGGCCACGAGCAGGTCGTCGCACAGCGCACGCGCTTCGTCAGTGGCGCCGAGCAGCCACAGGGTGAGGACTCGATGGTTCATGGCCAAGTACCGTGGGTCGTGCTGCGACTGATGAGTCATGGCCCCCCGCTGTTCGGGGCTCAGCTCCTCGGCCGTTTGCTCCGCCTCGGTCAGGGCTGTGAGCGCGTCGGCGGTCTCACTGGGCAACTGCAGCAACCCGCGGGCGATCCTTTCGTAGAACCGGATCTCCGGGTCGCTGAACCGCTCCGTAAGAGCGCGCAGTTGCTGCACATGCCAGGCGCCCTCGGCGTGCCGACCGGTGACCAGTTCGGCCACGCACTGCTGCAGCAACAGCGCGGCCTGTTCGGTGGTCCGGCCCGCCGTGGCGGCGGACAGCTTCCGGATGCGCCCGGCCTCGGCCTCCACCTCGCGGTCGCCGTAACCGCGGGTGATGACCGTCGTGTACAGGAGCCTGGTGCGCAGGTCCAGCGTCTGCTCCGATGCCGTATCGCCGTTTCGCGGTAGGGCGGAGAGCAAGGTGTGCGCGTGCTCGAACCATGTCTGCGCGCGTTGGTAGTTGCCGTCGCCGATGGCCTGTTCTCCGGCGCGCCTGAGGTGCGGCACCACATCCTCCGTCGGCAGGGCCAAGGCGGCCTGCCAGGCGTGATGGGCCACCTGTTCGCTCGCCTCGGGAGAGCCCCCGTGGCGGGCGCTGAGCACGCCGACGGCGCGGGCGTGCAGTGCCGCCCGCTCCTGGCAGCGCATCTCCGCCAGGAGGACGTCGCGGATGAGGCCGTAGCGAAAGACGAGCCGGTGTGGGTGGTCGAGGTCGCTCCGCATGAGTCCGGTCCGCAGGACCTCTTCCACGACGTCGTGGTCGGCCTCGCCGTTGTCCAGCATGCTGGTGAGCGAGGTCAGCGCCGCCTCGGTGCCGAGTACGGCGCAGCACTTCAGGATCTGCAGGACGCGCGGGGGCAGCCCGGCGAACCGCCGACGCAGCATGCTGCGGACCCCCGTCGGGATCCCGTCGCGGACGACGTCGGCCACACGGGGATCGTGCAGGCGCCGTGCTCCGCCGGCGTCGGCGAGCAACTGGTCGAGGAGATAGGGATTTCCGGCGCTGCGTTCGTACAGTGCCCGCACGACAGATGCGTCGACGCCGGGTCCGGCCTGAGCCGTGACCGCAGCCTGAACGTGTTCCTCGGCGAGGTTGTCCAGATGCACAACCTTGGTGCGGGAGTCGGCCAGGAGGTCCACGAGCGGACCGTCGGAGTCGAGCCCGGCCCCAAGCCCGGGTTCACGGACCGTGATCACCACGCTGACGTGCCGCCCCTGAGTGCGGCTGCTGAGCAGTCCCAGCACGTCGAGTGTGAGACGGTCCGCCCAGTGCACGTCTTCGAGGACGAGCAGGAGCGGGCTGTCGTCAGCACATCGGAGAATCGCCTCGCACAGCGCATCCTGAGCGAGGAAGTGCATCTGGTTCGAAGGATGTTCGGTGAAGTCGGCGCTGGGTCCGGACAGCGTTGTCATCGGGTAGAGGACGCACTGCCTGCGGAGGCCGTCGAACGACACCCCGTACGGGATCTCGAGTCGGCGCAGCACCTGCTGCCACACCCAGCCGATGGGCATCCCCTCGGTGCTGCGGCAGTTGACGCGGATCACCTCAGCTTCCGGGGGCGGCCCCGATTCCGCCGTGGCTCGCGCCACCAGCTCGGTCTTGCCGGCGCCCGCCTCGCCGACGACGGCGGTGATGTGTCCACTGCCGCGCAGGGCGCCGGTGATGAACGACCGCAGAGCGTCGAAGGCGTCATCGCGGCAGGGGAAAGCTGAGTACACCGTCGGTGCCGCACGCCGCTGTTCGCCCTCGGGCACGATCGCGCCACCGTCCTCCGGCGAGGGGACGGAGCCGCGGCCACCGGCAGGCCCGTCTGCCTCCCGCTCGGCTGGAGCGTCGGCCGCGCCCGCGCCGCCGGGCCGGTCCCGCGCCTCGATGACGGCCGGAACAGGCGCTTGGTCGTCGAGTTCGTGACGCAGCAGAGCCAGGTGGACGTGCTGCAGTTCGCGGGCCGGAGCGACCCCGAGTTCCTCGGAAAGGTGGGTGCGCGTCCGGTCGTACAGTTGGAGCGCCTCGGCCTGACGGCCCAGGCGGTACAGGCCCGTCATGAGGCTGCCGACCAAGCGTTCGTCGGTGGGGTGCAAGGACACTTCACGTCGCAACAACGCGACGGCGTCACCGGCTTCGCCGAGAGCGAGCAGCGTGTCGGCGTGTGCCGCCACGGCGGTGGTCCGCAGAAGGCTCAGGCGTGCGCTCTCCTCCGCGAGCGGAGCGTAGGCCGCGAGGTCGAGGAAGGGATCAGCCCGCCATAACCGCAGCGCTGTGTCGAACACCTCGCGAGCGGCCTGGAGACGGCTGTCGGCCACATGGCGCTGCCCGCAGGAGACGAGACCTTCGAACCGGGACAGGTCGAACGTGTCCGGCTCCACCGTCAGGACGTATCCGGGAGCCCGGTAGCGCAGCGGGGCGATCAGGCCGTGCTGTCCTGTCAACACACGCCGCAGGTGGGACACGTACGTCTGCAAGGTGGCCTGCGGGCGCCTGGGGAGGCGGTCACCCCACAGTTCGTCGACGAGCTGATCGGCGGGCACCACCTGACCCAGCCGTATCAGAAGCAGTCCCAAGACGGCCCGGTGCCGTGGAGGACCGAGGGGCACCTGCTCGGCCCCGCGCCGAGCCGTCATCACTCCGAAGGCTTCGAACGACAGATCTGCCAGGGACACGGATTGCTGCTGTTGTGCTGTGTACGCCATGCAGGGGGCACTCGCTTTCGACGGTCACGTACTTGACGGGCGGTTGAGCGTACGGCGGGGCAGGTGCTGAAAGAGTGCCGATGAAGTGACGCGCAGAACACGCCATGACACGCACTGGTTCGAGCCACGTGCCGGGCGGTGCCCGGTGCCCGGTCGTGGCGCGGCGCCGGCCGATGAGGAGGCCGCGGTGCGCAGTCGACGCGTGCGCCGTGGCGGCGCGAGCCCAGGTGACCCGGTGTCAGACAGGAGACCGCCGAGACTCTGGCCCGTCTGCTCCACGAGCACCGCCAACGGCTCGGCACCCGCAAGAACACCCGCCCTCTCGGGGCCTTCGAACAGGGCGTCCTCGTGCTGCGGTGGTTCGTCGACGTCACCCGTCCTGCCCAACTCCACCGCGCTGGAGCGGGCGACGGCCGCCGGGTACACCCACCTCAACCTGGACGGCACCGTCATCCGCACCGACCCCGTCGCCGCACCCGGCCCGAGAGGGGCCGGCCTGTGGTGGTCCGGAAAACACCAGCCACCACGGCGGGAACGTACAGGTGATCTCCACCCCGGACGGCTGGCCGCTATGGGTCTCCCCGGTCCGTCCCGGCCGCGAGCACGACACCACCCGCGCCCGTGCCCACGGCCTGATCCGCGCCCTGAACCGGCACCGCCACGCTGGACGCCCCCACGCTCACCGACCTCGGTCACGAGAACGCCGGCGCGGGCTTCCGCCACCCGGTCAAGAAGCCTCAGGGCCACGAACTCGACCTCGAACAACAGACGTTCAAGCAAGGTGATCCGCGCCGTCCACGGCGTCGCCGAGCGCGCGAATGCCCTGCTCAAGGTGGCGTTCAAGGCTCTGCGCCGAGTCAGCCTGACCCTGTCGGCATCACCCGGATCGCCCGAGCCGCCCTTCCCAGACCGCGTTGTCGCCCCACCGGAGCCGGGCGCTTGCCGGCTGCCTACGCCTTGTTGAGACAGGCCAGGCCGATCCAGCTGCGGACAAGGCCACGATGAGGGGCGATCGGTTCGGTGCCACGCCACGTCGTTGGGGATGGCGAGTAGACGAATCAGGTCCCGCCCGGCGGCGGAATGCGGGCAATCGGGGTTGAGACTGATCGAGAACGACAGCCGCTTGTCCAGCTTGCCGGTGCTGACATCCTGGAAGTCACCGTCGAGGTGGGTGTAGATCCCGCACGAGCGATGTGTGTACGGGCTCGGTGAACCCGGCCGACGTGCGCAGCCATTCGTCGAAGCGTTCCGACAGCACATCCGCGATGACTTCCTGCCATGGCGGAGAGAACGTGTCCGTTCACGGGGTGGTCACACGGTGGCGGGTGGAAGCCATGGGGTGCCGGTGAGCGCGTTGTGGATGGCGCGCATGGCGGTGAGCCCGTGAGCGCGGGTGGTGGTCAGGTGGGAGCGGATGCGTAGGCAGCGGCGGGCGCCGGTCAGTCCGCGCCGGCAGCCACTGAGCTTCTTCGAGCTGGCCACCCATCAGGTGACAGCCGCGAGGCCGACGCGGACTTCGTCCTGCTGGACGGCACGCTCGCCGAGTGCGACCGGGTCGGCGACGGACGGGCCGACTCCCCCACAAGCACCGCCGGCACGGGGTGAACGTGCAGGTGGTCACCGATCCGAACGGGCCTGCTGCTGTGGCTCTCACCCGCGCTGCCGGGCCGGACTCATGACCTGACCGCTGCTCGCACCCACCGGATCATCCGCATCTGCGAGCGCCAGGGCGTCCCCATCCTGGCCGACCTCGCCTACCAGGGCGGCGGCCCCTGAGTGACCACGGGCATCAAACGCTGGCCCCTACAGGAACTCACCCTCACCGAGAAGACCGTCAAACCGGACCCTGGCCGCGGCACGGGCACCGGTCGAACGCGGCGTCGCGCGCCTGAAGTCCTGGCGGTCTTCCGCAGATCCCGGTGCAGTCCAAACCGCATGACGTCAACGCCAAAGCCGTCCTCACCCTGGAGCGGAAACGCTGAAGAAGCTCCTTACCTTCTTGGCGGGTCCGTTCCGCTCATTCGTACGATCGGGAGGCCCAGGGGTGCCGGGTGTGGCTCAAAAAGCTCATGCCGATGATGTGGCTTTCAGTGATTGGCCGCCCGGCACCCCGCGACGACACGGCCACTCATTGGGATGCGCGAACCTCATCGCTTCGTAAGGACACGTCGGCGTGGTCGTCTGCCGGGACCAGGAACACGGATCCTCGAGGAGGCATGAGTGCCGCAGCTGTGGGCAGGAACGGACGCGGACAAGAGCGAGCATCACTGCACGGTGATCGACGCCGAAGGCGAGCGAAGGCTGTCACGGCGGGTGGCCAACGATGAGACGACTCTGCTCGAGCTGCTCGGCGAGGTCCTCGAGTTGAGCGAGGGCGAGCCGGTGACCTGGGCCATCGATCTGAACGCGGGCGGTGCCGCACTGCTGATCGCGCTGCTGGCCGCCCATGGACAG
>NZ_JBEYEW010000031.1:0-81120 GCF_040634095.1 Streptomyces sp. NPDC007205
CCTCCGTGCGGTGCAGTCCTAGACAGCTCCACCACACCGGAGGTCTTCGCCATGATCAAGCCCCGCGGCTGTCAACAACGCTCGTGATCAATACACCTAGGGCTTCATCGAGCGGTAGTAGCGTCGGGCGCCCTCCTGCAAGGGCAGGGGGTCGGTGTAGATGGCGGTGCGCAGGTCGACCAGCTGGGCGGAGTGGACGTGGGCGCCGATGCCGTCGCGGCTCTTGATGACGGTGCGGGTCACCCACTCGGTCAACCGGGGGTCGACGTCCGTACGGGTCATCAGGACGTTGGACACGGCGATCGTCGGGATCTCACTGCCCTGCTGCACGCTCGGGTAGGCGGACTCAGGGATGTTGGTGGCCCGGTAGTAGCGCGCCGCCTGGCCCTCGCCGTGCAGCTTGGTGACGAGGTCACCCTCGATCGGCACGAACTTGAAGCCGGACTTCTTCGCCAGCGTGACCAGCCCCTTGGTGGGCAGCCCGCCCGACCAGAAGAAGGCGTCGATCTTGTGCTGCGCCAGCCGGTCGGGCCCGGTGTCGATGCCGTCCGCGACCGGGGTGATGTCCTTGCGCGGGTCGATGCCGGCGGCTTTCAGCACCCGCTCGGCGATCAGCCGCACCCCGGAGTCGGGCAGGCCCGTCGCCACCCGCCTGTGCCGCAGATCCGCGATGCTCCTGATGTCCGAGTCGCTGCGCACCACGAGTTGCACGTAGTCGTCATAGAGCCGGGCCACCCCGCGCAGCCGCCCGGCACCGCGGCCCTGATCCAACTGGTACGCCTCCACCGCGTCGGCCGCCGCGATGGTGAAGTCGGCCTTGCCGGTGGCCACCCGCTGCACGTTCTCCTGCGAACCGGCGCTGTTGAGCAGCTTCACCTTCAGGTCGGGCATGTCCTTGGCGAACTCGGCGCGCAGCCGCTCGCCGTACTCCTGGTAGACCCCCCGGGGAGTGCCCGTGCTGAAGACGATCGTCCCGCTCGGCGGCCTCTCGCCCAGGGGCAGCAGCCACCACAGCAGAAGCCCGAGCACCACGGCACCGGCGACCGCGGCCGGCAACGCCCGGCGCCGGCCGATTCGGGGGAACACCTTGGACATGCGGCGATCCTGCCAGGCCGGGAGCGCCGCTGACCAGGGCCGAGGTCACTCCGGACCCGGAGACGGACCACGGGGCCCTGTCAGTGGCGGCCGATACAGTCGTCGCATGAGCACTTCTCCCGCCGGCCTCGTCCGTGAGTTCCATCGCGCCTTCGGCCTCGACGCCCGCAGCACGCCGACGGAGGTGGACCCCGAACTGGCCGCGCACCGTGGGGAACTGCTCGCCGAGGAAGCCGCGGAGGTCGCCGAGGTCGCGGTCGACGGCCCGCTGGACAAGCTCGCGCACGAACTGGCGGACGTGGTCTACGTGGCGTACGGCACCGCCCTGGTCCACGGCATCGACCTCGATCAGGTGATCGCCGAGATCCACCGGGCCAATATGAGCAAGCTGGGCCCGGACGGGCAGGTCGCCCGCCGGGCCGACGGCAAGGTCCTCAAGGGGAAGCACTACCGGGCACCGGACGTGTCGTCCGTCCTGCGCCGCCAGGGCTGGATACCGGCGGGGCAGGACGGTTCTCCGCAGCCGAGCGCCTAGAAGATTTCACAGGCGAGCGCCTAGAAGATTTCACGGGCCAGCGCTAGAAGGTTTCGCAGATGAGTGCCTAGAAGGTGCCGGCCGCCAGCTTCCACTCGCGGTTCAGGGTGCCCAGCGGGATGCTCCGCTGGATGACCGGCGTGCCGAAGACGGACAGCTGGAACCGCAGGGTCCCGGACAGGTCGACCCCGCCGTACACGCTCCAGGCACCTTCGGTCTTCGCCCCGCCGCCGGAGGAGGCGGTGACCGTGCCGGAGGCCTCGCCGCGCAGATACGGGGCCAGGTCGGCGGTGACACCGACGGCGCCGTAGAGGCCGACCGAGGCCTCGGCGCCGAGCGCCGTCTTCACGGTCCCGGCGGTGGTGACCGAGGCGCGTACGGGCGTGCTCGTCATGTCCGACGAGCTGACCGGCGTCCAGCCCTTGGCCAGGCCGAAGGTGCCGCCCGCTTTGAAGTCGCCCTTGAGCTTCTGTTCGACGTCGACGGTGACCTTTCCGTCGCCGCTGATCTGGACGTAGCAGGTCAGATCGAGATTGACGACGACGGGGACGGGGCCGACCTGGAGGACCGGGTCGGCGTGCAGCTTGGCGAACGGGATCCGCAGCGGGGTGCCGGTGGTCATGGCGGCCCGCCCCTTGACCGCCCAGCCGGAGGTCCAGTCGCCGGACACGCCGAGGTAGGCGGAGCCGGGGGGCGCGTCGGTACCGGCGCCGCCGTAGGTGAAGTCGACCTGCGGGGCGACCTGGACGTATCCGTTCACCGAGGCGGCGGCCGAGGCCGGGGCGTGCTGGGCTGCCGGTATGCCGGCGCTCACGTCGAGGCGGAGGCTGCCGAGCGGCACCGTCGCCCCCTTGGGGCCGACGCGCACGTCACCGGCCTTCGCCCAGGACACCTTCACATCGGGGAGCAGCTTGTCGACGGTGAAGGACGACGGGTCGACCGGCACCTCGCCCTTCGCTGTCTCGTCGCCGAGCAGCGCGTTGAGCGTGGCCGGTTCCGTCTGCACCTCGGTGCCGCCGTCCCTCTCGCCCACCACCTCGGTGACCTTGGCGAGCAGCCCGTGCGGTGCCCCGGGCGCGGGCGCACTGGCGATCACGTCACCGACGGCGGCCTTCTGCGGGGCGCCGGAGGGGGCGGGGGAAGAGGTGGGGGAGGGGGTGGGGGAGGGGGTGCCGTGTGAACTCCCCCCGTGTGCGGGCTTGTCGGAGAGCACGGCCCGCCGGGTGTGGCTGTCGTACGAGCTGATGGCGAGCGCCGTCTTGTGCGCCCGCCGTCCGGAACCGGCCGGTCCCGCCGTGGCGGTGGCGGTGGCGCCGGTGGTGGGAGCGGCGGCGACGGCGAGCGAGTGGTCCGGGGCGTCGGCGGATGTGTCGGCGACCTCGACCTGCGGGTGTCCGTTCCCGGCGGTTCCCGTCGGTTCGGCGTGCGGTGCGGAGGAGCAGCCCGCGGAGAGAAAGAGGGCGGTCACGGCGAAGGCGGGCAGCAGGGCACGTCTGTGCCGCATGCGTCTGCGCATGGAGGGTCCTGTGTGGGGTGGGGGGTGGCAGAGAGGTACCGTGCAAGCGGGCTACTCAGAGGTAGAACCGACCGGTAACTCGTGACAGCCCTGAGCATGCCATGCCCTTGTGCAGGGCTCCCTCACAAACCGGCCACAACTCAACGTGACCTGTACCACGGCGAGTTCGAGTCGGCCGTGTCTGAAACCACCGCGGCGGCAGGCATGTTGGCAGCGTCGGCCGGGGTTCGAGGGTCAGCGGCCGGTCAGGCCCCGGCCGCCGAGGCGGGTCAGCAGGGAGGACAACTGGGCGATGTCCTCGGCGCTCAGGGCCCGGGCGGTGAAGATCTCGGTGGCGGTCTCCTCGGCCGTGGCGCGCATCTCCCGCAGTCGCCGTCGGCCCGTCGTGGTCAGCGACGCGTAGGCCACGCGCGCGTCCCGGGCGTCCGCTTCGCGGGTCACCAGCCCGATCCGCTCCAGCGGGGCCAGCCCGCGCGTGACCCCGGAGGCCGTCAGGCCCAGTGCCTCGGCCAGGTCGACCCGGCGCATGCGCCACCCGGGCGCCTGTTCCAGCCGTAGCAGCAGCGTGAAGTCGGCGAGGCTGACGCCGTGCAACCCGCTCAGCCGGGCGTCGAAGCGCCGTACGAGCGCTGCCTGCGCCCGTACCAGCCGTAGTGCCGTGTCCAGGGTGTCACTCATCGCCGCAGCTCACGCCCCTTCCGCCGCTGCCTCGGCCTGCCCGCCGTACTCATTGCCATCTCCTTGAGTGCTCAAGCTCATGAGCCGTTCGAACGGGCCGCGCGCCGCTGCCGCTTGCCCATCGGCGCTTGGGAGAGGTCCTCGGCGGTGGAACGGAGGTTCTTGAAGCCGTAGCCGCGCTCGGTCAGCCAGGCCTTCGCCGACTCCTCGGCCCGCTCGGTCGCCTCCACGACGTCCTGCTCTTCCTCCCCGGTGTCGGAGAAACGGAAGACGAAGGCCGGGCGGGCGGCGATGTCGTAGGTGAGGTTGCCCTCGGGTGTGAACGCGGCGCGCAGCACGTCGTGCTCGGTGGCGTCGGCCAGCAGCGCTGCCCGCTGGGCGTCGGTGAGGCCGTCGAAGACGCCGCGGACGGTGATCCGGAAAGTGCGGGTACTCATCCCGCGACCCTAGGCACAGCAGGACCGCCGCCTCCACCGGGTTTCCGGGGACCGGCGCGCAGCACGCCCTCACCGTCCGTCCCGACGGCCGCGCCCGCATCCTCGCACCACCGCGTAGTGCCCTCTTCCCGGGAGCGCCTACGCTGGAGCTATAAAGGCGGTGGCTGTTCCATGCGGTACGTGGCGGTGAGTGCGCTGAGCCATCCCGGGCTGCTTCGCGAACGGAACGAGGACAGCCTCGTGATCGGGCCGTGGACCCTGTGCGCCACGGTGACGGAGAGTCCGCAGACCCTGGTCTTCCCGCTCGGCAGGCCCCTGGTCGTCGCGGTCGCCGACGGGCTGGGCGGGCATCCCGGCGGCGACGTGGCCAGCGCCCTGGTGGCACGCCGGATCGCGTCCATCGGAGCCGCCCTGACCAGCGAGGACGCCGTCCGCGATGCCTTGAACGGCTGCAATCGCGTCGTGTACGAGGCCGCCGGCGGCGACGCGGGAGGTGAGCTGGCGGCCATGGGGACGACGATCGCCGGCACGGTCGTGCAGCCCGCCTCCCTGCTGCTGTTCAACGTGGGCGACAGCCGGGTCTTCGCGGCCTCCCGTGACGGGTTGCGCCAGGTGAGCGTCGATGACAGCCCCCCACTCGAACCCGGGCGGCGTACCACGTCCATCGTCACCCAGTGCCTGGGCGGCAGCCGCTCGTACCGCGCCATCCGTCCCCATGTGACAGCCTCGCCCCTGTCCCCCGGCGACCGGTACCTGATCTGCACCGACGGCCTGACCGACCCTGTGCCGCAGGACGTGCTCGATGAGGTGATGCGGGAGCAGGACGACGGCCGGGCGGCCTTCCAGCTGTGGAAGGCCGCCATCGGGGCGGGCGGCCCCGACAACATCACGCTGGCGGTCGTACGCATCGCGGACGCTTAGTCCGCCGGTTCGGTTCCCCGGTTCGGTCCGCCGGTTCGGTCTCAGGACCGCCTACGGTGGAGACATGACCGAGATCGTCGTCTACGAAGTCGACAAACCGGTGGCACACCGCTCCTCCACCGGATCGGCGAGTGGCGTGGAACGGCGCGTCCGTAAGGTGCACGTGGCCCCCGCGGCCCCGGGTTCGCGCACCACTGCGGGACCGCGGACGCTGTGCGGCAAGGACACCTTCGCCATGGAGACGGCCCGCTGGACGCCCTCCGAAGAGCCCGGAGCGCTCTGGTACCCCGCGGAATACGCATCCGTGGTCTGCCCGGACTGCGCTGCCGTGATCGAAGTCTGACCGGCGTACCGGCGGCCCGGCACCGCCGGACCCGCCGCGTCCCGGTCGCTCACCCTCGTTCCACGTACTCCTTGAAGTGCTCCAGATCGCTGCGTACGAGCCGTTGGATCGCGTTCGTCTGGGCGAACCCCTTGGGCCCGCCGAAGGTGTCCCGGACCGTGCCGGGGTCGTACTCCAGCCGAGCCTGGATCCGGGTGTGGTTCTGGTCGATCGGCTGAACGGAGAAGGAACCCGTCAGCTCGGGGGTGCCCGTGGTGAGCCACTCCATCACGCGCTCACCGCGGTCGGTGACCTCGGCCTCGATCTCCCGGGCCCGGCCGCCTGTCTCGACGTCCAGGTGCGCGCGGCCCCCCGCCTCCGTACGCGCGCCCCGCACGCCGTCCACGAAGCGCGGATAGTTCTCCACCCGGTGAAGTGTCTCCCAGGCCTTGTCGACCGGAACCTCGACGTCGACGTGCAGTTCGAGGGTGCTCATGGCTCACCTCCATGTGCGGCTCATGGGCGCATGCCCTTCTGCTTACAGTGTGCGCCCGGTGGGAGAAGGTGCAGGCACCGTAATCTGCAGACAGCCGGGGCCGGGGCCGGGCTACGGGACGGAGGACTTCACTTGTTACGTCTTCAAGCAGTGAGCAAGCGCTATGGCCGCGGCGACTGGATCCTGCGAGACGTCGATGTGGAGGCCCCAGCGGGAGAGGTCGTCGCCTTCACAGGCGGGAACGGTTCAGGGAAATCGACGCTGTCGCGGATCGCGGTGGGCCTGTCCCGGCCGACCCGTGGCCGGGTGACCACGCGGCCACCGGTCGTGGGCTACGTACCCGACCGCTTCTCCCCCGACGAACGCATGGTGGGAACACTGCTTGCTGTCTGGCTGCGTTCTGTGGCCCGTTGGGGGTATATGGGTCCCCGTGGGGCTGGGCTGTTTGGGAAACAAGGCGGGCCGTATGGACCGGACGGCAGACGACGACGATCGGGAATCGCTTGTCGGCGGGCTCATTTCAGCTTCCGAGGCGTTTGAGGGCAGTGAGGGGATCGCTGCCGCTCGTGCTCTGGCCCGGTCTTTCCTGACGAAGGTGCAAGCCGTTCACGGACTTCCCGTGTCCGACCGCGTGATGGGCATGGTGCAGCTGGTGGTCAGTGAGCTGGTCACCAACGCCCGCAAATACGCGCCGGGGCCGTGTCTGCTGACGCTGCAGGTCCAGGGCGGCGCCGTCGAGGTGACCGTGTGGGACAGCAGCACCGCTTTGCCCTCGATCCTGGCACCGGATCCCAGCCGGGTCGGTCAGCACGGGCTGGAGATCGTGATGGCCGTCTGCCAGGGCTTTCAGGTCTACCGGGAACCGGTGGGCAAGAGGATCACTGCGGCCATCGTGCTGGCCGATGATCCGGGCGGCGACGTGGCCGGCCGACAGCTTTGACGGCCAGTCGATCACGGCCTTGAAGTGGTCCGGCGTCGACGGCCGCGGCCGGAGCTTCCGTGCGGAAGCTCCGGGCAGGTCGAGTCCATCCGTGGGCGGCCGTGGGCGGCCGTGGGCCGGCGTCCTGACCGTTCCCGCCGTCAGCCACGAGCCGCACCCGTATGACCTCCGTCGGCCGTTCAGGCGTATGCGCTGTCGCCGGGGACGGTGAGCCGGAAGCCGATTCCGCGGACGGTGGCGATCCAGGCCGGGTCGCCGGGCTTGCGATCGTAGCGTCCCCGCGCCGAGCTGGGACCCGGCGGCGATCAGGGCCCGTTGTGCGCGAAGGGCGCCCACACCGTCGGGTCGTGGAGGTGCTCCTTGCGCAGTTCCGCGACCGCGAGGTGCAGGGCCTCGGCGCTGTTCGAGACATCCGCGCCCTTGGCGAGGAGATTCCCGTAGAAGGCGGCTGCGACGCGGGGAGCGGCCTGGTCATGGATGGACCACAACGTGGCCACCACGTGCCGGTAGCCCGCCATGCGCAGCGCTGCCGCGGTGTGGATGGCCTCGTCCGGCAGCTGACTGCTGCCCACGTGCGTGAGACAGGCGGACAGGAACGCCAGTTCCGCTTCTTCCAGGCGGAGGTTCGCGAAGTCGAGGACGTTCATGTCACCGTCGCGCAGGCACAGGCCGGACGTGGACGGCGCTGTCATGTCGAGCTTGCCGTGGCACGCGAAGTGGCTCCACGCGTAGGACGGGAGATGGGTGCGGACCGCCTCCATGGTGCACGCGTCGTCGGCCAGCACTTTCATTCGTCGGCCGGAGAAGCATTCCTTCAGCGCCCTGATTTCCACCTCCACGCCGGGAAGCGGGGTGTGGCCCCGGCGGGTGTCTGTCAGCGCGACCGCCAAAAGCCCCGAAGCAGCGTGTGTGGGAGGCCGGCGGGCCATGACGAGCGAATGCAGGGTGGTGGTGTACGAGGACACCACCTGGTACGGCACTCCGACGGGGGGCCAGGTGTCCCCGGCGCCGCGCGGATAGCGCCCGGCCGCGTGCAGGGGAAGCATCGCCAGTGACGCCGTGGGACACCACCACACGCGCGCCGGCATGCCCTCCCCCGCGGAAGCGAGCCGGGCGAGGACCGGCTGGGCGACGTGCTCCCACAGCCATTCGAGGGTGTCGTGCACGGTGTGCCGCGCGCGTTCCTTCTGCAGAGCGGTGGCGCCCTGTTCCTCCGCCTGCGCGAGGTGGGCGACGTAGGTGTTGGCCACGCGATCCACTTCGGGAACGGTCACGCCGGGTAGCGGGACGACCTGCGGTTGTCCACTCGGCCGGACGATGAGCGCGTCGCAACGGATCGTGCTGATGTTCACGATGACGACCGGCCCCGCTGCGGCGGCCCCTGTGAGCGCGCGGAACGACGGCGGCTTCAGGAACGCCTCGAAACCGGGCTCGGCCCGTACCTCTTCGAGCAGTGTGCTCCACTGGCGTGCCAGACTCACGCGGGTCTCCGCTTCCAGGTCTCCGGTGGTGTGGAGCCGGATTCGGATCTGCTCCAGCTTCTCTGCCGGCACCGGTTGGCGCTCGGCGAGAACGGACAGGTCACCGCGCATGTGCATCGTCGTGCGCCACAGTACCGAGCGGCCCTGCTCCAGTAACTCCACCGCCAGCTCCGGCTGGTCGGTGAGGATGGCCAGGGCCGCGGCCTCGCGGGGCATGGCCGCGCCGTCTCGCAGGCCCTGTTCCTGATCGGCGCGGTCCAGTCCCATCCAGCCGTACCTCTGCAGCAGGGACACCGCGACGCGTGCTCCGGCGAGCGCGTCGACCGGATCACCCGCCTCCAGGGCCACACCGCTCCACACCTGCGAAGCGAACAGGCGGTCTCCCAGGGCTGAACCCGTCGCGTCCGCAGCGGTCCGCAACAGCTTGAGCGCTTCGGTGCGATCGGAGGCGACTGATCGGCTCATGAAGCGCATGAGCAGGGCGGATGCCCACTTGATCAGGACGTCGGCGTAATGGACGGCGCTCTTGTCGCATGCCAGGGCCGCTGCCGCCAGTGTCCTGACCGCTTCGGCCACCGCGGCGTCCGCCGGAGCGACGCCCTGTTCCCCACCGGTCAGCAGCACGCTGCCGAGCATGTGCCGCGCCGCCACCCCTGCCTCCTTGGTCGTCGCGGTACGCACTGCTTCCCGCGCCACCGTGACGGCTTCTTCCCGCTCACCTCCCCGGTGCAGTTCCATGGCCAGCTGAGCCAGGAGCGCCGGGCGTTCCGCATGGGTGGGGGGCAGGACGGCCAGGGCACGGCGGAGGGAGCCGAGGGCGAGCTCGTCGCCGGCGACGCACGCGGCGCGCAGCAGCGTCTGCGGGTGGACCGAGCCGTCCGCGCCCAAGGCAGCTGAGGCTTCGGCCGCGATCGCGCGTGCCCGTCTGGCGTCCTCCGACCTGCCGGTGAGCTCCGCCCGGATCCCCAGCGCCGAAGCCAGGTTGACGGCGGCGACCGGGTAAGCCGAGCCCGGGTCCGCGTCGATCGCCCTGTTCAGCACGGTGACGGCAGCGTCGATGTCGTCCAGGTCGCCTTTCCGCTGTCCTCGGTGCACCAGTGCCCCGCCGAGGTTGACGAGCACCGCACCCCGCCCGGGCAGTCGTTGCAGTGCTGCCCGCCCCAGTTCCACCGCCTCGTCACAGTCCTCGTCGTCCGTGTGCCTGGCCAGCGACACCAGGGCTGCGGCCACAGCCGAAGCGAGCAGTGCCCACGCCTCTTCGTTCTCTTCGCCGTGGCGCAACTCCCTTCTGGCAGCGCTGAGCTGCGCACGCAGTGGCCCGGAGTCGTGCGTCAGTTCGCAGTGTTTGCGCAGTAAATCGATCGTCACCCGCGCGGCGGCCAGACGCTCGGTACTGCCCTGCGGCAGGGCTTGCCAGACGTCCAGGGCCGCCGAGACCGCGTCCCTCAGGTCGGTGTCGTGCCCCCGCAGCTCGTAGCGCTGCCACAGGATGTCGCGCAGATGCGTCAGGAACAGGAGCCGCTGGGGGTGGTCGGCCGAGGCCGTCCGTACCGCTTGCCTGTGCAGGTTCACCGCCCGCACCAGACTCGCGTCCGTCCCGGTCGCGGCGAAGTGCTCATAGGCTGCCTCGGCCTGCAGGTCGAGCACCACAGGCCGCAGCAGTGGGTCGCCGCCGTGGGTCGGTGCAGGCCGGTCCGTGCACAGCTTCAGATTCTCGGCGGCCTGAGGATGGCCGGCGTCGGCGGCGACCCGGAACCAGACCACGGCGGCCCCCGGGTCGTCCGCGTTGAGCAGCAGGCAGCCGAGGTTGTTCGCCGCCTCCGGATGCCCGGCCAGATGGGCACGGACGTACCACTTCCCGGCCTCTTCGGCGCGCCCCATCCGCTCGGTCAGAAGTCCGAGGTTGTACATGGCGTTGAACTCGCCCTGGGCCGCTGCCCGGAGAAAGGCACGTTCGGCCTCCTCGTTGCGGCCGTACGCGACGAGTCGGCATCCGTCGGCATTCCACTTCGACCTGTCGCCGTCAGGCTGTTCGTTCCCGCGCACGCGAAGCCCCCCTCGCAGATTCGGCTCAACTGCCCTGACGATAGGGGCTTTTCGCTAAAGTTGACGGCATGTCGGGATCGCCTGCCTACCTGGCCACCACTGATTTCAACTGGACTGAACGCGCGTTCGAACTTCTGGCGGCGGGGCGGCTCACCGTTGCCGATCACGCCGCGGACGGCGTATCGGGGGTTGTCGTGTCCGGGCCGTGCCCGCGCTGTGACCACCACTTCGTCGACCGGCGCTCCCTCGACGCCCTGACCGGTCTGGCCGGGGTCAGCCGCAACGGTGACAGTGAGCCTTCGGACATCATCCTGGTGGATGTGACCTGCGTGTGCGGCACATCGCACGAAGGAGCGCCGGAGGGCGTGACCGGGTGCGGCGTCAGTTTCCGGATCGAACTGAAGCGGCTGTGACGTTCGAGGCCCGGCCGCCACGTCGGCCGCCCAGCCCGGCGGACCTCGCCGAACGGGACCGCTTCCAGAACCTGGTCCGCAGCTCCCTGCCGAGTGCACGGGCCAGCGCCGAGGCGTGGCGCAACGGACTGGCCGCCTTCATCACCCTGGTCGGCACGGCCATCGTGGTCAAGGGCCGCACCAGCACCGCCGACCTGCCGACCGCTTGGAAGGCCGCCGTCACCGCCCTGGTCGGAGGTGGGCTGGCGCTGGCCGTGGCCGGTCTCTGGCAGGCCCTGGCCGCACAGGCGGGAAGCGATACGCAGCTGCGGTCGCTGGATGACATCCACCGCGTTCACGGATCTATCGACATGTACGAGGTGGCCATGGCCGTGCGCGTCGCCCGCCGGATCACGTTCGCCCGCCGCTTCGTGGCATGCTCCCTGGTACTGCTGTCCGCCGGTACGGTCCTGACCTGGTGGGCGCCGGGCCGCTAAGCCCTGAGGCCGGGGTGTGGCCCCGGCTGCACGAGGTCCTCCTCGCCGGACTCCGCAGCGCGAACGCCCTGGACTTCTCCCGGGCGGCGGTCGACGGCTCCCACCTCCGCGCGCTGAAGAGGGCCCCACGATCGGAGCGATCGTCACGACGGCTTCGTAGTCGCGGTCGGAGTGGTCGACGATCCGCTGCAACGCGTAGATGCCTCCGATGCGGCGCATCAGTCGCGAGCACGGCACGTGTCGCGTGCGTAAACACCTCGTTGCGCCTCGCGGGCCGCCCAGATCACCGGAGGAACACACGGCGCGGGCACACGCTCCCCGTCATGCGCCCCCGCTCTCCGCACGCCCTTCAGGAGCATCGCCCGCCCCGATAGCGCTCCTTGTTACCTCTTCGACCCGCGCCTAGCCTTATGCAGGTGCGCCGAAATGAAACTCGGCCCATGTGCGCCTGTGGAGCCTTGATTCGTTCGGCGCACAGGAATTCAGAATCGAATTCGCTATGACAGTGCCGTTCCCCGTCCTCCGTCCACCGAGGGAGAAGTCTGGCATGGATGCTGAGCCCATTGCATTGGTAGGTATCGGGTGCACTCTCCCCGGTAACGTGCACGGGCCGGAGGACATAAACACAGTGCTGCGGGAAGGACGGGACTGTGTCGAGGAGATCCCGTCGAGCCGCTGGGACGTGGACAGGTTCTACGACCCCGATCCGCTGGCTCCGGGCAAGACCTACATCCGACACGGCGGATTCGTGGACGACGTCGATCGTTTCGACGCGGCGTTCTTCGGGATCTCGGACGCCGAAGCGGTCCGTATGGACCCGCAGCACCGGCTGCTCCTGCAGACCGTGTGGCACGCCCTCGAACACGGCGGGCAGAACCCCGACGAATTCAGGGGCACCGACACCGGCGTTTTCCTGGCGCTGATGAACAGCAACAACTACTCCTTCCTCAAGCACGAGATCGAGGGCCTGAAGGGCGTCACGGCCTACGACGCGATGAGCGACGCGAACAGCATCAGCGCCGGCCGTATCGCCCACTTCCTCGACCTGAAGGGCCCGTGCTTCGCGGTCGACACGGCCTGTTCCGGATCGCTGGTCGCGCTCCACCTGGCCCGGCAGTCCATCCTCACCGGCGAGTGCGACTCCGCCGTCGTCGCCGGTGTCAATCTGATCCTCAACCCCGATGTCCATGTCGCCTTCTGCAAACTGGGGCTGTTCTCCCGCAGCGGCCAGTGCCGGGCGTTCGACGCCAAGGCGGACGGCTACGTCCGCAGTGAGGGCTGCGTGGCCGTACTGCTGCGCCGTCAGTCGCTCGCCGAGGAACGGGGCGACCCCATCCTGGCCACTATCGTCGGTACCGCCATCAACCACGACGGACACACTCCCGCGCTGACCGCCCCCAACGGCCGGACCCAGGAACAGGTGATGCGCTCCGCGCTCCTGCGCAGCGGTGTCGTCCCCGCCCAGGTCGGCTACGTGGAGGCGCACGGTACCGGAACCCCGGTCGGCGACCCCATCGAGATGGGCGCCATCGCCAGCGCCTACGCCGGGTCCCGCACCGCGGACCGACCGCTGTACGTCGGCTCGGCGAAGAGCAACTTCGGCCACACCGAGGCCGCCGCCGGGCTCCTCGGCGTCGTCAAGGCCGCCCTCTCGCTGCACCGCGAGACCATCTACCCCAGCCTCCATCTCGACCGGCTGAATCCCAAGATCGACCTCAACGGCGCCTCGGTGGAGGTCCCCACCGAGTCCATGCCCTGGCCCCGGACGGACGTCCCGCGCCTGGCCGCCGTCAACTCCTTCGGCTACAGCGGCACCAACGCCCACGCGATCCTGCGGGAGGCCCCGCAACCGAGGCGGCCCACCGGCACCGTCAAGCCGCGCCCGGCCGAGTTGCTGGTGCTGTCCGCCAAGTCCCCCGCGAGCCTGGACGCTCTGGCCGAGCGGTGGGCGGAGTACCTGTCCCGGACCGATCGGGAGACCCTGCCGGCGGCCGTCTTCACCGCAGCCGCCGGGCGCTCCGCGCACCGCCACCGCCTCGCGGTGACCGGGCGGGGCGGCATGGAGATCGCGGGTGACCTCCGCCTGTGGCGGACCCGCCGGACACCTCCGTCGGTCACCTGCGGGCACCCGACGAAGCCTGCCAGGACTGCCTTCGTCTTCACCGGCCAGGGCGCGCAGTACCCCGGCATGGCCCGTGAACTGTACGACAGCGAACCGGCCTTCGCCGCCGCCCTCGACCGGTGCGCCGAGCTGCTCGACGCGGAGCTGCCCGTGCCGCTGCGGCAGATGCTCTTCGAGGAGCAGTCCCCGGAGGCGCTCGACGACACCCGCCTGGCCCAACCGGCCCTGTTCGCCGTCGAGTACGCGCTCGCCACCCTGCTGCGTTCCTGGGGAGTCGTTCCGGACGCGGTGGTCGGGCACAGCATCGGCGAGGTCGTCGCCGCCTGCGTCGCCGGCATGCTGTCCCTGGAGGACGCCGCCCGCTTCAGCGCGGTGCGTGGCCGGCTCATGGGCGAACTGCCCCCGGACGGAGTCATGCTGGCCGTCGCCGCCGACCCGGAGACCGTGCGCGGCTGGGTGTCGGGGCGGGAGGCGGACGTCTCCGTCGCCGCCGTCAACGGCCCGCGCGCCGTGGTCGTCTCGGGGCGGGCCGAGGCCGTGGCCGAGGTGGCGCGCCTCGCCGAGGCCGAAGGCAGCCGTACCACCCGGCTGCGCACCTCGCACGCCTTCCACTCGCCGCTGATGGACCCGGTCCTGGCCGAGCTGGGCAAGGCGGCCGCCGGGCTGCGCCCGACCGCCCCGGCCGTCCCGGTGTTCTCCAATGTGACGGGCGAGGCGCTGACGGGTGCGGAGGGGCCGGAATACTGGTGCCGGCAGGCTCGCGGGCCGGTCCGGTTCCGCGACGGCATGCGTGCGGTGGCCGCGCTGGGCTGCACCGTGGTCGTCGAGATCGGCCCGCATCCCGCCCTGCGGCCGTACGTCCCGGAGGCGTTCGGCGACACCGGCGTGACGGTGATCCCGACCCTGCGGCGCGACCGGCGGGACGTGCGCAACGTCCTGACCGCCGCGGGCGCCCTGTTCACGGCGGGCGCCGCCGTCGACCTCCCCGCGCTCTACCAGGGCCCGGGCTACCGCCGCACCTCCTCCGCCCCGCGGTACCCGTTCCGCAAGGACCGGTACTGGCTGAAGCCGGCGCCGGACGCCGGCCACGGCGACACGGCAGACACGGCACCGCGGCGGCAGGCACCGCCCACCGCGCCCGAGGCCGCACCGCAGCCGGCCGGCGTGCGCACCGTCCACCGGCACGAGGTGCAGCCCGGGACGCCGTGGGCCGACCACCGCATCCTCGGGTCGACCGTCTTCCCGGCCACCGGCTATATGGAACTGGCCGTGGACGCCTACACCTCGGCCGACGGCCACGCCTTCGCGCCGCTCGAACTGACCGGCGTCGACTTCCTGCGCCCGCTGGTCCTGGGTCCCGCGAAGCCCAGCAGCGTCCGCGTGGACCTGGAGGGCGACGGCCCCTCGGCGGACGGCCGCTTCCGGTTCACCGTGGCCGGTGGCAACGGGGACGGCCGATCCACCTACTGCCAGGGGAAGGTCGGGCCGGCCGCGCCGCAGCACGGCCCCGGGACACCTCCCGGGGAACTGCGCGCGGCGATGTCCACGGCACTGGCGCCCGGGCGGCTCTACGGGCTGCTGCGGGAGGACGGGATGGAGTACGGCGCGAGTTTCTCCACCGTCCGCGAAATGTGGCTCGACGAGGCGGGCGGGCAGGCGCTCGGCCGGATCACGGCCGCTCCCGACGGTGCGTCGCCCGTGAGCCATGCGCACCGGTTCGCCACGATGCTCGACGGCTGTCTGCACCTGACCGCCGCGGCGGCCCGGGAGGGCGCGGCCAGGGGCACCCACGTCCCGGTCGGCGTCGGCCGGATGGTGCTGCACAGCCCCTTGCCCGACCAGGTCTGGGGCCATATCCGTCTGCGGCCGAACACCACGGGGACCGCGTTCACGGCCCGGTTGAGCGTCCTGGACGACACCGGAAACATCGTCGCGGACCTCGACGACATCGAGTTCCGGCGCGTCGCCTCGCTGACCGACACCTCGGCGGCCTCGCCCGCACCGGTCGACGGCCGCCTCCGGGAGGCCGGCGACTCGCGGCAGGGACTGCGGGAACGCGTCGAGCCCCGGCCGGCCGGAGAGCGCCGGCAGGTGGTCATCGACTGGCTCAGGGACGAGATCGTCGACACCCTCGGGCGGATGTCGACCGAGTTGGAGATCGACCTCCACGAACTCGACCCGTCCCTGGCCCTGCTGGAGATCGGCCTCGACTCACTGAGCATCACCGAACTCCAGCGTCGCATCCAGGAAAAGCTCGACTTCCGCTTCAAGACGATGGAGGCACTGGAGTACCAGAGCATCGAGGAACTGGCGGAATACCTCCTGCACCGCGTGATCCTGGCGGACCCGGCCGCCACCGCCCCCCAGGGCTCCTGAGCCCTGCCTCCCGCCCGGCCGGCAGACCACCGGCAGATCCCACCCAGAGGGGAAGTGCCCGTCACCGTGTTGAGCCCCGACCACGTGAACAGCTACCTCGACAGCCACCTCGCCGAACGCCAGGTCAACAAGATCCAGCACGGCTTCCCGTCCCCGCGCTTCTGGAACGAGCTGTCCGTTCCCCTGGACGAGATCGGCGAGGACCGCCGACGCCTGCGCGCCACGGGCGACCAGTCCACCGTGTTCCTCTACGTCGGCGTCCCGTACTGCATCCAGACCGACCCGGGAAAGTGCGGCTACTGCCTGTTCCCCGTCGAGGAGTTCCAGGGCAACGCCGCGCTGGAGAACTACTACGGCTATGTGGAACGCGAAGCCGAGATGTACCGGGAGCAGATGGAGGGCTCCGTCCTCGCCGGAGCCTACTTCGGAGGCGGCACCTCGAACCTGTACCGGGCCCCCGTCTACCACCGGCTGATGGACATGGTGCGCCGCCTCTTCCCCGAGATCTCGGACCAGGCGGACCTCACCCTGGAGGGCATCCCGCAGCTCTTCTCCCGGGAGAAGATGCAGGCCATCCGCGACTCGGGGATGAACCGGATCAGCATGGGCGTCCAGCAGGTCAACGAACGGCTCAACAGCTTCAGCGGCCGCAAACAGACGACCAAACACGTCATCCAGAGCCTGGAATGGGCCCGCGAACTCGGGCTGGCCGCCAACGTCGACCTCATCTTCGGCTGGCCCCAGCAGACCGTCGACACCATGCTGGAGGACCTGCAGACCCTGGTCTCCTGGGACGTCCACGACATCACCCACTACGAGCTGAACGTGGGCGGCCCCACCGACTTCGCACTCAACCGCTACCACGAGCTGCCCAGCACGCTGGCCAACCTGGAGATGTACCGGGCGGGACGCGACTTCCTGCTCGACCACGGCTACCAGCAGCTGTCGACGTACAACTTCCGCCGTCCCGGCGACCCCGCGGCCCGGGACTTCCGCGAAGGCTACTCCCGCTTCGAGCACGTGGACACCCTCGGACTCGGCTACGCGGCGATCACCTTCTTCGGCAACCCCGCGCTCGCGCCCGGCCGTTCCTGGTCGTTCATCAACCACCGCAGCCTGCCGCAGTACAAGGCGGCCGTCGACAACGGCCGGTTCCCGGTGGAACGGGGCTTCAGGCACACCCCCGACGACTGGCTGCTGATGGTCCTCTTCCGCAGCCTCGTCAGCACCGAGATCGACCGTGTCCAGTACCGTGCGGCCTTCGGCCTCGACGTGTACGAGAAGTTCGCCACCGTCTGGGACGCGCTGGCCGAGCGGGGCTACGCGGCGATCACGGCCGAGCGGATCAAGCTGGTCGGCGACGGCGCGTTCTACGCCCCCATGATCTCCGCGCTGCTCGCCGAGGAGCGCTACCGCGAGCTGCGTGAAGAGGCCGCACGGCGCAAGAAGGAGTCCGGCCGGCTCGCCTCCGTGACGCCGGGGGTGAGCAGTGGCGGATGACCTCCCGCTGGCGGGCCGCGGCTGTGTGGTCACCGGTGGCTCGCGGGGCATCGGCGCCGCCGTCGTCCGGCTGGCGCTGGCCCAGGGCGCCGACGTCGTCTTCGGCTATCACAGCGGCGAGAAGCAAGCCCGCGCCCTGGCCGACGAACTGTGTGCGGCCCACCCGGGGCGGCGCTGCACCCCGCTGTACACCGATGTCGCGGACACCGCCGAGGCCGAACGCTTCGCCGCCTCGGCCCTGGACCACCTGGACCGGTTCGACGTCCTCGTCAACAACGCGGGCATCACCCGCGACACGCTGTTCGCCCGCATGGGCCCCCAGCAGTGGCACGAGGTCATCAGCACCAACCTCGACAGCATGTACACCGTCACCAAGCCCCTGCTCATGCCCCTGGTGAAACAGCGCAGCGGCGCCATCGTCAACATCACCTCCTTCGCCGGGCTGCACGGCACCCCCGGTCAGACGGCCTATTCCGCCGCCAAGGCCGGGATCATCGGCTTCACCAAGGCGCTGTCCAAGGAGATCGGCGCCCGGGGCGTCACCGTCAACGCCGTCGCCCCCGGTCTCATCGAGACCGACATGACGGCCGCGCTGTCGCAGGACAAGGCCGAGTTTCTCAAGTCCCTGATTCCCGGCCATGCTTTCGGCTCCCCGGAGGACGTGGCACACCTGGTGTGCTTCCTGGCCTCCGACCGGGCCCGCTACATCACCGGACAGGCCATCGAGATCTCCGGCGGCCTGGTCGTATAGCCGCCGCACCCGGGGTGACGGCGCCCGGCGGGCCACCGTGAAGAGCCCTCAGCCGACGCCCCCGTGGCCCCCGCTCACCCGCAGCAGGCCCTCCTGGGCGAGGGTGGCGACCAGCACCCCGTCGCGGGTGAAGACCCGCCCCAGGACAAGTCCCCGTCCCCCGGAAGCCACCGGGGTCTCGTGGGCGCACAGCAGCCAGTCGTCCGCACGGAAGGGCTGATGGATCCACACGGTGTAGTCGAGGCTCCGGCCGGTGGCGTGGAACCACGACACCCCGTGCCGGACCGCCACCGTCTCCAGCATGGTCACGTCACACACATACACCAGCAAACAGGCGTGGAGCAGCTGTTCGAGACCGGCGGTCGCCCCGGCCGGCACCTCCCCCTTGACGCGGACCCACACCCGCGTCCGGGAGGACACCAGCGCAGGGTCTTTCTCGGCGTCGAAGCTCAACGGCCCGACGAAGCGCGTCTCGTACGGCTTTCCGAGCGGGGCGACCGCCTCGCCGAACGCCTTGGTCAACCGCTCCTCAAAGGTCGGCAGGCCCTCCGGGTCCGGGACGGCCGGCATCGGGTCCTGGTGGCCGAGGCCCGCCTCCGGGCGGTGGAAGGAAGCGGTCAGGGCGAACACCTCCCGGCCGCGCTGGGTCGCACAGACCCGCCGGGTGGCGAAGGCGGCGCTGGTCTTCACCCGCTCCACCCGGTGGTCGAAGGGCGCGGTCGGCAGACCGGGCCGCACGAAGGAGCAGTGCACCGAGTGCACGGACAGCTCGCCGGTCACCGTACGGCCGGCGGCGGCCAGCGCCTGAGCCGCCACCAGCCCTCCGTACACCGGGGAGGACTGCTCCAGGGGAGGGCGCCCGACGAAGTGCTCCCCGTCGTCCCGGCCGGGCGCGGGGCCGACATCGAGGAGGCCGAGGAGTTCCAGCAGTGGGCGTTCCTGGTGCATGGGCCTCACTTCGCCTCGGCGTCAGTGCTCGGTCGAGCCAGTATCGCCAGCTCAGGCCCGCTCGATCAATCGAACTGGCAGACGGCGAGCGGCGGTTCAGCACACCGTCGGCCCGCTGCCCGGACGGACCGCTCACCTCAGGGAGGACCTGTCATGTCGGACCGCGTCAGCGCGGCACTGTACCGGCGGCGCGTCGCCGTGCTGTGGGTGAGTGCGATCACCCTCGTCCTCGCCTGGACCGGCGGCCTGGGCGTGGAACACCGGCTGGTCCACGGCGGTTTCACCGACCCCGGCGCGCAGTCCGCCCGCGCCGAACGCCTGGTGGCCGAGCACTTCCCCGCCGTCGGCGACGACCTGGTGCTGCTGCTGAGCGGCACGAGTCCCGTCGACACCACGCGGATGACCTCCGTCGGTACGGCCCTGACCCGGCGCGCCGGGCAGCTCCGGGGCGTGCGGGCCGCCACCTCGTACTGGACGGCGGGGCGCGCGCCCTCTCTGCGCTCCCGTGACGGTTCCATCGGGGTGATCACGCTCTCCCTGAACGGTGACGAGGACGACCGGGCCAAGACCGCCGACCGGGTGGTACCGGACATCCGACGGCACGCGCCGGGGCTGACGGTCCAGGCGGCCGGGCCCGCGCAGGTGCAGTCGGAGGTAGGCAAGCGCACCGCGCACGATCTGCTGCTCGCCGAGGCGATCGCCGCGCCGATCACCCTGGTCCTGCTCCTGCTGATCTTCGGCGGCGCTGTGGCCGCCACCCTGCCGCTGGTCATCGCGCTGCTGTCGGTCCTGGTGAGCCGGGCCGTGCTCAACGCGCTGGCGGGCGCCGTGCCGATCTCGGTGTACTCGATGAACTCCACCACCTCGCTCGGCCTCGGACTCGCCATCGACTACAGCCTGTTCATCCTCGCTCGTTTCCGGGAGGAACTGCGCGCCGGCGCCACGGTGCAGGAGGCGCTCGGCCCCACGGTGCGCCGGGCCGGGCGGACGGTCGCGTTCTCCGCGCTCACCGTGGCCCTGTCCCTCGTCGCCCTGCTGGTCTTCCCCCAGTTCTTCCTGCGGTCCTTCGCCTACGGCGGCATCGCCGTCGTGCTCTCCGCGGCGGCGGGCGCGGTCTTCGTCCTGCCCGCGCTGCTGGCCGTCGTGGGCCATCTGGTCGACCGCTACGACGTCTTCGTCCGGCTGCGCGGCCCGGCGGCGGACCCCGACAGCGGACGCTGGTACCGGTTCGCCACGGCAGTGATGCGCCGTCCCGTGCTCTACGGCGGTGGCGTGGTGGTGCTGCTGGCCGTTCTCGCGTCCCCGTTCACCCGGGTCGCCTCGGGCCTGTTCGACGACCGCTCACTTCCCGCCACATCCCAGGTGCACCGTGCCACGCAACTGCTGCGCGACCGGTTCGACTCCGACGCGCTGGGCACCGCCCCCGTGGTGGTGAAGGGCGTGGGCCGCGACCGGCTCCAGAGCCTGGAGCCCTACGCCCGCTCGCTCTCCGCGGTGCCCGGCGTCCGCCAGGTGACCGCGCCTACCGGCACCTACGCCGCCGGGCGCCGGATCCAGGGGCCGGGCCCGGCCGCCGCCCTGGTGGACGGCGACACCACGCTGCTCACCGTGGTCTCCGCAGCCGAGCAGGACTCGCCCGCCGGCACCCGAATCGTCCGCCGACTGCGGGAGGTGGTCCCGCCGGCCGGGGCCACGGTGTCGGTGGGCGGACGGGCCGCCGAGGTCGAGGACAGCACCTCCGCCATCGCCCGGGACACTCCGGGCGCGATCGGCATCGTGGTGGGCTCCTCCCTGGTGCTGCTCTTCCTGTTCACCGGGAGCGTCCTGATGCCGGCGAAGGCCCTGGCGCTGAACACCCTCAGCCTCAGCGCCACCTTCGGGGCGATGGTGTACGTGTTCCAGGAGGGGCACCTGTCGTTCCTCGTGGGCAGCCCGCCGCACACCGGCACACTGGACGCCACCATCCCGATCCTTACCTTCTGCGTGGCCTTCGGGCTCTCCATGGACTACGAGGTCTTCCTGCTCGCCCGCATCCGCGAGCGCTACCTGCGCACCGGCGACAACACGGAGTCCGTCGCCTTCGGCCTCCAGCACACCGGCCGCATCATCACGGCCGCGGCGGTCCTCGTCGCCGCGGTGCTGTTCGTCTTCTCCGTCTCCGGGGTGACCATGCTGAAACTCCTCGGTGTCAGCCTGGCACTGGCGGTGGTGCTGGACGCAACGCTCGTCCGGGCCGTACTCGTGCCGTCGCTCATGCGGCTGGCCGGCCGCGCCAACTGGTGGGCCCCCGGGCCGCTGCGCCGCCTCCACGACCGGGTCGGGCTGCGCGAGGACGCTGGGAGGCTGAGCACTCCGAGACTGGTCAGGGCACCGGAAAGCGCAGTGCGGAGGCGTACATGAGCGGTTGGTCGGAGCCCGAGGTCGGCATGGCCGGTGAGGTCGGGACGGGCTCCGGTCGGCGGTGCGGGGCTCTGCCCTCGACATGCCCGACACCCGCTCCGACGCGCGCGCCTACGGCTTGGCATGGGGCGTCAGAGGCGTCGGGCCCCGCGCAGCCCTTGTGCGTAGTAGCCCTCGCCGTCGAGCCGTGAGGTGCCGCCCTTGTCGCCCATGGTGGGGCCGTTGGCGTTCTTCCTGCTGGAGATGAAGCGCGGGTGGTCGGCGGTGTCCAGGCCGAGGTAGATGCCGATGTGACCGATCCGTCCGCCGGGCGCCTCCCGTGTTCTGAAGAAGACCAGGTCGCCGGGCTGGAGCCCCTGGATGACATCGGGGGTGCGGTCGGTGAGGGGGATCACCGGTACGCCGAGCGGCCCGTGGGCGATCGCGTCGGCGGTCCGCTGCAGCCCGCTGCCCGCCGGGCTGTCCCTGCTGTCCAGCAAGAACCCCGAGCGGTATCCGTACACCAGCCGGACATAGCCGGAGCAGTCGACGGAGCGCCGGCGGTCCTTCTCGGGGCGGCGGGTGACCCCGTCGGGGAAGGTCCAGGGGGTGCCCAGGTAGTCGTAGAAGTCCGAACCCATGCGCTGCTTCCCCGGCCGAGCGGGGCCGGAGTCGCTGGTGGTGCCGGGTCCGTAGCGGGCGGCACCGCTGTAGGTGACTCCCGCTGCCGTCGTCCGGGCCGGGGCACCGGCGACGTAGTCGAAGGCCGTGGCGAGGATGTCGGGATCGCGGCTGCCGAGGCGGGACCTGAGCCAGGTCTTGAACCAGTCGCTCCGCTCCGCGCCACGGGCCCATGCCTTGGGCAGCAGCCGCACCCAGCTTTTGGTGACGACCTCGGCATCCGTCGTACGCGGCTCCGCGAAGGTCCTGCTGGGCCCTGTCAGTACGGCCGTACGGGCGCCGTCGGTGAACGTGGCGACGACGGTGCCGTGCTGGTCGCGGGCGACCGTGCGGGCGGGGTTGCCGATCCGCTCGAACTCCAGCGGGCCGCTCCTGGCCCGGATTCCGGCACCCGGTGATGCGGGTGGTGGGTCGGTGCGGTGCCTGAACTGCAGGGTCAGCACGCAGCTCGCCGCGAGCAGGGCGGCTGTCACCAGGAACAGGGCCGCGTTCCTGGTCAGGGAGAACTTCCGGATTCTGGGCAGGAGGCGTTTCACTGGTCAACTCCGGTGGGGAGAGAGGGGAGATGCCGCAGCATGTCGGGGGGAGGGGGCGGCTCAGATCGTGGGCAGGGCACCCAGCAGCAGCCCGGACACCAGAATCACGTAGGTGGCGAGGGTGACCGTGCCGGTGGAGAGGACCGTCGCTGTCTTGGGCTGCCTCTCGAGCTGGTAGGCGATGAGCCCGGGGACGATGAACCCGAGGGCCTGATGGGCGAACAGCAGGGGGAACTCCCGCTGGAGCAACAGGGACAGCCCGGCCTGGAGCAGGACACCGGTGAGCACGACGGCGGCGAACAGCCGCTTGCCGTAGAGGATGACGAAGCGCTGCAGCAGCTTGGTCAGTAGGTAGGTCAGCCCTGCCATGCCCGCGACCATGGCGGCGCGCCGCAGATCGTCGACGAGGGTGAGGGCGAGCCAGCCGGGGGTGATCATTCCGCCCGGTGAGAGGTTCGTGGTCAGGTAGCACAGGAGGGAGAACACCAGACCGAGTGCGATGCCGATGGCGGCGATCTGGGGTGTGACTACTGCGGGGATCAACGCGATTCTCCGTGGGGGGAGTTGTGGTGAGCGCCGGGCGATGTGGGGGCGTCGCTCGGGTCGGCGGGGTCGGTGTCGGTGCCGGCGTCGGTGTGTTCGGGCGCGAGTGCCGTGAGCCGCTCCAGGAAGAGTTCGCCCTGCCCGTGGATGTTGCCGATGGCGACGAGTGAGGAGTCCGGTCCCAGGTGGGCCAGCAGGTCCGTGGTGAGCCGGTCGGGGTCGCGGCGGTCGCCGCCGAGATCGACGACGTTCCCGGTCCAGTGGGCGGGTATGGCGTCGGCGGCCGACTTGGTGGGATGGCCGATGAGGAACACCGTCTCCGGGTCCAGCTCGGGGATGAGCGCGCCCATCTGCCCGTTGCGCTCCACACGGTCCGGACGGCAGTTGATGACGACGTGCAACGGACGGTCGACGGCGCCCAGTTCGAGCAGCTGCCTGATGTTCATCAGCGTCGACTCGGGGTCGTTGGCGGCGAAGACGTTCGCGAATCGCAGCCGCTTGCCGTCAGGGGTGCGGTACCGCTCGACGGACAGCACACCCGGGTCCGGTGGCGCCTCGTACATTCCCTTCAGCGCCGTCTCGCGGTCGACGCCGAGCAGTTCGGCGACCGCGAGTGCGATGGCGACGTTCTCCTTGAAGGTGAACCAGCTGAAGCCGCGCAGTTCCTCGTCGGTGACGGTCTCCGGGTCGGCGTAGACAAGCTTGCAGTTCCGGGCGTCGGCCTCCTCCTGGAGGATGGGGAAGCGCTCCTTCTCCGCGGTGACGCAGACGCCGCCCTCCGGCAGGGACCGGCACAGGGAGCGTGCCACGTCGTCCAACGTCGGGCCCATCTCGGCGAGATGGTCCTCGCGGACGTTGCAGAGCACGCCGATGGTGGAGCGGATGAGTTTGGACTGGTTGATCTCCTGGAGTGCGGGCATGACGGCCATGCACTCCATGACCAGGACATCGGGCTGGTAGGCGGCGGCCCGCCGGACGATGCCGATCTGCTCCACGACGTTGGCGATGCCGAACTTGCGGTAGACCGGCTCCTCGGTGGCATCGGGGTGGATGAACCGGGCCGCGGTGCCCGTTGTTTTGGCCACGGTCACCAGGCCGCTGCCGCGCAGCGCGCCCGCGCACAGCCGGGTGATGGAGGACTTGCCGCGAATGCCGTTGACCAGCACTCGGGTGGGTATGGCGGCGAGATTCGCGTCATGGCGGCGCTGTTCGACGACGCCTGCGACGAGCAGGCCGGCGCAGCACGCCGCAAGGACGCAGTACAGGAAGAGCACGGCGGGTCAGCTCCTGGGACCGGGGCCGGACAGGGGCGTGGAGGCGGTGGGCGGCGCGTCCGGGGAACCGGGCGCGGGCGGTGCGTCGGCGCGGGGGAGTCGCTGTCTGATCAGTTCGAGGCTGCGGGCGACGGACCCCACCTCGTCGTGGTAGCGCGGGTAGAGCACCGTTCTGCGGTCCCCGGCTGCCAACGCCTCGGCGCGCTGGGTGATTTCACGCAGCGGACGTACGACGACGAGGTACAGCCAGCCGAGGCAGAGGGCGCCCGCCGTCAGCCCCAGCAGCCCGACGAGCAGGATCCGCCGCTGTGCCTCGTACTCGGGCAGCCCGATCCAGAACACCGGCCTGATCGAGGCGACCTTCCAGCCGAGTGCGCTCGCGACACCCAGCTTCTCGTTGAACGGCGCCACGGCGGCGACCGCCGGATTCCTCCAGCCGAGCAGCAGCCCGGCGGAGCCCTTGGTCGTGCGGGCGGCCTCCATGTGGGCCCGCAGCCGACCGTCGGAGACCTGCCCGAAGGCCACGAACCCCTTGTTGGACGCGATGACCCGATGCGCGGAGTCGACCAGCCACACCGAGCCGAGACCGGGCCGGGTGAGGATGCCGACCAGGTACTGGACCTTGAGCTCGCCCACGACATAGCGGCGTCCGGACCTCGCCGGCGCACCCTTGACCGGCTGAGCGGCCACGGCGGCGATCACCGGTTCCCTGCCGGAGGTGTTCGTCTGCATGACCCCGGGCTTGATGCGGACTTTCTTCGGGGTACGGGGTTCGTCGCCGGCGCGGACGAGGATCTCGCCGGCGCCGTCGACGACGTACAGGGACTGATACCGGCCGTGCTGCTCCAGGGAACTGTCGAGAACCCTGCGCGTCTCCTCCGGCCGGGAGGCGTCGATCACGGTGGCGAGATGGGCGAGATCCGCGTATCCGTCGTTGATCCCCCTGCGCACGCGATCCGCCGTCGTCTCGGTGCGTTGCCGCTGGTCGTCGGAGATCAGCCGCGGTACGACCGTGGCTGTGTGCGGCCAGGTGCTGCCCAGCGTCAGCAGCATCGACGCGGGCCAGGCCAGCAGAGCGAACGAGCAGACCACCAGGACGGTACGCAGTCCGAGCCGACGCCGGCCCTTGCCGGTCCCGAGCAGAACGCGGCTCTCGGCCGAGGGCTGCGGGACGGTTTCCCGCATCTGCCCGCCGCTTCCGCGGAGTTGAAGGCGCAGTGCCTCCAGCGCGGCACCGACCCGGGCAGGTTCCCCGAAGCGGGCCACGCGGACGGGAGCCGTGAGGTCACCCCGGCCGAGCCTCTGCGCTTCGTGACGCAACCGCAGCAAAGGACGCTGCACAACCAGGTGGAGGGCGACGGTGACCCCGGCCGCGAGGGTCAGCAGCACGGCCGCGGCGAGCAGGGCGAGACGAAGGTCACCGGTCCCGGCCCCATGACGCTCGGTTCGCACCGTCGTGACGACCGTCAGTCCGAGTGCGCTGCTCGGACTCTGTTTCGTGGCGGGCCCCCGGGCCACTCCGGCGTACCCGACGGCGGTACGGGTGTTGCCTTCCTCCGCCCCGACGAGACTGCCGCTCGGACCGTCGAAGCCGCCGGCAGCGGCGGTGTCCGACGCTCCCTTGCCCTGCGCCTCGCGGACGGCGGCGCCGGCCAGCGCCTTGGCCTGATCGGTGCGGGGGCGCGGCCCGGCGGAGGTGAGGGTCGCCCCGTCACGGTCCACGACGGTGAGCGTGTGATTCCTGCCGACGGTGATGCCCGGCACCTTCAGGCTCTGGGAAGCGACGAGCAACTCCTGCCTGTCGCCTTGCGACAGCGTCGCGAAGACCAGCAGCCGGGTGACGCCCGAGTCGTCCCGCACCAGCCTCGGAGGCGGGTTCGCCGGCAGTCCACGAAGGTCCACCTTCCCGAGCGGTACGTCCTCGCCCCGCGCGGCGAGCAGCCGGCCGGTGGACAGGTCGACGACGGCGGTACCGCGCCACTTGCGGTAGGTCCGGTCGAGGAGGGTCAGCATTCCGTCCGCCGGTACGGACTTGGAGCCACCGAAGTCCGCGGCTGCTGCCCGCAGATCGGAAACGCTCTCGTCGACGGCGGCCTGCAGCGCGACCGCCCCGTCCTCGGCGATGTGCTGCTGGGAGCCGAGGACGGCCTCGGGAACGCCCCGTTCGGCATCGCTCCCGACGGCGAACACCGTCAAGCCCGCGACGAGCGCCAACAGAACCGGCAGGGCCGCCAGTGGCGGCCGCACACCTCCTAACACAGCCATGTCCGCCCGACGCCGGGCCGGGCGCCGCTTGGATATCGGGGATCGAGTGGTGGTCAAGAAACATCCTTTCCGAGCTCCGCCGTATGTCGCGTGAAGCAATGAACAGAAGTCCTTGACCTGCCTGACGGCGGGAATACGTCGCCGGTTTATTGGAGAGGTGTGACGATGCTCACCCTCTGGCGATAAAGTGCCGTTTCCTTTGTGGCAGAAAAGTAAAATCACGCGTCTGGCCTGCTGGTTCGCAGGGTTACGAGACCGGGTTCGATGGCTGGAATGAGCGGTTCGCGGTGTCTGCATAAATGGCGAAATTAGGCTCCAGTAAGCGCGAACGAATTATGTGGACTAGTCGGCAATTGCCATCAAGGGTTACTGTGTATTTCTTCCGCCTTGTCCATGACGAGGCGGAGTCCTGGGTGGCGGCGGCCACCGACGCGGCTCGGTTTCGGAGCCGTCAGAGGCCGTGGATGGCGACCGGCGTGAGTCCGAGGCCACGCGGTTGTATCTGCCCCGGCACGGCTTCCCGAACGAGGGGGCGGAAGCAGGAGCAGATGGACTGGGCCCGGTTTATGAATTCATTCCGTGGTCAGCAGGTGTCATGGCGGCGGTGGGCGAGAGCCGACAACAGCGGCAGGCGCAGGGGACGGGGGCCGCCTTCCCCGGCGAGGTGAATCTTGCAGGCGAGGCCCGCCACAGCTCCTTGCAAACCCCGCCACAGCACCTCGTAAGCGCTGTGGCGGCAGCGCCATGCACCGGGCACCAGGGCCGGACCTGCGATCTTCGGGAACCGCCTACCCATGACCAGCAGCAGCGACCGGAGCCCGGCAGTGGACGTTCAGTCACCCAAGACCTCCGAAGTGCGCACCTACGGATGGTGACTTTCACAAACCCGGGGCAAGCTCCTGACCAGCTGTGATGCGGAAGGGAGGCTTGGGGTAGTTCGTCGGCGAGGGCGGTGAGACTGTCTCGCCGTCGTAGTGGAGGGAGATGACACTCGCCGCGGCCACGGCGCCGCCGAAGTCGGCTTTCTGGTTTGGCTTCCCAGCCTCCAAGAGGCGCTGCCGGTTCTCCTGCCGACCGCCTGCGGAGCCGTCCAGCACGCTCCCCGGGACCTTTCCGCCCTGACGACGTCGCTTGCCTCAAGGTGGTAACGGTCGTGTCGAAGACGGCTAGGGAAGGAGGAATGGCGCCGGGCGGGTGCGGGAGGTCGCTGCGCCCAATTCCGTGCGGGGGCGGACTGGGACGAGCGTAGGCGTCTGCTGCCGGATGAAGACCGAGCCTGGTGACGGCGCCGCCTGAGCGGCTGGCGCACGCCGGGGGCGGTCACGTTCGACTAGGGCCCGTATCGAGTCCCGATCAATCTGCCCTGTCTGTCCTCGTGGATAAGCTGACGGCATGTTGCGAACGCTCCCGCCCCTGATCAGCGAGGAGGCGGCCCTGTCTGTTGCTGGATCTGGCCTGATTCAGTACGAAATGGGGCCCGCGCTGATCGGGGCGGGAGCTGACGCAACCGTCGTCATCGTCGAGTCCGGGGACCATCCGAAGGTCAGCGGCGTCCAGGACTCCGACTGGGTACTTCTGCGCGGAGATCGGATTCCGGAACTCCACTCTCGGTTCGAGTTCCGGGGTGCCTTGCCCATTTACGTCTTCGCGCGACTGAAGGAGGGCTGCCTCCCGCTCGGCACCGCCCAGTGCAGGGGGATGCCCACGGCGCCGGCCAACTTCAACCGCGCCAAACTGATGTTCAGCCAGCCGCTGACCCGCGAGGTGCTGGAGGCGGTCCGCCCAGTCCCATCACCCGGGCCCGTGCCAGGCGTGGACTGGGTCGACCTCGTGGAATCAGATCCGATCCGGGCCTTGGAGTCGTTCGTCCTCGGTTGGTTTTCCGAAGCGGAGTCGGCTGCCGACGAGACCACGGCGATCGAACTGGACAACCTCCCGGAGGCATTGGCCGCCTTCCACCGCCTGGCCCGCCTCCGCCCGGCCATTCACAGTTTCATCGACCCGGTGCTGAAGAAGCCCCGACGTGCCTCCGGGCCACTGGGCGACCGGCTGGTCATCGCCATGTGGAACGGGGCCGGGAAGGACTGGTCCATCCCGTGGCCACTGAAGGAGCCGGACGAGGCCGACCCACGTGTGTGGTTCACCGAAGACCCCGATGATCCGAACCCGGAGACGATCCTTGAAGAGGAACCGCTGAGCCGCTTTCTCTTGCAGTTCACCCTTAACGGGGCCATGAACATGGCCCCGTACGGCGCACGCACCTACTGCATGCCGACCGCGCGCCTTGACGCGCTGTGGAACATGCTGCGCCCAGTACCCCTGAGCCCCTTCATGCCAACCTATGCGGCCGAGCGGTTCTTCGTGGCGCCGGGACTGCTCGCGCATGTCAGCGGCGACGAAGACGAGGCAATTGTGGGCTTTGGCGCACTTCACCGCGGGACCCTGACGCAACTGCTCGAACACGGCTTCCGCTGGTGTCACTTCGACGGGTGAGGCATCAGCCCTCCAACGAGGTCGCATGTCTGCCCATGCCCAAGGCCGTTCCGTGTGAGGTCTTTGACCCAGATCATGGAGGCTCGGAGGTGGAGTCCGGCGAGGTAGCTCTCCGGTGTCTTGTCGTACCGGGTCGCGATGCCTCGCCAGGCTTTGAGCTTGTTGATCAGGCGCTCGACGGTGTTCCTCACCTTGTAGAGGTCGGCGTCGTGGCTGACGGGCCGACCACCTCGGGAGCCCTTCTTCTTCCGGTTGGCGGCCTGGTCGGCCTTCTCGGGGATGACGGCCTTGATGTGGCGTTTGCGCAGGTGAGCCCGGATACCGCGGGACGAATAGGCCTTGTCTCCGGCGACGGCGTCGGGCCTGGTGCGGGGCCGGCCAACGGATCCGCGGATCCGGATCTTGTTCAGCACAGGGATGAACTGTGGGCTGTCGGCTGCCTGGCCCGCGGTCAGGATGAACGCCAGCGGGCGGCACTTGCGGTCTGCGGCAAGGTGGACCTTGCTGGTCTGCCCACCCCGAGAGCGCCCGAGCAGGGCGGCCTTCAGTCGGAGCTTTCGGCGGCGCCGGACGCGTCGTCGTTCCTCCCGTTCGGGGTCGGCTTCGGTGTCCTGTCCTGTCCGGTTCGTTCCTCGGGACCGCCCCCTTTGACCTGGCCTTCTCCTCCTCAGCCGCGGCCTTCTCCAGGGCGGTGAGCACGTCCTCGTCGAGGTGCATCCCAGCGGCGTCGTGGTGGGCCCGCGCAGTGGTGGAGTCGACGCTGACCAGCGACAGATCCACCTCGCCCCGCTTCGCAGCCTCCGCGATCAGCCCCTCCAACAGAGCCTCGAATACGCCGGCGTCACGCCACTGCCGGAAGCGATTGGAGACGGTCGACCACGCCCCGAACTCTTGCGGCATCTCCCGCCACTGCCCGCCCGTCTTGAATCGCCAGACCACACCCTCGAACTGCTGCCGCAGCCGTTCGGGATACGGCCCGTACGCGCCGATCGGCAGGTACGGCCCGATGAACGCCCACTCCGCATCGGTCAGTTGCGCTCGTGTCACGCAAGATGATCTCCGGGTCAAAGGCAGCCACGAGAGCGAATCCCGCGGATTGATCACGACCCGATACGCGGCCTAGTGCCGCATCAGGCGACGTTCGCCCTGTCAACTACCTCGCGGAGGCGTTCGTTGGCGGCGCCCTGCTCCTTGTGGCTGGCATGGTCGGTGCCGTCCAGTGCGAAGTAGCGCAGGGTGGTGAACTGGGCCTCGATGAGGTTCAGCCAGGAGCACTTGGCCGGTGTGTAGGCGAACTCCATGTTGTTGGCCACGGCCCAATCGCCGACCCGGGTGTCCTTCTTCGTGGTCAGGTGCGGGGAGAAAATATCGAGCACGATCGCGATCCGGATCTCGAGTGGGTAGAGGCTGCGCAGGTAGCGGCAGAATTCCAGGAACCTCGTTCGATTCTTCTTCGGCTTGATGTGGCCGTAGAGCTTGTCCTTGGCCAGGTCGTAGGCGGCGAAGAGATGCCTGACCCCGTGCGGGCGGGTGTAGGTCGCCCGTCGGCGAGGCTGGCGGAGCGGGCCGGGCTGGCGGACCTGACGGATGCCGCGATACGGATCGGCGGGGCGGCCAACGGCGGCGGAGCGAACCCGGCGGCGAAGGTGATGTCGCTGATGGCGGCGATGTCGCGGGAGCGGACAGCATCCAGGACGCCGGCCGGTTGCGGCACGGGGCCATGGCGACTTGCTTCGGCGGCATCCGTGCCCCGTCGACGCTGGGCACGTTCCTGCGCTCCTTCACCCATGGGCCACCCTCCAACTCCACCGTTTTCACCGCCAGTTCCTGGCTCAGCTGGCCGCGCATACGCCGCTGCCGCCCGGAGCCGACCAGGTGGCCTTCGTCGACATCGACTCTACCCACAAGCGGGTGTTCGGCCGCGCCAAGCAGGGCGCCCGGACCGGCTGACGGCCCGCCACCCGTCGCTCGTTCCGGACGCCGACGGCGCACGGATCCTGCGTAGCGTCCCGATGAAGCCCGAGGCTGAGGGGTTCGTGGACCATCTGCACGCGCGCGTGGAAGAGCTCCCCGGCGGTGAAGCGAAGGCTCGTGACAGCGCACCAGTTCCGTTGCCTGTGGGTCAGCTGAGAATCGGGCAAATCGCCTTGTGGCTGCCGACCCCTCCCTGGTTTGATACCAAGCAAGCTCAACGTTTGGGGCCAAACGTTTGACTTCCCTGGCCCTTTGAGCCCCCGCAATCGACCCGTCCTGGCCCCAGGCCAACGCGAAGGGACAACTCATGCGTGTGACAACTCGCCGGGCAGTGATCGGCGGAGCAGCGGCACTGGCGTTGACGATCGCCTCCAGTGCCTTCGTCTCCGCCTTCGCCGGAGGCAGTTCCGGCCACAGCGACACCGGCACCAGGTACATCACGAAGTCCGGGTGGGGCGGCTACGTCACGATGGGCAAGACCAACGCCTTCAACCAGACCAGTGCCGAATGGCAGGTGCCCGCGGTCACCTGCCACTCCACCAAGGACCTTTTCGCCCCCTGGGTGGGGATAGACGGATACACCTCGGCCACCCCGCACACCGTCGAACAGGCCGGAGTGGAGACCAGCTGCAAGACCGGCTCCCCGGTCTACCGGGCCTGGTACGAAATGGCGCCGCTTCCCCCGGTCTACTTCAAGGGCACGGTGAAGCCGGGCGACGACATCAAGGCATCGGTGGTCCGCAGCGGCAGCACCTACACGCTGACGATCCAGAACCGGACGCGGAACTGGATCCAGTCGACCAAGCAGACCTGTCCCAAGGGCTCCACCTGCCCGAACAACTCCGCAGAAGCGGTCCTGGAGTCGCCGACCAGGAGCTACCCGGACTTCGGCAGCGTGGACTTCCGCCACGTCACGGTGAACAACAAGCCGCTCGCGGTCTACAAGGCGTACTCCATCAACTCGGTCAACTCCCAGACACAGGCGGAAACGCAGAACACTCCGCTGCGGTTCGACCGGTTCTCGGTGGACTACGCGCTGGAGTAGCGCGACAGCGGCCATGCGCCGGGAGGAAGAGGAAGGGGAGAGAGGGGGGCGGGCCCAACGGGCCCGCCCCACTTCGCCACGGCTGGTGACCGCTGCGCTCACGCTCACTCCGTTCGCAGTGCCGCCGGGTCCGGCCGCTGGCCGCCGACGATCAGGGGCTTCCTCCGGAGAGTCGGCGCGTAGTCCGCTGGGCAGGATGTTGTCCCTGTAGCTGCCGTTGCTGGCCAGGCAGAGGCGAAGCCCCAGGTGTGCAGCACGCCGGTGAAGCGCAGACGACACAGCGGGAGGCTGTGCCCGCCGGGCAATTGGGCTGCCACGTAAGCGAATCCCGCACGGAAACGGGCGGTGATGGCGTCCACGTGGGGCCACCGCTCGCGGGCATGACGGTTCAGGCGTTGGCGCAGGTGGTGCTGCATCGATTCCGGGGGTTCTTCGGCACAGGCCCCATCCTGCCGGGTGCGGCATCGGCCCGCGTGATCGTTGGCTGTGAAGGGCGGGCAGCGGGAGGGGACGGCGGTTGCGGTGATGCTGGCGGCGGATGTCCGCGAGCGGCTGGTGCGGACGGTGGCCTCGGCGAAGTCCGAGGTCCGGGCAGCGTTGCGGGCCGAGATCGTGCTCGTGGCAGCGGACGGGCTCGCCAACGGGGCCATCGCCCGGGAGCTTCAGGTCAGCGTGAACACGGTGCGCAAGTGGCGTGGGCGGTTCGCGGCCCGCGGCATGGACGGCCTGCGCGATGCCGAACGGTCGGGACGGCCGAGATCGTACGGGCCCGAGGTGCGGGTGGCGATCGTGGCCACGGCGACCAGCGCGCCACCGCATCCGGAAGCGACCTGGTCGCATCGGGCCATCGCCCAGAAGGTGGCCGGCACCTGCTTCGCGCCGGTCTCCGTCTCCCAGGCCGGCCGGATCCTGGCGGATCTGGACCTGAAGCCGCACAAGGTCCGTGGCTGGCTCACCCGCCGGGACACCCCCGGCTTCTGGCAGCGCGCCGCCGTGGTATGCGCCCTCTACCTCGACCCGCCCGAGGGGGCGGTCGTCCTGTCCATCGACGAGAAGACCGCGATCGCCGCCCGCTCGCGCCGCCATCCCGGGCGGCCGGCGCGCCCCGGTGAACCCGTCCGGCAGGAGTTCGAGTACCGGCGCCACGGCACCGCCTCCCTCGTCGCCGCTCTCGACGTGCGCACCGGCGAGGTCCTCACCGAGGTGATCCGCCGCAATGACGCGGTGACCTTCACCGCCTTCCTGGACAAGCTCGACCGGGCGATCACACCCGGCAAGGAGATCCACATCGTGCTCGCCAACGGCTCCTCCCACACCGCCAGGCACACCAAGACCTGGCTGGCCGCGCACCCTCGCTGGCACGTCCGTTGGACCCCGCCGCACGCTTCCTGGCTCAACCAGGTCGAGCTGTTCTTCTCCGCCCTGACCCGCCGGGTCCTGCGGCACGGCGACTTCGCCAGCCGCGACGACCTGATCGACAAGCTGGAGGCGTACGCGATCGGGCACAACGAGACCGCCAAGCCATACCGCTGGACCTACGAAGGCACCCCACTCAAGGCCACATGATCAACGCCCCTCAACGAACTTCTGCGGTCTCGTCGAGGCTGGCGGCGCCAGGACAGCGTGCCCCGACCTGCTTCGGCGGCGGAATCGCGTGGGGTGCGAGGCGTTGCTCGAACAGGCCGTGCAGGGCGCTTGACCTGCGGTTCTGTTGATGTGCGGGAGGTGTGCTTCGTGGTCATTGCGGATGTTGTCCTGATGGTGCAACGACACGCTGACGCTCACTCGATGTTGGTTCTGGCGGGGCGCCAGGCGACTGGATCGGCGATTGTGCCCCGGTTCAGACTGCACGTGGGGCGCTTGGCGTGGCCCGGTGGCCGCGATGGGGTGGGTGGCCTGTGGGGGCGCCCTCTGGAAGTCCTTACACAAGCGCCGGGATACGGAGGCGACCCCGCTGCGGCGGGGCGGCGGGGGGCGAAGGCCGGCCCGCGCGGCGCGGCGGGCAGGAGGAGGCCGCGGAAGGCATGCGGAGGCAGCGCTGCGGCGACGACCGGTCCGGCGCACCAGGCGGAGGGCGGGTCAAGGCGGCCGAGCAGGTGGCTGGATCAGGTGGTCGACCAGGGGAAGCGGGCGGTGTCAGTTGATCTGGGCGTACTCGCGGAACTCCCAGTCGGTGACGTACTGGTGGAACCGGTCGAGTTCGTCCCGCTTGAAGGTGAGGAAGGCGTCGACGAACGACTTGCCGAGGACGTCGATGAGCTGATCGTCGGCCTGCAGGGCGTCGAGGGCTTGGCCGAGGTCGGTGGGCAGCCGGTCGGCGGTCCCGGTGTCGGCGGCGAGGCCGGTTGCCGGCGCCGGAGGATCGGCCGCGGCCGTGATGCCGAGGTGGATGGCGGCCAGGAGGCCGGCGACGGCGAGGTACGGATTGGCCGTGGCGTCGCCGAGGCGGACTTCCAGTCGGGATGCGGCACCGCGCTCCGGCGGGATGCGCACCATGGCGTTCCGGTTGTCCAGGCCCCAGTTGATCAGCCAGGGGGCGGTGGTGTCGGGACCGAACCGCTTGTAGGAGTTGACGGTGGGGTTGAGCAGCGCGGACAGAGCGGGCGCGTGTACGAGGACGCCGGCCAGGGCGTGACGGGCCGTGGCCGAGAGGCCGTGGGCCTGGCGGGGGGCGTCGAAGACGTTGTTCCCGTCCGCGTCGATCAGGGAGACGTGCAGGTGGAATCCCGATCCGCCGCCGTCGTTGAACGGCTTGGCCATGAACGTCGCCAGTCGGCCCTCGGCTCGGGCGAGTTCCTTGACCGCGGCCTTGAACCGGAAGGCGCGGTCAGCGGCGTTCAGTGCTTCTGAGTGGTTGAGGTTGATCTCGAACTGTCCGCCGTCGAACTCGCGGTTGCCGCCGCTGACGTCCAGGCCGAGCGCGTGCAGGGCGCGCACCGTGCGCAGAAGGTGTCCGTCCGGGTCGGCGCGGCGGCCGGTGGTGTAGACGTTGCCCGGGGCGGGGGCGTAGCGCCGCCATCCGGTGGGCGTGTCGGCGTCCGGGGTGAGCAGGACGTATTCCAGTTCGGGGCCGACGAGCGCGGTCAGGCCCGTGTTGTTCAGGCGGGTGAGGACCTGGCGCAGCAGGTCCCTGGGCGATTCGGGCACGCTCTGGCGGGTGGCCGGGTCGAGGACGTCACCGATGCACCAGGCGACGTGCGGCTCCCACGGCAGCGGGACGACGGTGTCCAGGTCCGGGCGCACCAGGACGTCGGGCATGCCCGCCTCCAGGCCACCGGCGATGTCGGAGTGATCGCCCAGAGCGCCGGTGTGATAGACGGCGCGGCTGAAGGCGAGGCCGTGCCCGGCCGCGTGCGGCAGATGGTGCAGCAGGATGTCCCGGCTGCGGTCGGATCCCATCAGGTCCGGGTAGGCGACGCGGAGGACATCGATCCCCTTGGCGTCGAGCGCCTCGATCGTCTGTCGGACCTGGCGGTCTGTGCGAGCGCTCAAGGGATACTCCAGGGATGCGGTGAAGGCTTGCCTTCTGTCCTGATCTGCTCGCTCGGATCCATGCAGCCTCATGACCGAGACGGCCGAGCGGTGGCGCCGGTGACATTCATTTGATGTCAAACGATAAGAGTCGGCTGTACCGGCCAGCAAGAGGGGCGCGAAGGTTCGCCTGCCTCCACCCGGGGCCGAGGGCGCCGGATCCGGCGGCTGCGGAGATACATTTGAGCTCAAATGAAGCTTCGGCGGCCCGCACCGCCCCAACGACGAGGAGAAGCCCGTGTCCGGGCCCCGCCGATCCATCACCGAAACCGAGCGAGCTGTCCAGCGGCGGCTGGGTGGCCTGACTCTGCAGCGCGAGGCCATGGCGGCCGTGGGCAACATCCACCGGGCGGCCGCCGCCGTCCGGCAGCACCTGGAGAACTCCGTGCTGCGTCCGCACGAGCTGACGTGGACCGGCTTCGTCGTGCTGTGGGTGTTGTGGATCTGGGGCGAGGCGGAAACCTGGTCCGTGGCCGAGGAGGCGGGCATCTCCAAGGGCACCCTGACCGGCATTTCGCGCACCCTCGAATCGCGCGGCCTCGTGGCCCGTTCTCCCCACCCCGAGGACCGTCGCCGGGTCCTGCTCTCGCTGACCCAGGAAGGCGGGAAGCTCATGGAGGAGCTGTTCCCAGCCTTCAATGCCGAGGAAGCGTTCGTCGCCGCCCCGCTCAGCCCCGACCAGTGCCTGCAACTCGCCGACAGTCTGCGTGTCATCGTCGGCCGGCTCGAGGAGCACGGTGAGCAGCGCAGGCGGGAGCTCCTCGACGGCGAGAACCTCGCCCCACGGCGCTCGGGCCGCCGTCCGCGCCCCTAGGGCCTGTCGGAGCCCACGGTCCCCGTTGACGTGCCGTGCTCGCCTCGGAGCGTCGCGCTCTTCGTCGGAGGCGGCGTGCGCTCGCCGGATCCGCAGGGGCGTGCCGCGGAGGACAGCCGTCGGCCTCCAGCCAAAACGTTTGGTCCCAAATAAATCTTCGCGCAGGGCTTGACGCTCTCGCGACTCGTCTGTTTATTTGGGGTCAAACGAACTGGAGGTTGGGACATGACCCGCGAGTCCCAAGCGGCTGTCATCGCCGGGGTATCCGTTGACACCCGGCACTGGATCGGCGGCGAGCGCGTCGCCTCCAGTGAGACGTTCACCGACATCTCACCGATCGACGGCAGCGTTATCGGGGAGATCGCCCGGGGTACCGCGACGGAGGCCGCCGCGGCCGTCGCCGCCGCCAAGGCCGCCTTCCCGGGCTGGGCCGCCACCCCGCGCCCCGAGCGCGCCCGCATCCTGCACGCCGTCGCCGAGGGAGTCGAGAAGCGGCTCGAAGAGCTGGCCCTCGTCGAGACCACCGACAACGGCGCCCTCCTGCGCTCCCACCGCCGCGGCGTCATGCCCCGCGTCGCGCACAACTTCCGCTTCTTCGCCGACTGGCTGCTGAAGCTGGAGCACGAGGACTTCGAGACCCGCGGTCACACCAACCACGTCAGCTGGGACCCGGCCGGCCCCTGCGTGCTGATCACGCCCTGGAACGCACCGCTGATGCTCGCCACGTGGAAGGTGGCACCGGCGCTGGCGGCGGGCAACACGGTCGTCCTCAAGCCGGCCGAGTGGTCTCCACTGACCGCCTCGCTGCTGGCCGACATCGCGGCCGAGGCCGGGCTTCCAGCCGGTGTCCTGAACGTGGTGCAGGGCTACGGCTCCGAGATCGGCGACACGCTCACCTCGCACCCGGACGTGCGCCGGATCAGTTTCACCGGCTCCGTGGCGACCGCGCAGCGGATCGCCGCGTCGGCCGCCGCCAACCTGACGCCGCTGAGCCTGGAGCTGGGTGGCAAGTCCCCGCTGCTGGTGTTCGCCGACGCCGACCTGAACCTGGCCGTCGACCTGGCGGTGGAGCAGTACGACAACGCCGGGCAGGTATGCCTCGCCGCCACCCGCATTCTGGTCGAGGAGACGGTCGCCGAGGAGTTCACCCGCCGCTTCGTCGACAAGGCGTCCCGGTTGAAGCAGGGCGACCCGCGGGACGAGGCCACCGACATCGGCCCCACCATCCACCCCCACCAGCTGGAGAAGATCGACGGCTTCGTGCAGCGGGCACTGGCGGCCGGCGCCCGTGCGGTCATCGGCGGACACCCCGAGGAGGGGCAGTACTACGCGCCGACGCTCCTCACCGGCGTCGCCCAGACGTCCGAGATCGTCCAGGAGGAGGTCTTCGGCCCGGTGCTGACACTCCAGACCTTCACCAGCGAGGAAGAGGCGGTCCGGCTCGCCAACGACACCCGCTTCGGCCTGGCCGCCACCGTCGCCACGAGCGACCCCGAGCGCGCCGAGCGCGTCACCGCGCAACTGGTCGCCGGCACCGTCTGGGTCAACTGCTTCTTCGTCCGAGACCTGAAGGCGCCCTTCGGCGGCTCCCGCCACTCGGGCATGGGCCGCGAGGGCGGCACCTGGAGCTTCGACTTCCACTGCGACGTGAAGAACACCGTCACCGCACCGAACGGATGGAAGCACCATGGGTGAGATCGTCGGCGCGGGCCTGCTCGCCCACGTCCCCACCATCGTGCTCCCGGAGGAGACCCGGCGGGAGCTGAACGAGGGCAAGGAGATCACCCTCGTCACCGGCCTGAGACAGCTCCGCAAGGACGTCTTCGAGCGCGATGCCGCCAACGAATACGACACCGTCGTGGTCCTCGACTCCCATTGGGCCACCACCGTCGAGTTCGTCGTCACCGCACAGCCCCGCCGGGCCGGCCTGTTCACCTCCGAGGAACTGCCGCGCGGCATGTGCCGAATGCCGTACGACTTCCCCGGTGACCCCGAACTCGCCCACAACATCGCGTCGTTCGCGGACAAGCACGGCACGTTCATCACGGCGATCGACGACGTGTACCTGCCGATCTTCTACGCGACCGTCAACCTGTGGAAGTTCCTCGGTGAGGGACTGCAGGACAAGCGGTGGGTGACGATCGGCGTCTGCCAGACCGGCGACATGGAGGACCATCTGCGCCTCGGCCGGGCGCTGGCCGACGGCATTGCCGCCACCCCGGGACGCCGGGTGCTGCTGATCGCCTCCGGAGCGCTGTCGCACACTTTTTGGCCGCTGCGTGAGATCCGCGACCACGAGGCCAGCGACCCGACGCACATCTTCACGCCCGAGGCGCGCGCGGCCGACGAGGAGCGGATCGCCTGGTTCAAGGAGGGCCGCCACGACAGGGTCCTCGACACCATGGACGCGTTCTGGAAGTACAAGCCCGAGGCCAACTTCTTCCACTACCTGATGATGGCCGGCGCACTCGGCGAGCGGGCGTGCAGGGCCAGGGCCCGCCAGTACGGCGAGTACGAGAACTCGGTGGGCACCGGTCAGGTCCACCTCTGGTTCGACCGCCCCGCCGACGGCTGGACCGGCACCGGCCTGCCCGCCTCGCGCACCCCTCACAGCCGTATCTAGGAGCCCTTCATGCCCGAGTACCGCCGCGTTCTCCTCGACGGCGCCGCCGTCCAGGTCACGGTCGACGGGGACGAGCTCGTCGCCGGGGACGGCCGTCGCGTCAGGACCGAGGAGGCCCACCATCTGCCCCCCGTGCTCCCCTCGAAGGTGATCGCGGTCCACCTCAACCACCGCAGCCGCGTGGACGAGTTCCGGATCGGCCTGCCGGACTCCCCGACCTACTTCCACAAACCGGTCTCCGCACTGAACAGCCACAAGGGCGCGGTCGTCCGCCCCGCGGGCTGCAAGTGGCTCAACTACGAGGGCGAGGTCGCCCTGGTGATCGGGAGGACGGCCCGCAACATCTCCCCGGCCGAGGCGGGGGAGTACATCGCGGGCTACACGATCGCCAACGACTTCGGCCTGCACGACTTCCGCGACACGGACGCCGGGTCCATGCTCCGGGTCAAGGGGTCCGACACCCTGTGCCCGCTCGGTCCCGGCCTGGTCACCGACTGGGACTTCCACGGCAAGCGGCTTCGCACCTACGTCAACGGCAAGGTCGTCCAGGACGGCTCGACCGACGAGATGGCATGGGACATGCACTACCTCGTCGCCGACATCGCCCGCACCATCACCCTGTGTCCCGGCGACGTCCTGCTGTCCGGCACCCCCGCCAACTCCCGTCCCGTGCAGCCTGGCGACGTTGTCGAGGTGGAGGTCGAGGGACTGGGCAGACTCACCAACCACGTCGTCACCGGCCCCACCGCCGTCCGCACCGACGTCGGCGCCCAGCCCACCGAGTCCGAGGAAGTGCTCTCGACCGCCCTGGGCGGCGACTGGGAATTCCGCGGCGTCCGCCCGCCCAAGCGCTGAGCCCCACCGCGTCCATACACCAGATCGAGGAAGAGGGACGGAATGGATCTGAACAAGTGGCTGGCTTCGGCGGTCGCGTCGAACGCCGAGTGGGCGAAGACCTTCGGACCCTTCGACCCGCACCCGGCACTGGCCGTCGACGACAACCGGTTCGCCGCCGCGTTCGACGTCTTCACCGAGCGGCTGAAGGACAACTACCCCTTCTTCCACCCCCGCTACGCGGGCCAGATGCTCAAGCCGCCCCACCCGGCAGCGGTCGTGGGCTACCTGACCGCGATGCTGATCAACCCGAACAACCACGCCCTGGACGGTGGTCCGGCCACCGCCGCGATGGAGCGGGAGGTGGTCCAGCAGCTGGCCACGATGTTCGGCTACGACACCCACCTGGGGCACCTGACCACCAGCGGCACCGTCGCCAACCTCGAGGCGCTGTTCGTGGCGCGCGAACTGCATCCGGGCAAGGGCGTCGCGTACAGCACCGAGGCCCACTACACGCACGGCCGGATGTGCGGGGTTCTCGGGGTGGAAGGCTTCCCCGTCCCCACCGACGGCCTCGGCCGCATGGACCTCGACGCGCTCGAGGAGCTGCTGCGCGGCGGCCGGGTCGGCACGGTGGTGCTCACCGCCGGTACGACCGGGCTCGGCGCCGTCGAGCCGGTCCACGAGGCGCTGGCGCTGCGTGAGCGTTACGGTGTGCGGATCCACGTCGATGCCGCCTACGGCGGATTCTTCGCCCTGCTGGCCGGCGCGGACGGCCCCGAGGGCCTGCCGGCCGAGCCCTGGCAGGCCGTCGCCCAGGCCGATTCCATCGTGGTCGACCCGCACAAGCACGGCCTGCAGCCCTACGGCTGTGGCGCGGTCCTCTTCCGCGACCCCTCGGTCGGCCGGTTCTACCTGCACGACTCGCCGTACACGTACTTCACCTCCGAGGAACTGCACCTGGGCGAGATCAGCCTGGAATGCTCCCGGGCGGGTGCGGCGGCCGCCGCGCTGTGGCTCACCTTCCAGTTGCTGCCGCCCACCCGTGAGGGGCTGGGCCAGGTGCTGGCGGCCGGCCGGCGGGCGGCGCTGCGCTGGGCGGAACTGATCGAGGGTTCCGAGCACCTCGAGCTCTACCAGCCGCCGCAGCTCGACATTGTCGGCTACTTCCCGCTGACCGCGGGCACCACCCTCTCGGAGATCGACGCGGCCAGCAACCGGATCCTGCAGGAAGGGATGACCGACACCCAGGACCCGGTCTTCCTCAGCACCCTCCGCGTGGGCGCCGAGCGCTTCACCACCCGACACCCGAAGATCACCGCCGACGCCGACGGCGCGCGCATTCTGCGCAGCGTGCTGATGAAGCCCGAATCCGAGACCTACGTCGAGCACCTGCACCAGCGGCTGGAGCAGCTCGCCCGCTCCTGACCGCCCCGTGCGTCACCGGATCACCGCAACCCGTCCGACGGTGATCCGGAAGCCGGGCGGTCGATTCGAACCTCACGCGACGGCGCACCTCTCCCCGCCCGCCGCGTCTGTCGCAGACGGCGTATCCGCCACTGCTGATCTCTCTGGAGCGTGATGGCATGGCCCGCGTCCGTGGCTACTTCCACCCCAGGACGGCGACGGGTGCCTCGTCGCTGATTCCCTCCCCACCGTGGCATTACTCCGGCGACCTGCTCACCGTCGAGTACCGCACCGACCCGGCCCGGGTGCGCGAAATGTTGCCCGAGCCGCTGGAACTCGCCGACGAGGACCCCGGCGCGGTCGCGCTGATCTGGGCCGACTGGCAGTCGTGTTCGGCATCCGGCGCCGAGCTGCTGGATCCGGTGCGCGCCCAGTACAAAGAGGCGTTCGCCGTCGTCCGTTGCCAGTACAAGGGCCAGACCTACACCCGCTGCGTGTACATCTGGGTCGACAAGGACTTCGCCCTAGCCCGCGGACTGCATCAGGGCTACCCGAAGAAGCTCGGCTCGATCCACCAGAGCCGCCCGCACCCCTACGGGCCGGCGCCCCGGATCGAGGCCGGGGCACGGTTCGGCGCGACCCTCGCCGCCGCCGACCGGCGCCTGGCCCAGGCCGTGGTGACCCTGCGCGAGCCGGCGGAGACGAACGGGTTCGTCAACGCCCACCCGATGGCCCACCACCGCTGGCTGCCGTCGATCGAGAAGGGGAAGGGCCTCGCACTTGACGAGCTGATCGAGTCCGGCGCCGCCTCCGTCGAGGGCGGTCGGCCCTGGGTCGGCGACGCCGAACTGGAACTGTTCGAGTCCCCCACCGAGGAGCTGGCCCGGCTGGAGATCCGCGAGCCGATCGCCGCGTACTACCGGCAGGTCGGCGTGGTGTGGGACGGCGGCCGGCTGCTCGAATCCGGCACTTCGGGCGCCGAGTGAGAGGCCGTCCGGAGACCTCCATGCACACCGTCACCCATGAGGAACTGCTGACCCGGGCCGAAAAGCTCCACCTGCCCACTCAGCACCACATCGGCGGCCGGGCCGAAAGCGGCAGCGGCGCAACGTTCCCCGTCGTCGCCCCCCGCGACGGACGGATCCTCACCCACGTCGCCGACGCGCGCGAGGCCGAGGTCGAACTCGCGGTCGCGGCCGCACGCCGTGCCTGTGACTCCGGCCCCTGGCCGCGCATGGCGCCCGCCGACCGCGGCAGGACCCTGTTGCGGATCGCCGACCTCCTCGAAGAACGACGCGAGGAACTCGCCCTCACGATCAGCCTGGAGATGGGCAAACCGATCACCGAGGCGCACGACATCGAACTGCGTGCTGCGATCAACACCTTCCGCTGGTACGGGCAACTGGCCGACAAGCTCACCGGCGAATCCCCGCACACCGCACCCGACACCCTCGCCCTCGTCACACGGGAGCCGGCCGGCGTGGTCGGCGCGGTCGTGCCGTGGAACTTCCCGCTCACCCTGGCCGGCTGGAAAGTCGCCCCGGCCCTCGCCGCGGGCTGCGCCGTCGTCCTGAAGCCGTCCGAATCGACCCCGCTGTCGGCCCTGTTGCTGGGCCGCATCGCCACCGAAGCCGGCCTCCCTCCAGGTGTCCTCAACGTCGTCACCGGTGACGGCCCGACGGCAGGCCGGGCCATCGGCCTGCACCCGGACGTCGACGTCGTGGCCTTCACCGGCTCCACCGCCGTCGGCCGCCATTTCCTGCGCTACGCCGCCGACTCGAACCTCAAACGCGTCTGGCTGGAGCTCGGTGGCAAGTCGCCCAACATCATCCTTCCCGACGCCCCCGACCTGGAGAAGGCCGCCGCCACCGCCGCCTGGGGCATCTTCTTCAACCAGGGCGAGATGTGCACCGCCCCCTCCCGGCTCCTCGTGCACTCCTCCGTCGCCGAGCAGGTCACCGAGGCCGTCGTCCGGCGGGCGCGGGAACTGAAGGTCGGCGACCCGCTGGACCCGGCGACGGAGATGGGCGCCCTCGTCTCGGAAGACCACCTGGAGCGCGTCCTCGAGCACATCGCCACCGGCCGGGCGGAGGGCGCCCGACTGCGCACCGGCGGGGACCGCACCGTGACCGCCACCGGCGGCAGCTTCCTCCAGCCCACCGTCTTCGACCGGGTCGACCCCGGCATGCGGCTGGCCCGTGATGAGATCTTCGGCCCCGTCCTGTCCGTACTCACCTTCGACGACCTCGAGGAGGCCGTACGCCTCGCCAACGCAACCGAGTACGGCCTCGCCGCCGGCCTGTGGACCTCCGACCTCTCCACCGCCCACAAGGTCTCCCGCGTCCTGAAGGCCGGGACGGTCTGGGTCAACTGCTATGAGGAAGGTGACCTGACGGTGCCCTTCGGCGGCATGAAGCAGTCCGGCAACGGACGCGACAAGTCCGTCCACGCCCTCGAGAAGTACACCGAACTCAAGACCACCTGGATCCAGCTGTGACGCGCCCGCTCATAGCCATCCCGGCCCGCTTCTCCGCCACCACCTCCGTGCTGCGGTACGCCGCCGAGGTCAACGCCCGCGCCCTCGTCGAGGCCGTCTGGCGGGCCGGTGGCGAACCGGTGAGCATCCATCCGTCGGACCCCACCCATACCGACGTCGCCACCCGGCTCGCCCGCTTCGACGGCGTCCTGCTCCCCGGCGGCGGCGACATCGCCCCGCACCGCTACGGCGCAACCGACCGCCACGACAGCGTCTACGACGTCGACCACCTCCAGGACGCCTTCGACCTCGAAGTCGCCCACCAGGCACTGGAGACGGGGATCCCGCTGCTGGCGATCTGCCGGGGCCTCCAAGTCGTCAACGTCGCCCTCGGCGGCACCCTGCACCAGGACATGGGCGGCCCGGACCACGAGCATCGCCATCTGCTGCACCCGGTGACCATCCGCCCAGGAACGCGGACGGCACACGCAGTGGGTGCCGAAAAGGCCGAAGTATCCTGCTACCACCACCAGCGGGTCGAGCGCCTGGGCAACGGCCTGACCGTGACAGCCACCGCCGAGGACGGCACGATCGAAGCCCTCGAAATACCCACCGCAAGAGGCTGGTTCAGCGCCGTGCAGTGGCACCCGGAGGACACCGCGCACAGTGACCCCGCCCAGCAGAACCTGTTCGACGCTCTCGTACGCATGTCCATGGCCGTCTCCTGCTGAGCAGCCCGGACGGCACACCAGCGACTCCCGGTCCGACCCTGTCGATCGCGATCCGCAAGGCAGACCGTTGTCATCGCCATGTCCTGCGGATGCACTCTCGACCGACGCACGCACCACGTGACGCTCGGGCCGTCCGTAGCTGCGCGCCAGCCAGTGAAGCGACGCTTGACCTCCGGCTTTGCTGCAATGGTCCCCGCGTACACCTTTCCGATGACGCATCGTGCGAAGAGAGTCGCAGATTGTGGAACCGGTCGATGAACTGCTGCGGACAACCAGGGCCACGGCAGCGGTCTCCGGGAACCGCCTACCCTTGACCCATGACCAGCAGCAGCGACCGGAGCCCGGCAGTGGACGTTCAGTCACCCAAGACCTACGAAGTGCGCACCTACGGGTGCCAGATGAACGTCCACGATTCCGAGCGGTTGGCCGGGCTGCTCGAAGGGGCCGGGTATGTGCGGGCCGCCGAGGGCTCGGACGGGGACGCCGACGTGGTCGTGTTCAACACGTGTGCCGTCCGGGAGAACGCCGACAACCGGCTGTACGGCAACCTCGGCCGGCTCGCGCCGAAGAAGGCCTCGCGGCCCGGCATGCAGATCGCGGTCGGCGGCTGCCTCGCGCAGAAGGACCGCGACACCATCGTGAAGAAGGCGCCCTGGGTGGACGTCGTCTTCGGCACGCACAACATCGGAAAGCTGCCGGTCCTGCTGGAGCGCGCCCGTGTGCAGGAGGAGGCACAGGTCGAGATCGCCGAGTCGCTGGAGGCCTTCCCCTCCACCCTGCCGACCCGGCGCGAGAGCGCCTACGCGGCCTGGGTGTCGATCTCCGTCGGCTGCAACAACACCTGCACCTTCTGTATCGTCCCGGCCCTGCGCGGCAAGGAGAAGGACCGCCGCCCCGGTGACATCCTCGCCGAGGTCGAGGCGCTGGTCGCCGAGGGTGTCTCCGAGATCACGCTGCTCGGCCAGAACGTCAACGCCTACGGCTCCGACATCGGCGACCGGGAGGCCTTCAGCAAGCTGCTGCGGGCCTGCGGGACCATCGAGGGCCTGGAGCGGGTGCGGTTCACGTCCCCGCATCCCCGTGACTTCACCGACGACGTCATCGCCGCCATGGCCGAGACACCGAACGTGATGCCGCAGCTGCACATGCCGCTCCAGTCCGGGTCGGACACGGTCCTGAAGGCGATGCGCCGCTCCTACCGCCAGGAGCGTTACCTCGGGATCATCGAGAAGGTCCGGGCGGCCATCCCGCACGCCGCGATCACCACCGACATCATCGTGGGCTTCCCCGGCGAGACCGAGGAGGACTTCGAGCAGACCCTGCACGTCGTCCGCGAGGCCCGGTTCGCGCAGGCCTTCACCTTCCAGTACTCCAAGCGGCCCGGCACCCCTGCCGCGACCATGGAGAACCAGATCCCCAAGGAGGTCGTCCAGGCGCGCTACGAGCGGCTCGTCGCCCTCCAGGAGGAGATCTCCTGGGAGGAGAACAAGAAGCAGGTCGGCCGCACACTGGAGCTGATGGTCGCCGAGGGCGAGGGCCGCAAGGACGGCGCCACGCACCGCCTCTCCGGCCGCGCCGCCGACAACCGGCTGGTCCACTTCACCAAGCCGGAGCAGGAGGTCCGCCCCGGTGACGTGGTCACCGTCGAGGTGACCTACGCCGCCCCGCACCATCTCCTCGCCGAGGGCGCCGTCCTCGACGTGCGCCGCACGCGCGCGGGAGACGCCTGGGAGAAGCGCAACGCCGCCGAGGCCGCCAAGCCGGCCGGTGTCATGCTCGGCCTGCCGAAGATCGGCGTGCCCGAGCCGCTGCCGGTCGCGACGGGCTCCGGCTGCGGCTGCGACTGACCGGGCGGAGTTCACCCACCACTTCCTCTTCGCCGAGCGGGGGTGGGAGCGGGAGTGGGAGCGGGAGCGGGACTGGTCCCGACCCCTACCCCTACCGACCGCCTGACCGCGTACCCTGCCGATCATGCTTGTCGCCGCAGCAGTCTGTCCCTGCCCTCCGCTGCTCGTGCCCGAGGTCGCCGCGGGTGCCGCACCCGAGATGGACGCCGCGCGCTCGGCCTGCGCCGACGCGCTCGGTGTGCTCGCGGCCGCCCGCCCGGACCTCCTGGTGGTGGTCGGGCCCGTCGAGGAGAGCGGGCGCGGATCGTTTCCGCAGGGCACCCGGGGATCCTTCCGCGGGTTCGGGGTCGACCTGGACGTACGCCTCGGGCCCGGGACGGACACCGTCGGTGAGCGTGAGCTGCCGCCGTCGCTGGCCGTCGGCGCGTGGCTGCTGCAGCGGACGGGCTGGGCCGATGCCCCGATCGAGGGACTCGGTGTCGGGGAATCACTCGCGCCCGAGCGGTGCATCGAAGCCGGAAGGGAGATCGGCGCCAGGGCCGGCCGGGTGGCCTTGCTGGTGATGGGGGACGGCAGCGCGTGCCGCACGGTCAAGGCGCCGGGTTACCTGGACGAGCGGGCGGCACCCTTCGACGCGGAGGTCGCGCGGGCGCTGGGTGCGGCGGACGTGGCGGCCCTCCGGGCCCTGGACGCCGAGCCGGCGCACGAGCTGAAGGCCTCCGGCCGGGCCCCCTGGCAGGTCCTGGCCGGCGCCGCCGAGGGCGCGGCCCTCGCCGGCGCGCTGCTGTACGAGGACGCGCCGTACGGTGTGGGGTACGTGGTGGCGGCCTGGTCCTGACGAGGCATGGCGCCGACCTGGCCCTGCCCGCGTGCGCGGGGGCGACCTGGTCCCGGCGGGGTTGTTCGTGGTGGGCACCTGGCCGTGGTGGGCATCGGCCCGTGGTGGTCTGGCCGTGGTGCGGATCTGCCGTGGTGGGGTTCGTGGTGGCGGTCTGGGCCCTGTCGTCACATTCCCGCCTGCCCGGCGACGTCCGGCACGCACTCCCCCGTAGGGGCACCCCCAGCCGCGTTGCCGGACGTCCCGGCCAGGTCCGTGCCGGCCCCCCGGCCGCAACGGGGACATGGCGGCCACCCGGTCCGCCCGGCAGGGCACGCGCGGAGGACCCCCGCCGTACGCGCGAAACGGCGGACGGCCGGGAGCGCTGCTGTGCTCACGACCGTCCGCCGATCCGCATGCCCTTCAGGAGACTCAGGAAGCCGGTGGCGGGCCCTCCGGCCGGGTGGGGGCCGTCGGTTCGCCGGTGACCGTCTGCGGGCCAGGGCCTTCCTTGTGCGCGAGGCGGTCCATCGCCTCCTTGGCCTTGCCGGTGCCCGCCTGGATCCTGTCGCTGTACTTGTGCTTGGTCCGCTCGTCCACGACCTTCGCGGCCCTGTCGATACCGTGCTGGACCTTGTCCCCGTGCTGCCGGGCGAGATCCGACACCTTGTCCCTGGCCGGGCCGAGCTTGGCCTTCATGTTGTCCTTCAGACCCATGGTCCACCTTCCCTCGCGGGCGGTTACCTGCGGGCGCCCTCGCCGGCCTCGTTGTCGGCGGCTTCCTCGGCGGACTGCTGCTTGGGGATGCCGGAGCCGTCGGACGCGTCGTCCGCACCGGCGTCCGACCCGGCCGCCACGTCCTCGCTCCCGTCCCCGGACGAACCCTTCGCCTCCGCCGAACCGGCCGCCTCTGCCGACTCCGCTTCCGCCACCTCGGCCTCTGCCGACTCCGCGCCGGCCTCCGCCTCGGCGACCGACGCCTCCGGAGTCGCCTTCGACCTGCCGAGGAGTCGTGCAAAAACGCCCATATCCACTCCATACGGTACTCGTGCGGGCGAATTCCCGCGTTACCCGGTGCGTACGGTTGCGCCGCCCGGGTCACCGCCTCCGGCGGACCGGAGGGGGTATCTCGCACGGGGAACGACCCGCGACCCGACCCGTCACGTAACTCGTTCGAGGCACCGCCAGCAGGTTTGCGAGACTGGTGCGGTGAGCAGTGCACCCCCCAGCCCCCGCGTCATCGCCGTTGTCGGACCCACCGCGGCCGGAAAGTCCGATCTCGGCGTCTTCCTGGCACAACAGCTCGGCGGGGAGGTCGTCAACGCCGACTCCATGCAGCTGTACCGAGGGATGGACATCGGCACCGCCAAGCTGACGCCGGAGGAACGCGGCGGCATCCCGCACCACCTGCTGGACATCTGGGACGTGACGGTCACCGCCTCCGTCGCCGAGTACCAGAAGCTGGCCCGGGCCCGGATCGACGCACTGCTCGCCGAGGGCCGCTGGCCGATCCTGGTCGGCGGGTCCGGCCTGTACGTCCGCGGGGCCGTGGACAACCTGGAGTTCCCCGGCACCGACCCCGAGGTCCGGGCCCGTCTGGAAGAGGAGCTCGCCCTGCGCGGCTCGGGCGCGCTGCACGCCCGCCTGGCCGCCGCCGACCCGGAGGCCGCCCGCGCGATCCTGCCGAGCAACGGCCGTCGTATCGTCCGGGCGCTGGAGGTGATCGAGATCACCGGCCGGCCCTTCACCGCGAACCTGCCGGGTCATGACTCCGTCTACGACACCGTCCAGATCGGCGTCGACGTGGCTCGTCCGGAACTGGACGAGCGCATCGCGCGCCGCGTCGACCGGATGTGGGAGGCGGGCCTCGTGGACGAGGTGCGCGCACTGGAGGCGCAGGGTCTGCGCGAGGGGCGCACGGCGTCGCGCGCGCTGGGTTACCAGCAGGTGCTCGCGGCGCTCGCCGGGGAGTGCACCGAAGCGGAAGCGCGGGCCGAGACCGTCCGTGCGACCAAGCGCTTCGCGCGCCGCCAGGATTCATGGTTCAGGCGCGATCCGCGGGTCAACTGGTTGAGTGGGGCCGTGGCGGACCGCGGGGAACTTCCGCAGCAGGCCCTGACGTTGGTCGAACGACCGGTTACAGCCTGATCACGTCATGGCATCGGGATGCGCCGCCGGTCATCGCGGCCTTCGGTGCCGTGCCATCATCGAGCTTCGATCGACCAAGTGGAGCCTAGTTGGGAGGGCGCGTGGCGATGGAGGCCGGCCCTCGCGACACCGCACAAAGTGCCGAGTGCGTCACCACCGAGGGTGACGAACCGGGCCCGGCCGAGGGCCGCCCGAACGGAGACCGCCTGGGCGAGGAGCGGCTGACCGGACCCCGTCTCGCCGAAGGCCGTCGTACGGAGGACCGGTCGCCCGAGGACCCGCTCGCCGAGGACGCCCTTGCCGAAGCCCGGCTGACCGACGACGGCCCCGACGAGACGCCGGACGGGGTGACCGACGACGGGCCGGAGCCCGAGGAGATGTACCCGGGCGGTCCGGAGGTCGAGGTCGAGCTGCGCCCGCAGCGCCGGCTGCGCCTCTGGCAGCTCGCCCCCATCGTGGGCCTGTCCGCTGTCGGCTCCCTGATGTTCGCCTTCCCGCTCGCCTTCGACTTCGGTGACAGCGGCGCCGTCATCGCCATGCTCGGCCTGCTGATCTGCTCCTGCGCCGCCGGCTGGGCCATGATGGCCGCCCGCAAGGTGGGCTACACCCTGCCCGGCCTGCCGGCACGTGGCTCGGGCCGTCGCCCCGACTGGCGGGTCGTACTCGGATACGTCCTGCTGGTGGCCGTAGTGGTGATCCTGGCCATGTGGCGCGTAGCTCGGTTGCGCTGAACACGCCGAGCCGACGCGCCCCGCAGGGGCGCGGGGAACGGCGCGGGCAACCTCCAGCGGCCCGCGGCCTCGCGCAGTCCTGTACCACCCCCTGCCTCCTTCGGCCAACCCCATCGGAGCGCTCCCGTACGATCGAGGAATGAGCACACGGATCGCCTTCCTCAAGGGTCACGGCACCGAGAACGACTTCGTGATCGTTCCGGACCCCGAGAACGCCCTCGACCTGAGCCCGGCCGCCGTCGCCGCCCTGTGCGACCGCCGGGCCGGAATCGGAGGCGACGGGGTGCTGCACGTGGTGCGCTCGGCCGCGCACCCGGAGGCCACGTCCATGGCGGCAGAGGCCGAGTGGTTCATGGACTACCGCAACGGCGACGGCTCGGTCGCCGAGATGTGCGGCAACGGAGTCCGTGTGTTCGCGCGCTACCTCCAGCACGCAGGACATGTGAGCGAAGGTGACCTCACGATCGCCACGCGCGCGGGCGTGAAGACCGTCCACATCGCGAAGGACGGTGACGTCACCGTCGGTATGGGCAGCGCCCGCCTGCCCGAGGGCGACGTCACGGTGAGCGTCGGCGAGCACAGCTGGCCCGCGCGCAACGTGAACATGGGCAACCCGCACGCGGTGGCCTTCGTCGACGACCTCGCGCAGGCCGGCAACCTGTACGACCCGCCGCCGTTCAGCCCGGCCGCCGCCTATCCCGACGGGGTCAACGTCGAGTTCGTCGTCGACCGTGGCCCCCGCCACGTCGCCATGCGGGTGCACGAGCGCGGCTCCGGCGAGACCCGCTCGTGCGGCACGGGCGCGTGCGCCGTCGCCGTGGCCGCCGCCCGGCGCGACGGCGCCGACCCGGCCGTCACCGGCACCCCGGCCACGTACACCGTCGACCTGCCCGGCGGCCGCCTGGTCATCACCGAGCGGCCCGACGGCCAGATCGAGATGACCGGACCCGCCGTGATCGTCGCCGAGGGCGAGATCGACGGCGAATGGCTGGAAAACGCGCTTCGCTGACCCGGCGGAACGACGAGGACAACGCCCTCCAGTCCCTGGATCAGCGGTTTCCCGCGACCGGGGGCGTTCCCAACCGCGAGCGAGCGGAGGGCGGTTGGCGCAAACCTAAACCTTCTTTCCGTCGCTCGAATGGGTGATCCGTTTCACGGTCGCCGAGAGGCGGTCGGTCGCACGTGGTGGGCTCGATAGCATCAAGCACCGGCACGGACGGGGGAACGTCGCCATCCCTGAGCCGCGTACGCCCTGGGGCCCCCGTCCGCCGGTCCACGAGCCGGAGGTGCCCATGAGTGCGGAGGCCACGAACCCTGCGACCCCTGGCCCGGTAGCGCCCACAGCATCCGCGGCGGCCTCCGCCCCCGCGGTGCCCCGGGCGGACCGCAGGAAGTCCCGGCCACGGCTCGATCTGCGCAGACTGGGCCGGGCCGCCCTGCTCGGCCCCGCCGTCCGCGGCAAACTGCCCGACGCGATCGGCCATGTCGTGGAGGCACACCGCGCCCATCACCCCGACGCGGACCTCGACCCGCTGCGCCGCGCCTACGTCCTCGCGGAGTCCTCGCACCGCGGCCAGATGCGCAAGAGCGGCGAACCGTACATCACCCACCCGCTCGCCGTGACCCTGATCCTCGCGGAACTCGGCGCCGAGACCACGACCTTGACGGCCTCTCTGCTCCACGACACCGTCGAGGACACCGATGTGACGCTGGATCAGGTGCGGGAGCAGTTCGGCGAGGAGGTCCGTTATCTCGTCGACGGTGTCACGAAACTGGAGAAGGTCGACTACGGAGCCGCCGCCGAGCCCGAGACCTTCCGCAAGATGCTCGTCGCCACCGGCAGCGACGTGCGCGTGATGTCGATCAAACTCGCCGACCGCCTGCACAACATGCGCACCCTCGGCGTGATGCGCCCCGAGAAGCAGGCGCGGATCGCCAAGGTCACCCGTGACGTCCTCATCCCGCTCGCCGAACGCCTCGGCGTGCAGGCCCTGAAGACGGAGATGGAGGACCTGGTCTTCGCCATCCTGCACCCCGAGGAGTACGAGCACACACGGGAACTGATCGCCGAGAACGCCGCCCGCCCGGACGACCCGCTCGCCGAGGTCGCCGACGAGATGCGCGGGGTGCTGCGCGAGGCCGGTCTCCAGGCCGAAGTCCTCATCCGGCCCCGGCACTTCGTCTCCGTCCACCGCGTGGCCCGCAAACGCGGACAGCTGCGCGGCGCCGACTTCGGCCGCCTGCTGGTGCTGGTGGGAGAGGACGCGGACTGCTACGGCGTCCTCGGTGAACTGCACACCTGTATGACGCCGGTCGTCTCGGAGTTCAAGGACTTCATCGCCGTACCGAAGTTCAACCTGTACCAGTCGCTGCACACCGCCGTGGCCCGCCAGGACGGCCAGGTCGTCGAAGTCCTCATCCGCACCCACCAGATGCACAAGGTTGCCGAGGCCGGCGTCGTCGCCCTCGGCAACCCGTACGCCCCCGCATCCGACGCCTCGGCATCCGACGCCGCCGCATCCGACGCCTCCGTATCCCATGCCTCCGAGCACCCCGCCGACGGCGAGCGCGCCGACCCCACCCGTCCCGGCTGGCTCTCCCGCCTCCTCGACTGGCAGCGGGCCGCGCCCGATCCCGACACCTTCTGGTCCACGCTGCGCGAGGACCTCGCCCAGGACCGGGAGATCACCGTCTTCCGCCCCGACGGCGGCACGCTCGGCCTGCCCGAGGGCGCCACCTGCGTGGACGCCGCCTACGCCCAGTACGGCGAGGACGCGCACGCCTGCATCGGCGCCCGCGTCAACGGCCGCCTGGCCACCCTCAGCACCGTCCTGCGGGACGGCGACACCGTCCAGCTGCTCATGGGCCAGGACCCGGCCTCCGAGCCCTCCAGGGAGTGGCTGGAGCACGCGCACACCCCGGGCGCCCGCATCGCCATCCAGCGCTGGCTGGCGACGCACCCCGGCGGCGGCACCGGGACGGACGAGATGACCGGCGCACGCGCCGAACCGGCCGAGGACACCGCCGCACCTCACCCCGCACATGCCGCTGCCCCCGCCGACTTCACCGCCGCCCCCGCCGGGGAAGCTCCGCCGTCCCGCCCCTGGCGCGCCGATGTGCTCGCGGACCGCCCGGGGGCCGCCGTGCGGCTCGCCGGGTGCTGTACGCCCGTGCCGCCGGACGAGATCACCGGCTTCACGGTGCGCGGGGGAGTGGTGACCGTGCACCGGGTGGAGTGCGCGGCGGTGACACACATGAAGGGCCGGGGGCGCACGGAGATCGGCGTGCGCTGGGGGGACACCACCGAGTGCCGGGTCACGCTGGTCGCTGAATCGTTCGGCCGCCCCCATCTGCTCGCCGACCTCACCGAGGCGATCGCTTCGGCGGGCGTCGACATCGTCTCCGCCACCGTCGAACCGCCCACCCAGCAGCGGGTACGGCACACCTACACCCTCCAGCTCCCCGACGCGGCCCACCTCCCGGCCCTGATGCGCGCCATGCGGGACGTCCCGGGCGTCTACGACGTGACCCGCGCCCAACACCAGGCCCCTGCCCCCTGAGTGACGCCGGAGCGTGACGAAGGGACGCCGGACCGTGATGCGGGGCCCGGTACGACGGCCACGCGCCCCGCGACAGGAGGTACGCGGAAGGCCCCCGGACGGGACCCGTTCGGGTGGGTCGGGCGCGCGTCGCCGTCGTAGCGCCGGAGCGCCCTGGTAGCGGTGGTGCATGCCGCTCACCCTCCGCTCCAACCGCCGCGCCCGCTCGCAGTCCCGGACCCGAACCCCCCGTGTCTCCCGGCACCGCAAGGCGGCCCTGCTCGCCTCGGCCGTCTCCGTCTGTCTCCTCGCCGCCGGGGCCCCGGCCAAGCCGCTCGGTGTCGGCGACCGGCTCTACCCGTACCTGGGCAACCCGGGCTACGACGTGACGTCGTACGACCTGTCGCTCACCTATCCCGGCACCAACGACAAGCCGCTCCAGGCCGTCACCACCATCGACGCCTGGACCACCGCCGACCTGGAGCGGATCAACCTGGACTTCGCGCACGGCACCGTGCGGTCCGTCGAGGTCGACGGGCAACCCGCGAGCTTCACCAGCGCGGGCGAGGACCTGGTCGTCACCCCGGACCACCCCCTCTCCGAGGGCAGCTGGACCAGGATCACGGTGAAGCACACCAGCGATCCGGCCGCGGTCAAGGAGCAGGACGGCGGCTGGGTGCGCACCACCGACGGCCTCGCCATGGCCAACCAGGCCGACGCCGCCCACCTGGTCTTCCCGTGCAACGACCACCCGTCCGACAAGGCGATGTTCACCTTCCACGTCACCGCCCCGACCGGCTACACCGTCGTCGCCAACGGCCTGCCCGCCGGGGTTCACCGGGCCGGCCGCACCACCACCTGGACCTACCGCACCCGCCACCCCATGGCCACCGAACTCGCCCAGGTCTCCATCGGCCGGTCCGCCGTGCTGCACCGCGAGGGACCGCACGGGCTGCCGCTCCGTGACGTCGTGCCCAGCGCCGACGCCAAGGCCCTCGAACCGTGGCTCGCCAAGACGCCCGCCCAGATCGCCTGGCTGGAGAGCAAGGTCGGCCCGTACCCGTTCGAGACCTATGGCGTGCTCATGGCACAGGCATCCACGGGCTTCGAACTGGAGACACAGACCCTGTCGCTCTTCGAGAAGGACCTGTTCACCGCGTCCTCCCTGCCCCGGTGGTACAAGGAGTCGATCATGGTGCACGAGCTGTCCCACCAGTGGTTCGGCGACAGCGTCAGCCCCCGCACCTGGTCCGACGTCTGGCTGAACGAGGGGCACGCCACCTGGTACGAGGCGCTGTACGCCGAGGAGACCGCGCACCGGTCCCTGACGAACCGGATGAAGTCCGCCTACGCCGCCTCCGACAGCTGGCGCGCGGCCGGCGGCCCGCCCGGCCTGCCCAAGCCGCCCTCCCCGGGCCAGAAGATCGGCATTTTCCGGCCCAACATCTACGACGGCGCGGCGCTCGTCCTCTACGCCCTGCGGCAGGAGATCGGCCGGCCGGCCTTCGAGCGGCTGGAGCGGGAATGGGCCCGCGCGCACCGGGACTCCACGGCCACCAGCGCCGACTTCGTCCAGCTGGCCTCGACGGTCTCCGGCCGGGACCTGAGCGGGTTCTTCAAGGCCTGGCTGTACGGCGAGAAGACCCCGCCGATGCCCGGCCACCCGGACTGGAAGGTGTCGGACCCCGACAAGTCGGCCAAGCCGGACCGGAAGGCCTCGGGCCCGGCCAAGGCGCCGAAGGCGCACGGGAAGGCAGCGGGGCAGGCCAGGGCGACGCAGGCGAACCGGAAGCCCTCGGTACCGGTCAAGCCGGTCAAGCCGGTCAAGCCGCGGACCGGGCGATAACACGGTGACGAGACGTGCCGCCTCGTGCGACCATCTTCGGGTCGGCGCGGGGCGGGACACGGGAATCTCCCGGGGTACCCGTGCGTTGACCCAAGCAGCGGTCCCGCGGGACCGCCGTACCACACCGTAACGGCATCCCATCGACGTAAGGATCCAATGACCTCCTCTTCTTCCCCTTCCCAGGACACCAAGCGCCTCGCGCACGCCTATCCCGAGGGTCTTCGGGCCGATGCCCTGATGGAAGAGGACGTCGCCTGGAGCCACGAGATCGACGGCGAGCGGGACGGAGACCAGTTCGACCGCTCCGAGCGCGCGGCCCTGCGCCGCGTGGTGGGTCTGTCCACCGAGCTGGAGGACGTCACCGAGGTCGAGTACCGACAGCTCCGCCTGGAGCGGGTCGTGCTCGTCGGGGTGTGGACCACCGGCACCGCCCAGGACGCCGACAACTCCCTCGCGGAGCTGGCCGCCCTCGCGGAGACCGCGGGCGCGCTCGTGCTCGACGGCGTGATCCAGCGCCGCGACAAGCCCGACGCGGCCACCTACATCGGCTCCGGCAAGGCCCTGGAGCTGCGCGACATCGTCCTCGAATCGGGCGCCGACACCGTCATCTGCGACGGTGAGCTGAGCCCGGGCCAGCTGATCCAGCTGGAGGACGTCGTCAAGGTCAAGGTCATCGACCGTACGGCCCTGATCCTGGACATCTTCGCCCAGCACGCCAAGTCCCGGGAGGGCAAGGCGCAGGTCGCGCTCGCGCAGATGCAGTACATGCTGCCGAGGCTGCGAGGCTGGGGCCAGTCGCTGTCCCGGCAGATGGGTGGCGGTCGCGGCGGCCTCGCCACGCGTGGCCCCGGTGAGACCAAGATCGAGACGGACCGGCGGCGGATCCGCGAGAAGATGGCGAAGATGCGCCGGGAGATCGCGGAGATGAAGACCGGCCGCGAGATCAAGCGCCAGGAGCGCCGGCGCAACAAGGTGCCGTCCGTCGCCATCGCGGGCTACACCAACGCCGGCAAGTCCTCCCTGCTCAACCGCCTCACGGGCGCCGGCGTCCTGGTCGAGAACGCCCTGTTCGCGACCCTGGACCCGACCGTCCGCCGGGCGGAGACCCCGAGCGGGCGGCTGTACACGCTGGCGGACACCGTCGGCTTCGTCCGGCACCTGCCGCACCACCTGGTCGAGGCGTTCCGCTCCACCATGGAGGAGGTCGGCGACTCCGACCTCATCCTGCACGTGGTGGACGGCTCGCACCCGAACCCGGAGGAGCAGCTCGCCGCCGTGCGCGAGGTGATCCGGGACGTCGGCGCCACCGACGTGCCCGAGATCGTGGTGATCAACAAGGCGGATGCGGCCGACCCGCTGGTCCTGCAGCGGCTGCTCAGGGTCGAGAAGCGCTCGATCGCCGTCTCGGCCCGCACCGGCCGGGGCATCGACGAACTGCTCGCCCTGATCGACAACGATCTGCCGCGCCCGTCGGTCGAGATCGAGGCGCTCGTGCCCTACACGCACGGCAAGCTCGTCGCCCGCGCCCACACCGAGGGCGAGGTGATCTCCGAGGAGCACACCGCGGAGGGCACCCTGCTCAAGGTCCGGGTCCACGAGGAGCTGGCGGCCGACCTGGCACCGTACACACCGCTCTCGGCGGCCTGACCCACGGCTGGACGAAAGGCCCGCTCCCGCTTCGGGGGCGGGCCTTTCGCGCCCCTTCAGGGGCGGGGGACTCCAACCCCCTTACTGCCCGGCGAACTTCTTGCTGACCGACTCGTACACGCCCTTGGCCACGGAACCGAACCGCGGCCCGGCCAGCCACCCCGACGTCACCGGACCGATCGACGTGTTGGACACCAGCGCCGGCTTACCGTCGGAACCGGTCTCCACCCAGCCCCCTCCGGAGGAACCCGCGGTCATCGTGCAGCCGATCCGGTACATCGTCGGGTCCGCCTGCGCGAGGGACAGCCGGCCCGGCTTGTCCGTGCACTGGTAGAGCAGCTGACCGTCGAACGGAGCCGCCTCCGGGTAGCCGGACGCGGTGATGCCCTTCACCTTCGGCACCGCCGGAGCGTTGAAGTTCACCGGCAGCGCCCCGCCGACCGTCTCCTCCAGCGACCTGCCGCCGTTGCCCTGCTCCGGCGTCACGTGGATCACCGCGTAGTCGTAGGAGGCACCGTTGCCGCCGGTCTCACCGCCCTGGTCGATCCACTGCTGCGAGGTCTTCGCCGCGTCGGCCCACCAGACGCCGTACGGGGCGACCTCCGACCTGCTGGCGTGCTGCAGCTGAGCGACCGGCTTGCCGGAGTTGTTGTACGACGGCACGAAGGCCATGTTGCGGTACCAGCCGCCGCTCTTGCCGGCGTGCACACAGTGACCCGCCGTCCAGACGAGATTCGACTTGCCCGGGTGCGCGGGGTCCTCCACGACCGTTCCCGAGCACACCATGTGGCCCTCGGGGGAGTCGAAGAACACCTTGCCGGAGGTGGCCGCGTTGGTGTGGTACGGCGGCGCCACCGCCCGGGCCTTCACCGGCTGCGGGGTCGGGTCCGTCACGCCCTGGTCACCGGAGATGTCGTTGTCGTTGACACCCTTGTTGGGGTCGTTGGCGTGACGCATCCGGTCCGGGTCCCACAGGCCCTTGATGATCGGGTTGATGAAGTCGTTGGCCTCGCGCAGCCAGTCCTGCTTGTTCCAGTTCTTCCAGGCGCCGTTCTTCCACTTGTCGATGTCGATCCCGTGGTCCTTGAGCCTCTTCCTGAGGTCGTCCGGGATTTTGATCTTTCCGTCGCCGCTGCCGGCCACGGTCGCGGAAGCGGTCGGGCTGCCGCCGGCGTTGTCGTCGCCGTTGCAGGCGGTGGCGGTCAGCGCCAGCGCCGAGGCGAGGGTGACCGCCGCCAGTGCGGGGGAGCTGCGGCGGGGGCCCCTCCCTCGCCGAACACTGAACGACGGCCGTATGGATCGCATGCTTGTGACTCCCCCTGTGATGAAGGTATCTGGCGCTTCGGACGTGGCACCGGCCGCGAACCCATGGGGAGTTCACTCCGGTCCCACGGCCGTCCGGGAACGGCATCACACACTATGCGCTCGCTGTGGGGGAGTTCCGACGGAACGGCAACGGTTCGGCTACAAGCCGTCTGACCTGGCCAATCAGCCGGAGATCTACCGATTTGACGTCCACTCACCCGTGACTGCCCGACGGACGATCTCGGGGCAACCCGTAACCCGTCGAACGGTCCGGGGTTGTAGCGGTGGGGGGCCAGCTGCCTGCACCCGGTCCCCGGCGGATCAACACGCCTCTGAACAGCGGGGAGGACAGCGCGCCGTGGCCGTAACCGAGTCGATGGCTGGAGGCTTGCACGGGGAAGCGCGTGCTGTGCACGAGGGGATCCTCAGACGCCAGTCGGCGCGCGAGTCCTCGGCCCGGACCTACGCGCGGGCCCTGCCCATCGTGCCGGTCCGGGCGCGAGGGCTCACCATCGAGGGCGCCGACGGCCGCCGCTATCTGGACTGCCTCTCCGGCGCCGGCACACTCGCCCTCGGCCACAACCATCCGGTCGTGCTGGAAGCCATCCGCGGGGTCCTCGACTCCGGCGCTCCTCTCTCCGTCCTCGATCTGGCGACCCCCGTCAAGGACGCCTTCATCACCGAGCTGTTCCGCACCCTCCCGCCCGGCCTCGCCGACCGTGCCCGTGTCCAGTTCTGCGGACCGGCCGGCACCGATGCCGTGGAGGCCGCCCTCAAACTGGTCCGGGCGGCGACCGGCCGCACCGGCATCCTCGCCTTCACCGGCGCCTACCACGGCATGACCGCCGGCGCCCTGGCCGCCTCCGGCGGTGCCCGTGACCTCCAGGTCGCCCGCCTGCCCTATCCGCAGGACTACCGCTGTCCCTTCGGCGTGGGCGGCCCCCACGGCGCCGAACTCGCGGCCCGCTGGACCGAGTCCCTCCTCGACGATCCCAAGTCCGGCGTGCCCCTGCCCGCGGGGATGATCCTCGAACCCGTCCAGGGCGAGGGCGGGGTGATTCCCGGGCCGGACGACTGGCTGCGCCGCATGCGGCAGCTCACGGCCGACCGGTCCATCCCGCTGATCGCCGACGAGATCCAGACCGGCGTCGGCAGGACCGGCGCCTTCTGGGCCGTCGACCACAGCGGCGTCAGCCCCGACGTCATGGTCCTGTCCAAGGCCATCGGCGGCAGCCTCCCGCTGGCCGTGATCGTCTACCGCGACGATCTGGACGTCTGGCCGCCCGGCGCCCACGCGGGAACCTTCCGAGGCAACCAACTCGCCATGGCCGCGGGCACCGCGACCCTCATCCATGTCCGGGAGAACGGCCTCGCCGAACGAGCCGCCGCCCTCGGCTCCCGCATGCTGGACCAACTCGGGGAACTCGCCGACACGTTCGCGTGCGTGGGGGAGGTGCGGGGGCGTGGGCTGATGATCGGGGTCGAAATGGTCGACCCGGAGGGCACCGGCGCCGAGCCCGACGACCACCGCCCCATGCCCACCGGTCCGGAGCCCGCCCGCACCCCGCGTCGGGCCGCGCCCGAACTCGCCGCGGCCGTCCAGCGGGAGTGTCTCCAGCGAGGACTGATCGTCGAACTCGGCGGCCGTCACTCCGCCGTGGTCCGGCTGCTTCCGCCGCTCACGATCAGCGACGAACAGGCGGCAGCCGTACTGGACCGCCTCGCGGACGCGGTGGCAGCGGTGGCCCGCACCCACGGGGAACACGACCCACACCGCAGCCGACACCACGACTCGGCGCAGCACGCAGGCTGAGAGCCGAACCGACACCAGACCTCAACTCCGCCAGAAAACAACGAGGTTCGGGTCGAGAGCGGCCTTCCGTGACACACCCCCGCCCTTTCGTTCACGCCCGCCACGCGGGAACGGCGACCGAGCGACAGCACGAGCCCCGCACCACCAGCCGGCCAACGAGGAGCCGTCATGAACGCCACCCCCACTCCCGACGGCAGCTCCGGTGCTCCCGACGAACAGGGAGACCCCGGCATCCCGGCCCCTCATGTGCCGCTCGCCGAGTCGGTTCCCCCGCAGAAGAGGCGCACCGCGGACCTCACCCGGGTGACCGAGCCCGGCGCCGACCTGCTGGAGGATCCCGACCCGCGCACCGCGGCCCAGGCCGCGGCCGTGGACAACCTGCTGCGGTGCTGGGTACGGGAGAGCGACCTCGCAGCCCCGCACAGCGGCACGCTCTGCCTTCCGCTTCCGGCCAGCGGCACCTCCCTGCTCGTGCCGGTCCGCTACTGGTCACCGACGGGCTTGCACCGCTTCGGTCCGCCACGCCTGATCAGCGCCCCCGCGGCCGCCCCTGCGGTCGACGCCGTCACCCTGGCGGCTCTGCTCGCCCGGGAGACCGCCGGTGACACGGGCAGTGCCGCTTCCGTCCCGGACCCCACAGCCACAGGCCACTTGGACGACGGTGGTCTCGTGGCCAGGGTGGCGGACTCCCAGCGTCGCACCGCGACCTTCCTCCGCGACCGGCGCGAGCACCCCCGCGATGTCCCCGACCTCTTTCTCTCCGCCGAGCAGGCCCTCCTCCTCGGACACCCGCTGCACCCGGCCCCCAAGAGCCGGGAAGGCCTGACCGAGGCCGAAACCCGCCGGTACTCACCAGAGCTGCGCGGCTCCTTCCCCTTGCACTGGATGGCCGTCGCCCCAGCCCTTCTCGCCACCGACTCGGCCTGGACCGAGCGAGGCCGTCCCGTCCCGGCCGTTCACCTCATCCGGCGCCTGGCGGAAACCGACCTCCCGCTGCCCACGGGCTACGCCGCCCTCCCCCTGCATCCGTGGCAGGCCCGTGAGCTCTGCCACCGGGAACCTCTCGCCGCCCTGCTCGACTCCGGACTCCTGCGTGACCTCGGCCCCCTCGGCACCGGCTGGCATCCCACCTCCTCCGTCCGCACGGTCCACCGATCGGGCGCCCCCGCGATGCTGAAGTTGTCCCTCGGCCTGCGCATCACCAACTCGCGCCGCGAGAACCTGCGCAAGGAACTCCACCGAGGAGTCGAGGTGCACCGGCTGCTGCGCACCGGCCTGGCCCAGCGATGGCAGGCCGCGCACCCCTGCTTCGACATCGTCCGCGACCCGGCCTGGCTCGCCGTGGACGCCCCGGACGGACCTCCCGTACCCGGACTCGACGTGGTGATCAGGCACAACCCGTTCGCCCCGACCGACGACGTCGGCTGCGTCGCCGGGCTCCTCTCGCTCCGGCCCGTGCCCGACCCGGACGGCGACCCCTCGCCGCAGCGGACCACCTGGCCCATGCGTTCCCGGCTGGCCCAGCTCGTCGAACGGCTCGCCGCACGCACCGGACGGCCCCTCGCGGCCGTTGCCGCGGAGTGGTTCCTCCGGTACCTGGAACAGGTCGTCCGTCCCGTGTTGTGGCTGGACAGCGAGGCCGGCATCGCCCTGGAGGCCCACCAGCAGAACACCCTGCTCCTGCTCGACGGCGACGGCTGGCCCGCCGGCGGCCGCTACCGCGACAACCAGGGCTACTACTTCCGCGAGTCCCGGCGAGCAGAACTGGAAGCCCGGCTGCCCGGTATCGGCGAGCGCAGTGACACCTTCGTCTCCGACGAGGTGACCGACGAACGCTTCGTCTACTACCTCGCCGTCAACAACGTGCTGGGTCTCATCGGTGCGTTCGGTGCGCAGCGCCTCGCCGACGAGCGGCTGCTCCTCGCGGCCTTCCGCCGTTTCCTCACCGACGTCGCCGCAGGGCCCACCGCACTGCGCACCTCCCTGCCCCGCCGTCTGCTCGACTCACCCGTCCTGCGCTGCAAGGCCAACCTGCTGACCCGGCTGCACGGCCTCGACGAACTCGTCGGCCCGGTCGACACCCAGTCCGTCTACGTCACCGTCGCCAACCCCCTGCACTCCTGAGCGAACCCCACCTCTCCCCGCACCACCCGAGGAACATGACCCACCTCGTCTCCTGAGAGGAGCGCACCATGCCTCCCACCGACGCGAACGCCGGCCCCAGCCCTGCCCAGCCGGCCGCTCCCGTCGCCCCGGGCGCCCCCTACACGGGGTTCGCCATCGAGGACGACGACGCGGACTGCGAGGACACGCTGGACCTGCATCTGCCCGCGGACTTCCTCGCCCTCTTCGCCAGAGGGACGGCCCATCTCCCGGACGAGCTCCCCACGTGGGGCACAGTGCTCACGCGCGTCGGGCCCTTCCACCTCGTGCCCGTGCGCATCGACGAAGACCTGCCGCTCATCCACCGCTGGATGAACGACCCCGCCGTCTCGGAGTTCTGGAACCTGGCCGGGCCCGAGAACCGGACGGAGCACCACCTGCGCACCCAACTCGGAGGCGGCGGACGCAGCGTGCCGTGTCTCGGCGTACTGGACGGCACGCCGATGAGCTACTGGGAGATCTACCGGGCGGACCTGGATCCCCTGGCCGGCCACTACCCGGCCCGTCCCCATGACACCGGGGTCCATGTGCTCGTCGGCGGGGCCGCGGATCGAGGACGGGGGCTGGGGTCCGCCCTGCTGCGAGTCGTGGCCGATCTGATCCTCGACCGGCGCCCCGCGTGCGCCCGGGTCGTGGCGGAACCCGACCTTCACAACACCCCCTCCGTCGCGGCGTTCCTGAGCGCCGGCTTCCGGTTCGCGGACGAGGTCGAGCTGCCCGGCAAGCGGGCCGCCCTCATGATCCGGGACCGGGTCCTGCGTGAGGTGTTGTAGCGCAGGCCGGTTCGGCCGGGCCGGTCAGTCGTGGGGAAGGAGGGCCTGGAGTGTGACGGTGCGTAGTTCCTGCCAGCGGTCGAGGAGGTCGGTGCGCCGGTGCAGGACGTCGGAGATGTGCTGCATGCCGTAGAAGGAGGCGACGACGACCTGGGCGGCGGCGCGCGGGGCGAGTCCTGCTTTGAGCTGTCCGGCCCGTTCGGCCTCCTCGAAGAGGCCGGTGAGGAGGTCGATCCAGCCGACGTAGGGCTCGGGCAGGGGGGTGTGGATGAGTGAGCGCTCGGACTGCAGGCGGGTGGCGGCCTGGATGGTGCGGTCGGTGTGGAAGGCCTCGGCGGTTCGGTCCAGGAGGGCGAGGATGGTGTCGCGGGGGTCGAGGTCCGGGGTGCGGACCTCCTTCAGCAGGGCGGGCCATCGCTCGTAGTTGTTCTCGACGATGGCGATGGCCATGGCTTCCTTGTTCTTGAAGTGGAAGTACACGGCGCCCTTGGTCATGCCGACGCGCTCGGCGATGTCGACGATCGAGGTGGCTTCGTAGCCGCGTTCGGCGAAGAGTTCGGCGGCGGTGTCGAGGACCTGGGCGCGGGTGCGTACGGCACGTTCCTGCTTGGGTTCCCGGCCGGTCGTGGTGCGGGCGGACGATGTGCTGTTCATGGATCTCCGGCTTTCCGGCGGGCGTGGCGCATGAAGCGGACGCAGTGTTTCAGGTTTCTTCCGCCCAAGGTTCGGGGCCTTGGGGGCCGGGCTCCCGTGCCTCACCGCTCGGGGCTGAATATACCGTCACGAAGGTATGAGCTGCTGCCGAGGGTCAGGCGTCGAGGACGGCCCCGGGGGAGCGGAGTGCGGTCGCGACGATGACCCACAGCTCTTCGACGCGGTCCTTGGCGGGCAGGTCGCCCCGCGGGACGGGAAGGTGCTGGAAGCCGAGGACCAGGGAGAGCAGCAGCTGCGCCACGGACTCGGGTGAGCAGCGCATCCGGATCTCGCCGTCGGCCTGCGCCTGTTTCGCGTTGCCCACCAGGAAGTCCCAGACCTCGGTGAGCAGGGGGCCGCTCTCCAGGGTGTCCCCCGGCATCTCCGAGGCGAGGCGGAAGGCTGCCCGCACCCGCAGGTCGGACCAGAGCCGGCCGGCCAGCGACACGGTGGAGGTGCGCAGCGCCCTCAGTGGCGCGAGCCGCGCGGACTCGATGTCCGCCAGAAGCCCGGCCCACACCGCGGCGCCATGTCGTACCAGGGTCCGGGCCAGCTCCTCCTTGGAGGAGAAGTGGCCGTAGAGCGCGCCTTTGGTCAGGCCGGTGCGGGCGACCACGCCGCCGAGCGTCGTGCGCGTGTAGCCGAGGGAGACGAACTCTTCCGCGGCGGCGTCCAGTATCGCCTCGTACGTGCGCCGCGCGCGTTCCTGCTTGACCATCCTGGGACCCCCCTTCACCCGGCATTGCGACCTCGGAACGAAAAATACCATCCCCAAGGTATGTTTCCTGCGTCCGAGCCGCCCGGTCAATGGGAGGCGGCTCTGGCGGTGACGCTCCGTGACCCGCGCCGGCGCGCGCGGGTCGTCGATTACCGGTCATGCATCCCACGATCCCAGAGATCGCCATTGCAATATACCTTCCCGCAGGTATATTTCTCGCCGGTTGCCGGGGAAGATCTCCCCCGGCCGTCTCTGTGTGCTCAGCGTCTGATTCGTCTATCTGTGTGGGGGCCAGTGATGAGTGGCGACGTGTTGGTGACGGACATACCGAAGGACACGTGGGGGGAGGGCTTCGAGCGGACCGTTCCGCAGCAACTGGTCCACAAGGAGGCGGCACACGAGGTGCTGCTGACCGACGCCGTACGGGTGCGTCCCGGACTCTTCTATCTGGCCGTGCGGCAGCCGGCCGGCCACGGGCTGTACCGCCCGGACGTCGCCGGGGGGACCGACCCGACGCTCTTCGTCGAGATGCTGCGGCAGACGGCGATCTACCTCTCGCACCGCTTCTACGGGGTGCCGCTGGAGCACCCGTTCGTGTTCTGCGGACTCGACTTCGACATCCCGGCGCCCGGTGCGGACGGCGCCGAGGACGAGTCCGTGGTGCTGGAGGTCCGCTGCCGGGAGACCAGGGAACCCACTCCGAAGCGCGCGGTGATGAGTCTGGAGGCCCAGCTCGTCTCCTCGGGCGGGGTGCGCGCCACGGGCAGCGTCTCCTGGCAGGCGGTCGACCGCGCGAGCTACGCGGCGGTACGCCGTCGCGGCGCCGACGGGGCCGTGCCGCCCGCCCCCGGTACCGCGGTCACCGCGGTGCAGCCCGGCGCACGCGTGATGGCGCCCGAACTCGTGGGCCGCGAGCGGTCCATGGACGTGGTCGTCGCCGAGTCCCGACTGCCGGACGAGACATCGGTGGGTGAGGAGCCGGGTGGCACGTGGCTGCTGCACGTCGATCAGTCCCACCCCGTGTTCTTCGACCACCCCAGCGACCATGTGCCGGGGATGCTGCTGCTGGAGGCCGTCCGGCAGGTCTCGCGGGCGGCCCTGGGGCCGGCTCCGGCGCCGCTGTACGAGTGGACGATGTCCGGTGGCGGGGTGAAGTTCGCCGCCTACTGCGAACTGACCGCACCCACCCGGCTCGTCGTACGGCAGCCCGGCGCATCCGGGACGGCGGACGAGGTCACCCTGACCGTGGAGGCCGTGCAGAACGGCAGGATCGTGGCGTCCGGCAGTGCGCGCTGGCAGGCGGCCCCGGCTGCCGCCTCGGCCGCGGTCCGTCCCGGCGTGCAGGAGGTCTTCGCGTGATCCGGTCCTCCGCTTCCACCCCCGGCGACTCCGAGCGGGAACAGCACACCTCCCCGGCCGCGGGCCTGTCGGTGCGCCGTGCGGCCCGGGTCGCGGCATGGCACGCCGACGAGGCCGACGTACGGCGCCGACTCGATCTCGACGTGGTCGTGGAGATGGCCCGGGCCGGCTTCAACCGGCACTTCGTGCCCGCTGAACACGGGGGCACGGAAGGCTCGTTCACCGATCTGGTGCAGGCCGCCGCGCACGTCGGTGAGGGCTGCACCTCGGCGGCCTGGGTGGGGACGCTCTTCGCCGCCCATGGCCGGCTCGCCTCCTACCTGCCCGGGCGCGCCCGGCGGGACCTGTGGGGCACGTCCCCCGACACCCGCATCGCGGCAGGCATCGCACCGCCGGGGCTGCGCGCCGCCACCGTCCCCGGCGGCTGGCTGCTCAGCGGCGAGTGGCCGAACGTCAGTGGCGTGGACTTCGCCGACTGGGTTCTGCTCTCGGCACTCGCCGAGGGATCGGGCGGCGTGGGGTCCGATGGCGTGGGATCCGGCGGCGTGGGCTCCGGCGGTGAGGCCTCCCGGGGTGAGGGCTCCGGGGGCGAGGTGCCCACGCTCCTGCTCGTCCCGATCGAGGACTGCGAGGTCCTCGACACCTGGAACCCGCTCGGTATGCGGGGCACCGGCAGCAACACGGTCCGGCTCGACGGTGTCTTCGTGCCCGCGCACCGCGCGGTGCCCCGGGCCCGGCTGCTCGTTCCGCGCGAGCAGGGCGCGGCGCGCTGTCACAGCGTTCCCTACCTGCTCGTGGCGGCGCTGATGTTCGCGGCACCGGTGCTCGGCGCCGCCCGTGGCGCGCTGACGGACTGGACCCGCGCCGCCGTGGACCGCAGGGGTCCGGACGGCGGCCGGGCGGACTCGACGCCCGCCCTGCACACGGCACTTGCCCGCTCGTCGGCCGGGCTGCGGGCCGCCGAGCTGCTGCTGGACGGTGCCGCCCGGCGCGCCGACGCGGCACGGATCGAGCCCCTGGCGGTGGCGGAGACGGTGCGGGACGTGGTGGCCGCCGTCGAGATGTGCGTGGCCGCCGCGGACCGGCTGTTCCGTACGACCGGCAGCCGGGGGCAGGCCCAGCAGGACCCCGTCCAGCGCCGCTGGCGTGACATCCAGTCCGCGTCGACGCATGCGATGCTCCGCTTCGACGCTTCGGCGCAGTCCTACGCGCAGGCCGTCTTCGGAGCCTGACTCGCCCGACTCACGGGAGTCTCCCGTTCCACTCGCGGCCGCCGCCGCGCGGCGCGCGCAGCGCGCCCGCGTCGGCGGCCGGCCGCAGGTCGCGTGCACGGCCGTTTCTTCTCTGGAAAAAATACCTTCGAGAGGGTATGTTATTAGCTACTCGGAGGGTCAGGGGGACGGAGGCAATGGACGGTATGAGCGCACCGACCATCGGGTCCCAGGCCCTGAGACTGTTCGAGTACGCATCGGCCCGCAGCGACTGGACCGTGCGTACCGCCTGCGAGCAACTCGACAGCAGCGTCGACGAGATCGAGCAGGCCCGTCAGGAACTCCTGGGACTCGGCCTGCTCATCGAGGTGTCCGAGGGCGCTTCGGCGACCGGGGAGCGGACCGTCAGGGCGACCGCCCCGGAGGCCGCACTGCTCAGGCTGCTCACGGCCGAGGAGCAGGCGGTCATGGAACTGACCGAGCAGATCCGGCGGACCCGCGAGCGCGTCGGCGCGATGCGCGAGGCGTTTCTGCCGCTGCACACGGCGCGGACGAGCGGCCTCGAGGTGGTCACCAGCCCGGAGAAGATCGCACGCGTCCTCGGCGATGCCGCCGACATGGCCACGTCGGAGATCCTGAGCATGCACCCCGGCCCCGTGATGCCGCCGGACGTGCTAGCCCAGGGACTCCGGCGCGACCGGCGGGTCCTGGACCGGGGGGTGTCGATGCGCAGCATCCATCTGCGGCCCATGACCCGGATCACCCATGCGATGACCCATCTGCAGGAGCTGCGGGCAGCGGGCGCGGACCTGAGGATCGCCAGCATCGTGCCGTTCCGGTTCATCCTGGTCGACCGGGTGCAGGCGCTGGTGCCCGCCCTGCACGTCCGATCGAGCGGCGCGATGATGGTGCTGCGCGGTGAGGCCGTCACCGCACTGCTGGCTAAGGTCTTCGAGATGTGCTGGGCGTCCGCCGCTCCCCTGGACGCGGCCGAGTCCGGCCAGGAGTCCGGGTTCACCTCCCAGCAGCTGTGGATGCTGCGGCTGATGGCCACCGGCCGCAAGGACGAGGCGATCGCCCGCGAACTCGGTGTGTCCGTCCGGACGTTGCGCAGGATGATGGCGGACCTGATGGCGCGGCTGGGCGTGGACAGCCGGTTCCAGGCAGGCATCACGGCGGCGAAGCTGGGCCTGCTGGACTGAGGGCCTCTCGCCCGGATCCTGTCGGCGTCGCGGGGCTCCGGTCGGCCGGCAGGCGGCCGTAGCCCGAAGCCGGCCTGATGTGTGAGGAGCGGCCCTGGGCGGTCGGGGTGGCTGCCGGCCTTCGGTTGTCCGGTTGGGGCCAGGCCGCCATGGGCAGGGCTTTCGTGCTGGCCCTTGCCGGGGCCGGTGGACAGGATGGTGCTCCGGCAACGTGCCAGTTGAGTCAGGAGCCCTCCTCGTGTTCGACCCGGTACTCCTCAGATCCCTGACGGGGACACCGCTGCGGGTCCAGTGCGCCGTACTGCCCGTGCCCGCACCCGACGGCGGAGCCGTCGACGTGCCGCGCGAGTGGGCCGTACTGCGCGTCAGGCTGCGGGGAGCGGGCAGCACCGGGCGGGGAGAGGCCACGCTCCTGCCGTATCTGGAGGCGGACAGCCGCGAAGCCGTCAGCGAGCAACTGGCCTCGGTCGAAGCCCAGCTGGCGCATGTGATCAGCCCGGTCGAACTGCTGGACATGCTGCCGCCGGGCCCCCTGCGCAGCGCCCTCGACACCGCGCTGTGGGACCTGCTGGCCAAGCGCAGCGGGCAACGGACCTGGGAACTGCTCGGGGTTCCCCGGCCGCGCCCGGTACCGGTCGTCCGCACCCTCCCGCTGCTGGAGCACACCCGGCTGGAGACCGAACTGCGCCACAGCGACGGCTTCTCCTCGCTCAAGCTGAAACTCGGGGCCGGCGCCGTCGAGGACGACCTCGCCCGGCTCGACGCGGTGCGCCGTCATCGGCCCGACGCCTGGCTGATGGCCGACGCCGAGGGCGGGTGGGACGTGGACCGGTTGCACGCGATGCTGCCGAAGCTCGCGGACCACGGGGTGCGGGTGCTCGAACAGCCGCTGCCCGAGGCCGAGTCGGCGGCGCTCGTCACCCTGCGCCGCCCGTTCCCGATCATCGCCGATCTGTCCCGGGGCGAGGTCGGGGACATGGGGCGGCTCGTGGCCCGGTACGACGGGATCAACCTCAAACTGGACGCCGTGGGCGGTCTCACCACGGCCCTCGCCATGATGGAGCAGGCGGAGCAGCGGGGTCTGCTCGTGCTGCTCGGCTCACCGCCCGCGACCGCGCGGTCCTGGGCGGCGACCCTGCACGCGGCCACCGCGGCGGACCTGGTGAACGTGCCGCAGACGCTGTGCGTCCCGGGGGAGCCTCACGAACCACAGCGGCCGAACGGCCCCCGGGCGCGACCCGCCACGGACCTCTGGGGCTGACCCCGCCCGCCCCGAGGCCCTTCGGCCGGGTGGGCGAGTCGTCAGCCCCAGATCAGGTCGTCCTCTGCCGCCGCGGCCGGGGCCGGCGACGCGGCGGAGTCGGTGTTGCTGCGACGGAACTCTCGCGTAGTGCTCATGGTGGTCTTCCTCCGTGCGGGGGCGCTTGCCGGACCGGCAACAGGTGATGTGGTCGGCCCCACCGATCATCCGACGTACCCGGGCGGGAAACAGCCGCCCACGCCTGGCCGTCACGGGAATGACCGGTTGATGCCACAGCGGCCGGGGGCCGCCCCGGACCGCGAAACGGCGGGCTGCAAAGCGCCGGGCCGAAGCCGCGGGTCGGAAAGCCGCAGCTCGGGAGGCCCGGTTCAGGTGGCGAGCCCGCCGGTCGCCGGGCCGGAAAGCCGCGGGCCGGAAAGCCGCGGGCCGGAAAGCCGCGGGTCGGAAGGCCGTGGTTTGGGAGGCCGCGGTTGCGGTGGCGAACCCCGTCGGTTCCGGGCCGGTAGCGGCGGGTCGGAAGGCCGCAGTTTGGGAGGCGGCGAGCCCGCCGGCTCCGGGCCGTAAACGGCGGGCCGCAAGGCCGCGGACAGGGAGGCGGCGAGCCCGCCGGTCGGCGGGCCGGAAACGACAGGCCGGACAGCCACGGGCCGTAAAGCCGTGAGGCGGAAGGCACGGGCCGTAAAGCCGTGGGCTGGAAGGCACGGGCCGTAAAGCCGTGGGGCGGAAGCCACAGGCCGTAAAGCCGTGCGGCGGAAAGCACGGGCCGTGAAGCCGTGGGGCGGAAGGCGGCGGGCCCCGCCGGTCGCCGGGGGGTGAGCCGGGCGGCCTGCGGGGCGCGCGGGGGTGGGCAGGTGCCGCTCTGCGGTGAGCGGCACGCCCGGTCGGAGCCGGCCGGCGGCTCAGTAGTGCACGCGGCGGTTCTGCTCCGTCACGCGGTACCGCACGTTCCACAGGCTCCGGCGTACATAGGTCCGCTGCAGCCAGCGGTCCCGGCCGTCGTACCGCGCCGTGAACGTGGACCGGGCGTGCACCCCCTTCCGGTTGTTGATCAGCAGCGCCTGGCCCGGGCGCAGCTGGACGCTGTGCGCTACCTGGCGGCAGACCTGCTGCAGCGTCTCCAGCGCCTCCCGCGCCCCAGTGGTGAGCGGGTGCACACCGTTGGCGGAGATCGCGATCTCCGGGAAGTCGTGATGGCCGCTGATCATCGGCACCGGCTCGGACAGCACGTCCTGCCCACCGGCGACGTCACGCACGTAACTGCCCGGCGCGTTCAGCCGGAACAGCGGGCTGCGCAGGGTGTCGAGCATCTCCGGCGTGAGCGCGGCCGAGATGTCACGGGCATCGGCGTAGAAGGTGCCGGCCACGCCCTCGTGGTCGGAACGCAGGCAACTGAGTACGAGGAAGTCGGGGTTGGCCACGTCGTACCGGCCGATCACGTCGTGCATGATGTCGCTGTGGAAGTTGAGGAAGGTCTCGGACCCCTGGTTGGTCTGGGTCCGCGCTCCTCCCTGGACCGGAATGACGTCGTGCACCAACTGGCCGGCCTTCTCCGTGAGCACGCCCATGGGCTCACCGAGCAGACCGCTGAGGCCCAGCAGCACGCCCTCCGCCACGAACGACGTCTTCTCCCGGCTCGGCCCGCCGTCCGACGGCGTGTCGGGCAGCTCCGGGTCCACCGGCAGGTTGCTGATCAGGCTGACACCGGGAGTGTCGATGTGCCGGCCGAAGTCCAGGATCTGCTGCAGCAGCGCCGTCGGCAGCGTCGCGAAGGTCTGCAGCAGCCGGGTCATCGAGTGGTCTATGTCGATGTTCGGGTCCGGCAGTCGCTCCAGCTGTTCCCCGAGCGCGTCCCGTACCGCGTCGGGCAGGGCGATCTCGCGGAAGGTCTCCCTGGCGACGGGTTCGGTGGCCGGCACGGTGTGGACGGTGGTCGCGGTCATGGCTGTCACACTCCTTGCATCTCGAGCAGCGGCGCGTCCGGGGCAAGGTCCGCGCCGGGACGGTTCACGTAGTCGTGCAGGCGCTGCGTGAGGTGCAGCGCGTCCTCCTCGTCGGCGGCGAGCCGGGTGGCCACCTGGCTGCCGCGCACCGCGGTCACCGGAATGCCCGCGTACTCACCCGGAGTCAGCCCGTTGCGCCGCTGGAACTCCGGCAGGTCGACGAAACCGCCGGTGACGGCGACCAGCGGGCCCGACGTCAGACGGACGACATCGATGTTGGCGCCGTGGAAGACGGTGTACGCCTGGTCGGCCAGCTCCTCCGTCGCGTACCGCAGGGCCGCCGAACGCTGGTTCAGGACGACCGCGGCCACCGAGGAACCCGCGGTACCGATCACCGAACCGCGCGGGAACGGCGGCCGGTTGTAGCGGCACACGATCTCGATCCGATTGCGCTGGGCGAGCCGGACGGCCCTTCGGTGCAGCACCTTCGCGCCGTACAGTGACATCAACGCCGCCGTGTTGTACGACACTTCGCCGAGCAGCCGGGCGCCCGTGATCAGGTGCGGGTCGGAGCTGTAGATGCCGTCGACGTCCGAGTGGATCTCGCAGCTGTGCGCGCCGACCGCCGCCGCGACCGCCACCGCCGACAGGTCCGAGCTGTTCTTGCCCAGCCAGGTCGGCCGGCCCTCCTGGTCGGCGGCCTGGCCGCCCGGCACCACCACGACCTCGTGGTCGCGGACCGCCGTACGCAGCGGCTCCGGGTCGGTGTGCTCCAACCGGGCCCACATGAACGACGAGTCCGTGGTCAGCCCCAGCTGGTGGCCGGCGAGCACCGTGGCGCTGCGGCCCGTCCGGTGCAGTGCCGTGGCGAGCAGCTGCGCGCCCACCGTGTCGGCGAGGGTCAGCAGACCGGCGACGGTCTCGTCCTCCGGGTGCGGGTTGACCTGGCTGAGCCGCTCGCGGAACTGCTCCGTCTCACCGGGCTGGCCGCTCACCACGACCACCAGGCGGCTGCCCTCTTCGTCCATCCGCCGGGACAGAGACTCGGCGAGTTGCTGGTACGCGGCCAGGGTGCGGAAGCTGGAGCCGCCGAACTTCAGGACCGCGGGCGGCTGCTGCGTCGGTGGTGCGGCTGTCACAGGGTCCCCCGGGCGATCAGTTCTTCGGCGATCTGGATGGCGTTGAGCGCGGCGCCGATGGTGAGGTTGTCGGCGACCAGCCAGAGCCAGAAGGCGCGCGGATTGTTCGGGTTCACGCGGACGCGGCCGACGTGCACCCGGTTGGGGTCGTCGATGGTCGTGGGCGTCGGGAACTCGCGCGGCGACTCACGGTCGTGCACCGTCACCTCGGGCAGCGCCGCCAGCACCTCGACGAGTTCGGCGCGGTCGACCACGCCCTGTGCCTCGATCCACACGGTCTCCGAGTGGCCCGTGACGACCGGCACCCGCACACAGGTGGTGGTGACGTCCAGATGGGGTATGCCGAGGATCTTGCGGGACTCCTGGAGCATCTTCTGCTCCTCCAGCGTGAAGCCGGTGTCCAGGAAGCGGTCGATCTTCGGAATGACGTTGAAGGCCAGTGAGGGCGTGAACTCCTTGGCGGGGTACGGCTCGTCGGGGTTCTCCAGGGCGGCCCGGCTCGACTCGCGCAGTTCCTCGACGCCCGGGTGCCCCAGCCCCGACGCGGCCTGATAGGTGCTGACCACGGCCTGCCGCACACCCCACCGCTCCTCGATCCCCTTCAGCAGCCGTACCAGCGGGATGGTCGAGCAGTTGGGGTTCGCGATCACCCCGGACTTGGGGCGCCGGTCCAGCTCGTGCGCGTTGACCTGCGGTACGACCAGCGGGGTGTCCGGGTCCATGCGGTAGGCGATGGTGTTGTCGATGACCACGGCGCCGGCGGCGGTGGCCTTCGGCACCCACTGCTGGCTGGCCTCGGTGCCCGCGGAGAAGAACGCCAGGTCGACGGTGGAGAAGTCGAACTCGTCCACGGCCTGCACGGGATACCGCACACCGTCGACGCTCAGCTCGGTGCCCGCCGAACGGGCCGAGGCGACCAGCTGGATGTCGCGGTAGCGCAGGCCGCGCTGCTCGATCAGGTCGATGAGCGTGTTGCCGACGGCGCCGGTGGCGCCGACGATGGCGATCCGGGGGGCGGCGGGGTCGGTGACGCGTGTCATCGGTTTCCTCCAGACTTGATCTCGACCTTGGGCTCGGTGCCGCGTACGGCCTCGGTGCCGGCGGCGGGCGCGGTGGCCGCCGCCTTGGCCGCGCGGCCCTTGAAGGACCAGCCGAGGTTGATGCCGAGGCTGGCGGCGACGATCATCGGGATGCCGAGGGCCTGCAGCAGGCTGACGCTGTGCCCGTACACGGCCCAGTCCATGAGCATCGCGACGGCGGGGTACACGAACGCCAGGACGGCGATCTTCGGGGTGGGCAGCTTCTGGTACGAGGAGTACATGAGGACGTACATCACGCACGTGTGGATGACGCCCAGGCCGACCAGCCAGCCCCAGCCGGCGCCCAGGTTCTTGGCCTCGCTCAGCGTGGTGAAGGGCAGCAGCAGGAAGATGCCGAGCACCAGCTGCACCAGGGCGACCAGATGCGGCTTCACACCGGTGACCCGCTTGGTGATCAGGGTCGAGACGCCGTAGAAGACGGCGGCGAGCAGCGCGTAGCCGAGGCCCGCCAGATAGGCGCTGTCCCCGCTGCCGGTCAGGTCGGACGCCGACACCCCGGCGACCAGGACCAGTCCGGCGAAGGCCACCCCGAGCCAGCCGACCTTGCTGGCCGTGATCTTGTCACGGAAGATCAGCGAGCCGAGGAGCATCACGTAGAAGGGCTGCGTGTGGTAGACGACCGTCGCCACGGAGATCGACGTGCCCTGGTACGACTTGAAGAGGAAAGCCCAGTTGAACACGATGAACGCGCCGCCGAGCGCCGCCAGGCCGAGCTTCTTGGCGGTGAAGCCGTGGTTCTTGAAGAAGCCGCGCACCAAGCAGTAGAGACCCAGCGCGATCGTGCCGAACAGGCAGCGGAAGAACACCACGTTGAAGGGTGAAGCGCCGGATTCGATCACGAAGACGCCCAGGGTGCCGGAGAGCACCATGGCGAGCGTCAGCTCGATCGCTCCCTTTGTCTCCTGGTTCGGTGCCCGAGTGTCGGTACTCATGTGAAGTGCCTTTCTGGGGGGTAGGGGCGGTTGGTCAGTGCAGGGGCACGGCGTAGTGCAGGCCGCCCCTGGTCCACAGCTCGTTGAGTCCGCGCGGCACGGCGAGGCCGGTCGCCGGGCCGAGATTGCGTTCGTAGACGTCCGCGTACGTGCCGACCGCGGACAGGACCCGGGCGGCCCAGTCCCGGTCGAGGCCGACGGCCGGCCCGTGCACGCCCGCGGTCTCGGCGGCCTGGGCCAGCGCCTTCTCCCGCTCGCCCACCTCGTCCACCTGGTGTTCGGCGGACACGAGGAGCTGCAGCACCCACCGGCACAGCCGGAACCAGGCCGGGTCGTCGTCGCGTACGGCCGCCGCCATCGGCTCCCGCGAGATGGCCGTGTCGAGGATGCGGTGGGCCGCGGGGTCGTCGAGCGCGGCCCGCTCCCCGGCGAGCGCCACCCGGTCGAGGACGTAGGCCGTGCACGCGCCGGCGGCGTAGGCGGCGAGCGTCTCGCCCGGCGTGGTGTACGCCACCGGTTCGACGGCCAGTCCCCGACCGCCGTACCAGGAAGCCAGGTTGGTTGCGCTCGTGGTTCCGGCCTGCACGGCCACGCGGTGCCCGGCCAGCTCCTCGGGACGGGTGATCCCGCTGTCCGCGCGTACCAGGAAGCCCTCGCCGTCGTAGCAGGTGACTCCCGCGAACAGCACGGGCAGGGAAGCCTCCCGGCCCAGGGTCCAGCTGACATTGCAGACGGTCAGGTCGACCTCGCCGGACGCCAGCCGGCCGAGCCGCTGCGCCGGATCGGTGGGGGCCCATTCGACGGCGTCCGCGCTGCCCAGGGCGGCAGCGGCCACGGCCCGCGCGACATCGGTGTCGAGGCCGCTCCACCGGCCGTCGTCGCCGCGCAGCGACAGCCCGCGGATGCCGCGGCTGACCGCGGCCCGGAGGACACCGCGCTCGCGCACGGCGTCCAGGGTGGGTGTGCTCATGACATGCTCCTGGTGGGGGAGTACTGCAGCCCCCTGAGGTGCTGCACATTGGTCAGTTGCTCGCGGTCGAAGCGGCGTTCGTTGAAGCCGAGCATCGTCAGCAGCCCCTTCGCGCTGACCGGCCGGCGGGTGCCGCCGTGCGCCACCCGCAGGGGCATCCGCCCGGGCTCCGCCCAGCGCAGCATGCCCCCCCCGTCCACATACGCCCGCGATCTGTTGGCGTTGTCCTGGTGCAGGCAGTACGGCACGTCCAGATGGCCCCGTGCGAAGGCCCGGACCAGCGACTCGCCGACGGTCGGCGCCAGCTCCAGGGTGCTGTCGATCAGCAGCCGGGCCTCTTCGTAGATGCCCGTGTCCGTGGCCTCGACGTCCGGCACCCGGCCCGCCTCGTCCCGCGCGATGGCGTCGGCGAACTCCAGGGCGTCCACGTTCTCGGCGATCGTGGGAATCCGGTGCGCCTCCGCCGGGGTCTTCACGATCAGCCGCTCGCTGCCGCTGCGCACCGCGAGGCGGACGCTCTCCTCCAGGATCCGGTACGAGCCCACGGGAGTACGCGGGAACACCCCCATGAACGTGTAGAGCACCACGTGCCAGTCGGCCTGCGGCAGGCGCTCGCCCGCGAGCCGGCGCAGGGCCGCGATCGCCTCCAGATCCTGTCCCGGGTGGGTCTGCTGCGCATAGCTCAGGGAGATGTCGCTCAGTCCGTGCTCGCGGAAGAACAACGCCTCCAGCACGCTCAGCGCGACCAGCAGACTCGGCGGGCACAACTGCCCGAGCATGCAGCCGCCGAAGCTCTCCAGATGCATCGGCACCGGCTGCGCGGCGATCAGCTCGCAGCACTGGGCCCAGGCCTTCACCGCTTCGCTGATCGGCGCTCGGCTGTAGGGCAGGCAGTACGAGACGGGACCGCCCTCGGTGGCGTCCACGCCGGCCGCCACCATCGCCTGGAACAGCGGGTATGGCAGCGCGGAACCGTGCCTGACCTGGACGGGGAAGTCGTCCCCCGACACCGCGTCCAGCAACTGCCGGGTGGTCCCGGGTCCGTGCGCCACCAGCGGGAAACCGTTCAGCTCCGCGCCGGTGCGCAGGGCCGCCCGCGCCGAGTCGTGGTCGTTGACCCGGGTGTAGCTGTCCAGGGTGATCGTGCCCACCGAGGTGGCGTCGGCGGCCCGCACCCCGAGCAGTCCCTCGCGCATCGTGGCAAGATCCGCGAAGCCCATCCGAGGCTGGACGACGAGACGCCCCTGTCCATGCGCCTCCCGAATGTGGCGGGAGAACCGCCCCAGCGGCCCGCTCCCGGCCACGGGATATTCGTTTGCGCGCGCCGGTGTGTTCACGCGGCGGCCCCGGAGGTGAGTTCGGGCCGTTCCGCGCTTTCCAGGGTCGCCAGGAATTCCTGGAATCCGTCGATACCGCCGTCCGCCTCGAATACCGCGTCGAATCCGCTGAGCGCGAGCTCCTCGGCGAACACGATGTTCTCAGCGCCGCGCACGCCCAGCTTTCCGCCGATGACCACACGCAGGTCCGCCAGATCCGGCTCGCTGCGTATGCGGCGGATCAGACGCAGTCCGTCGAGATGGCCATGGCCGTTCACCGTGCTGATGACCAGCGCGTCCGGCCGGGACCGCCGGCACTCCTCGATGATGAGCTCATCCGGCACGCAGGCACCCAGATTGACGACGTCCGCGCCCTGCTCCTCGAGCAGCAACTGCAGAAAGACCAGATTCCACATATGGGCGTCGGAAGACACGCTCGACACGACAAACTTCTTCGCCGGGAGCATGACTTGAGACATAAGAGGTTCTCCTTGCCGCTGAAACTGTGACTCTCTGAGTCTCCGTACCGGGCTGTGGCAGAGTCCAGAAAACCGGTTCGGTATTACAGATGGGCTTTATCGAGCCGCTCGATCGACGAGAACGAGGTCGGGCCCTGACCGCATACCGCTCCTGCTTTTCCGGACGCTCCCGCCGCTCAGGGCTCCTGGTATTCCCGGCTGAGGAATTCGATGACCTGCTCCACGAACACCTGGCGCTCGCGCGACAGCTGCGACCCCTTGCGCCAGGCGAGCTGGGTGTACAGCTCGAACGGCGGCTCCCAGGCCAGCGGCACCAGCGATCCGGCGGCCAGTTCGTCGGCGACCGTCATCCGCGGGAGCAGACTGATCCCGAGCCCCGCGCCGACACCGCGCTTGATCGCCTCGATGTTGCCGAACTCCAGGAACGGCACCGGTTCACCGGAGCCGTCGTTCAGCTCCGCCTCCAGCAGCTCCCGGTAGGCGCACCCCGCCTCCGGCGCGAGCACCGACTCCTGGCGCAGCTCGTCGGTCTCCACCTTGGTCTCGTCAGCGAGCCGGTGGCCCGGAGCGGCCACGATGACGAGCGGCTCGACGCCGAGGACCTCGCTGTGCACACCCGAGTGCTGGGTCTCGGCCTCCATCAGGAAGCCCGCGTCGAACACCCCCTGCCGCAGCGAATGCAGGGTCTCGGCGCACAGGCTGGGCCGCAGCGCGATCTGCAGCCGCGGGTAGCGGTGGTGGAAGTACTCCAGGACGGGCGGCATGCGGTAGGAGGTGATGCTCTCCATCGTGCCGATCGTCAGCACCCCCTCCGGCCGCGCGTCCGGCGATGCCGCACCGCGCGCCTCGTCCGCGAGCGACAGCATCTGGGCCGCGTACGGCAGCAGCCGCGTACCCGCCGGAGTGAGCTTGACCTTGCCCGCGACCCGCTCGAACAGCTCGCTGCCGAGGGATACTTCGAGGCCCTTGATCTGCGCGGTCACGCTGGACTGCGCGTAGCTGAGTTCGGCCGCGGCCCGGGTGAAGCTCCCCAGCGTGGCCACACGGTGAAAGGTCCGGAGTTGCCGGATGTCCATTGGTCTCTCCCGGAGGGATGCGGACGGAAATAGATCCACGGTGGTCGAGACATCGAGCCTGCCGACCCGCCCCGCGCGGCGGAAGGAGATCGCGGTGGCACACAGTGCCCACGGCAGAGATGTGCCGGGGGGCGGGAGCCGCGCGGACGTCGGCAGCGTGGGCCGGCCGGGGGCGGACGTCGGTGCGTTGCGGGGCGGTACGAGCGGCGTCACCCGTGAGGATGTCGTCTGCGGGCAGCCGGCCCGGAGCCCCGCCCCCGCTGTCCGCTTCCGGCCCACGTTTGTCAGTGCCGGGCCGTAGGGTTGGTCACGCTATGACGAAGCCCCCACTCCCTGAACTCCTGCATGCCGCCGTCACCGCTGTCGGCGGTACGGAGCGCCCCGGCCAGGTGACCATGGCCGAAGCGGTCGCCGAGGCGATCGACGACGGATCCCACCTGCTGGTCCAGGCCGGCACCGGCACCGGTAAGTCGCTCGGCTATCTCGTGCCGGCGCTCGCGCACGGGGAACGGGTGGTCGTCGCCACGGCCACCCTCGCCCTGCAGCGCCAGCTCGTGGAGCGCGACCTGCCCCGCACGGTCGATGCCCTGCACCCGCAGCTGCGCCGCCGCCCGGAGTTCGCGATGCTCAAGGGCCGGTCGAACTATCTCTGCCTGCACCGCCTGCACGAGGGAATGCCGCAGGACGAGGAGGACGGCCTCTTCGACCAGTTCGAGGCCGCGGCGCCCACCAGCAAGCTGGGCCAGGACCTCCTGCGGCTGCGTGACTGGTCGGACGAGACCGAGACCGGCGACCGGGACGATCTCACCCCGGGTGTGTCGGACCGTGCCTGGGCGCAGGTGTCGGTGTCGTCGCGGGAGTGCCTGGGCGCGTCGAAGTGCGCGTACGGCGCCGAGTGCTTCGCCGAGATGGCCCGCGAGCGTGCGAAGCTCGCCGACGTCGTGGTCACGAACCACGCACTGCTCGCCATCGACGCCATCGAGGGCGCGCCGGTGCTGCCGCAGCACGAGGTGCTGATCGTGGACGAGGCCCACGAACTCGTCTCGAGGGTCACCGGCGTCGCGACCGGCGAACTCACACCCGGCCAGGTCAGTCGCGCGGTGCGCCGCGCCGCCAAGCTCGTCGACGAGAAGGCCGCCGATCAGCTCCAGACCGCTGCGGAGGGCTTCGAGCGGCTGATGGAGCTGGCCCTGCCGGGCCGCCTGGAGGAGATCCCGGAAGATCTCGGTTACGCCCTCATGGCACTGCGGGACGCCGCCCGTACGGTCATCACCGCGCTCGGCTCCACCCGCGACAAGTCGGTGCAGGACGAGGACGCGGTGCGCAAGCAGGCGCTCGCCTCGGTGGAGTCGGTCCACGACGTGGCCGAGCGGGTCCTGAACGGCTCGGAGTGGGACGTCGTCTGGTACGAGCGGCACGACCGCTTCGGCGCGTCCCTGCGGATCGCCCCCATGTCGGTCTCGGGCCTGCTCAGGGAGAAGCTCTTCGCCGACCGCGCCGTCGTCCTCACCTCCGCGACCCTCAAGCTGGGCGGCGACTTCAACGGCGTCGGCGCCTCGCTGGGGCTCGCCCCCGAGGGCGTCGAGGGCGAGGATCTGCCGCAGTGGAAGGGCGTCGATGTCGGCTCGCCGTTCGACTACCGCAGGCAGGGCATCCTCTACGTCGCCAAGCATCTCGCACGGCCCGCGCGTGACGGTGAGCGCTCCGACATGCTGGACGAGCTGACCGAGCTCATCCAGGCGGCCGGCGGCCGCACGCTCGGGCTGTTCTCGTCCATGCGGGCCGCACAGCTCGCGGCGGAGGAGCTGCGCTCCCGGATTCCCGAGTTCCCGATCCTGCTCCAGGGCGAGGAGACCCTCGGTGAACTGATCAAGAACTTCGCGGCCGACCCGAAGACCTGCCTGTTCGGCACGCTGTCCCTGTGGCAGGGCGTCGACGTCCCCGGCCCCAGCTGCCAGCTGGTCGTCATGGACAAGATCCCGTTCCCGCGGCCCGACGATCCGTTGATGAGCGCCCGGCAGAAGGCGGTGGAGGACGCGGGCGGCAACGGCTTCATGGCGGTGGCCGCCACGCACGCGGCCCTGCTCATGGCCCAGGGCGCCGGCCGGCTCGTCCGCGCGTCGGGGGACCGGGGCGTGGTCGCCGTACTGGACCAGCGACTGGCCACCGCACGGTACGGCGGCTATCTCAAGGCGTCACTGCCGGACTTCTGGTACACGACGGACCGCAACCAGGTGCGCAAGTCGCTCGCGGCGATCGACGCGGCGGCCAAGGAGGCGGAAGCGGAGCCCGCGGAGGCGAAGTGACCGCGGGGTGGGGGGGGGGGGGGCCGGGGGGGGGCCCCCCCCCCGCGCCGACCGCCCTGACCCCCCCCCCCCGGGAGGCGCGGGGGGCGCAAGGATTAAGCGCGGTCTCGCAAGGCCCCACCACCGACAC
>NZ_JBEYEW010000032.1:0-80659 GCF_040634095.1 Streptomyces sp. NPDC007205
CGCAGCCCGATCGCCTACGAAACAGCGTCCCGACCAACATCAACTACGCTGACACCAGCCGCATAACCCGTGTCCAGGATTCGGGGTCAAGGCCCCATCCCGCCGTCCGCCGGCGGGCCGGTGATTGGCAAGAGCCGCCTCTGGCCCTCGAGAACAGGTCGGAGGCGGCGTTCTGTCGGCTGGCCGGCCGACGGGGGCTGTTCCCGGATTACTTCCAGGTGATGCCCTGGCCCAGTGTGAAGGGCTCGCCCCAGTACTCGGCCGACACGACCTTCGTCGAGGCCGACGGTGCGAGCGCCACCGCGCAGCCCTGGGCGACCTTGCCCTTGGTGAAGCCCTGGGGGAGTTCGTCACTCTTGCACTTGTCGAAGTCGCCGATGATCATGAGGTCCTGGGCCTCGGTGCCGTCCCCCAGGTGGCCCTTCATGTGGCCCACGCTGGCGTAGGCCAGGTCGGAGTCGCCCTCGTTGGTGACCGAGTAGCGGATGTAGTAGGGAACCTTGCCCTTCGCCTGGTCGCCGAGCTTCAGCGAGGCCAGGTCGGACGGATTGCCCTGCTCGATCGAGGTGACGGTCAGGGCGATCTTGCCCTTCGTCGACGTGCCGTACGAGAACGGGACGTGAGCCGCCTGCCCCATCTTGAGGGTCTGGCCCGCCTTAGTGCCCGCCCCGCCGGCGCCGCTCGCGCCGTCCGAGCCGGTGGCAGCGCTGCTCGGCACGCTCGGGGTGGCCGCGCCCTTGGGCGCGCTCGCGCTGGTGGCCGAGGAGGACGGGGCGGACTGGGCCGACGAGTCGTCGGGGCCGCAAGCGGTCGCGGTCAGGGCGAGCGCCCCGACGACCGCGAGCCCGCTCAGTCTCCGGACGGCCTTACCAGTGTTCATGGCGTTCACGGTGATTCCCCCGTTGTTGCGGTTCGTTGAATTGCCGGGCAACCGTACAGGGAGTTGACAGTGCGACGAACCGCGCCAAAAGTGGATCCTCGACACTCTACGCTTCTCTTTGTGGCGCAGGTCACCAGGCTGTAAGCCCGGGTGTGACCGGGGCGTGTGCCTTCAAGGACATGTTTGTGACACATCAACCTGGTGGCGCGCAGGGTGAGCCGCGGTCGGTCAGCTTCGTCAGCTTCCCACGCAGCAGTTCCAGTTGCCCCCCACTCCGGTGGCCAGGCCCAGCGCCTCGCCGATCTACCGGGTTGCCACCGGGCCCGCAGCCTGCCGCACGGCGGCGAGGATGCACTGTTACTTCGACGGCAACGCCGCCCCCTCCACACCCGGTGCGTGGCCTGGGACCAGCCACGCTGCCCGACCCGCCACTTGAACGACCGCCGACCCTGCCTCCGCCCGCTCGTCGGCAATCTGCTCGCTCATCCGCTCACACCCGCTCGGCCACGGCCAGCTCGTCCCGCTCGGCCCGCACCTCGGACAGCAAGTTGGCCAGCCGTTCCTCGAGTCCGTCCAGCTCCGCGCGTCGCGCGGCGATCCCCTCCAGCCCCTCGGGGTCCATCATGCGCCGGACCGTAGGCGCGGGATCAGCGACGGCAGGCGGGAATCCGCGCAGCTCGCCGCCGCCGGCGCGTTCACCGACGCCCGTCAGATCGCCGCCGGCCGTTACACCACGGGCAACCGCCGCGACGACCTGGTCGTGATCTGGCAGGACGGCGAGACCTCGCTCTACACCGACCTCGCCGCCAACGGCGTGAACAAGGAAACACGGCTGGCCAAGCCCAACAACAAGACCTGGATCTACGCCGACCAGATCACCGACGGCGAGTTCACCGGCAAGGCCACCGGCGACCTGCTGGTGCGCTGGAAGGACGGCGAGACCACCATCTACCCGGGTCTGAGCACCCGCGGCGTCCCCGGCGAGATCACGATCCAGAAGCCCAAGTCCGCATGGATCAACGCCACCGTGGTCACGGCTGGCGCGTTCACCGCCAACAAGGTCCCCAACGACGTCCTGGTCCGCTGGAACACCGGCCGCGTCGCCCTCTACCCGGGCGTCGACGCCTCCGGCGTCCACAAGGAGGTCGAACTCGTCCCGGCGCGCTGACCGACCCGGTACAGCCCATCCTGTCGTCCCTCCCCGTCTCACACCGCTCCGGGGAGGGCCGCCGCAGCGGGCCGCCAACAACGGCTAACACAGTGACCCGAGTTCTCGGTGGGTGATCAGGCAGCAGGCGAGTTCGAGGAAGGCTTCGTGGATGCCGGCCCGCCGTTCCCAGCGGATCCGCAGACGCCGGAGGCCATGCAGCCACGCAAAAGTCCGCTCGATCACCCACCGGTAGGCGCCCAGACCGGTGCCGTGCCAGGTACCTCGGCGGGCGATCGCCGGGATGAGGCCTCGCACGCGGACCTGATCGCGGTAGACATCGTGTCCTAGCCACGGTCGGCGAACAGCGAGTCCGCCTTGCGGCGGGGACCGCTGACGCGGCCACGGACTGGCGCGATCGCGTCGAGCAACGGCAGCAGTCGGGTGACGTCATTGCGGTTGCCGCCGGTCAGCAGGACCGTGAGCGGGGTGCCGTTCCCGTCAGTGATCAGGTGGTGCTTCCAGCCGGCCCGGCCCCGGTCGACCGGTGACGGGCCCGTGTGGCTCCCCCTTTCAACCCCCTGACGCGGGAGGAGCCGACCACGCAGTGCGACCAGTCCAGCTTCACCGCCGCGTTCAGCTCGGCGAGCAGCAGGGCTTCGCTCTCAGCGAGAGCAGTGCACGCCAATCACGCGGTCCCAGTATTGAACACTTCATGCCCACACTGCTGGGCGCGAGCCGGTCTCGTCTTGTCAACGGGGCTCTCACGCCCGGGCATACTCAAAGGCTCGGCGCGCGCCCCTGAAGGCTCCGCCGGGATGGGGATCACTGCCCGGATTCCGCGCTTGCGCAGGTGGTCGCGGATGGCGCGGGACGAGTATGCCTACGCAACCCCGGCCTCCGTGTGCCGTCGTTGCCCTCACCCTCGCGAGAGGTCACCTCGTACCCGCTGCACATTTCCGTTGGCGTTACGAGGCTGGGCAGGCGTCAGGTCCACTCTTGGCGAACTGGGCCTTGGTGCAGTAGGTGATGGTCGGGTAGTAGTCACCCATGACCGAGGCCGGGTCTTGACCGTGCTTGACGTTCTGGACGGCGTTGTGGAACTCGTCTGCCGGGAGCATGTTCCGCCAGAGCAGGATGCCGTTGACGTTGGTGGGGCCCCAGGAGATCCAGGTCACCTTGTTGCCCGTGGTCGCGTTGGCTGGACGGTCTTGCGGTGTGGAGACCACGTAGGTGTAGCGCCCGTTCTTCTCCAGGGTCGTCTGGTAGTCAGCGGCACAGGAACTTGACGGATAGGGCAGCTGCCACTGGTTCTCGCAGAGTGACCAGTACCTGAGCTGGGTTTTGGTGAGCACCGACTGACCTTCACGGGTGTTGGGGAACGTCGGTGCCTTGCCCCGGATGACGGCTATGCGACCGGACTTGTAGCTGATCGGAGTGCACAGGTACTTGTTGTATGGGTTGGGGAACAGCCCGCCGGCCTTGTTGGGCACTGCGAAGCCCGGGGCGCTCGGGGTGGACTTTCCGCATCCCTCGAATCCTCCGGGAGGCGCGTTGGTTTTCACCAGTTGCCGCACGAACGTGGCCAGCGGCCCGGAAGTACCATGTGGCGAACCGGCTTTGGGGCAGGTCGCATAGTTGCTGACCCTGCCGTTGTGGTGGTGGACGGACAGAGTGGGAAGGGGTGCTCCGCCCGTGGGGTCGGATGCCTTGGCCGGCACGTAGATCCTCAACGCCAGGAATCCGGCTGCGGACGTGGCACTGTTGGTGGCGGCGGCCAGGGTGTTGTTGCCGGACCCGGCTTTGACGCCCGTCTGCACGGTGACGCGGTACCGGTGCTGGGCGGGGTTTGTGCCGGCATGGGCTTCAGTGAACGGGTTTTTGCTGCCGGAAGTTGGGGTTATCCCCTTGTCAGGGAGTGAGTCGAGGGGTGATCCCTTGACGTCGTATGTCGTCAGCGACGTGAAGCGGGCCGATGGGTAGGTGCCCTCTGCCACCAATTGATCTCCCTGACCCAAGTGGTAGGGCATGATCCAGTACGTAGCATTTGTTTCGGGGAAGGCAAAGTTCAGTCTGCTGGGACTTACCACGGCCGGCCACCCGCAGGAGACGGTAGGTACTGCCGCTTGCCTGGTCTGGATCCCGGCGTCGGCCGACGGGGCTGTCAACGTCATCGAGACGGCCAGCATGGCTAGCGCAGACACTCGGGCTGTTCGCAACAAAGGCTGCATGACGGGGAACCCATCTACGGATTCTTGAAGTGGCGGCCCGACACTCATGGGGCGGTGATCTCCCGCCCAGGTCAGCTACAGGCTCCGGCGCGGCGACAGTCACGTCGGCCGTCTGCCCGTTGACCTCTCTGCCTGCCTATCCATGTCTCCGTGTCGGGACTCGCCCTTGACACGGCCCGGCCCACCGCATGTGCGCGGGAGCGACGCCTACACAAGTTTCGCCGTGTTCGCTGAGGCGCGCAAATGGAGAGCTGTGACTTGCGCCTCGCCGGACTCCACCTCCGTTCTCCGACTCATCGAGGCAGGATGCCGATTCGCTGATCTGTGAGGCTGTGTACGACAGCGAAGTCGTGCAGACTGCTGATCCCCGTGCTCGCCCTGCGGGCCTGACTCCTTCGGGTTGGGAGCGATGGAACAACGGGACGACTACGGCCACACAGTTGCTGTGACTCGCAGCGATAAGTTCTTGTATGTCCTCAGAGAGGACGACGAGATCCCGGATGGCCTCGAGTCGCTCCGCGTCGAGCTGAGCTGATCACCAGGTCCGGCGCCCCGGTTGGTCCCCGCTGAGGATCATGGCCTCGCGGGGACACGAACGTGCCACACCGGTGCTGCCGCATTGCGGTTCGCCCGCCGGCACCGCGGCCACAGTCGACCCGGGACAGCACGGCCAACTCGTTGAACGCCACAGTTGCGCGTGGGAAATGACATTGGCTCCAGGCATCACCGCATAGAGCAAGGCCAGCAGATGCGCGAAGCCGGTCTCTTCGGGGCGCAAGATGACATTTCTTGCTTCAGCGCTCTGCCGGACTCGGAGCGGTGCACAGTGCCCATATGACGAAGCCGTTGATCGCGATCAGGACGATCGCCCAGAACGGCGTGTACGGGATCCACAGGAAGTTCGCGAACATGGACAGGCCGGTCAGCACCACGCCGACGACCCTCGCCCAGGTGGCATCCCGGAACAGGGCGAAACCAGCGAGAGCGATGACTATGCCCATGATCAGGTGGACCCAGCCCCATCCGGTGAGACTGAACTGGAACACGTAGGTGCGGGTAGCGACGAACACAGCGCCTTTGGCGATGGCAGCGATACCTGCGCAGAGTGTCATCAGCCCGCCGAAGATCATCAAAACGGCGGCGAAAACCACCCAGCCGCTGCCAGGACCGGTTCTTGCGGAACTCCGCACTGCCGCGTCCGGGCGAGTTCCACTCACATGACTGGTCATCACAGCCTCCTGCACGTCGTACGGTCCCGCACAACCGCGCTTTCGCGTTCGGCCGATTGGGCTAGTTCCAATCTCGTCCTGTCGGGTGTGGTTCGCACCTCGGGTCGCGTGGACGGCAGAATCAGAGAATGGTTTGCAGGCAATCTGTGCAGGCCAGAGCCATGTCGATAGGTGTGTGGGTAACCAGCCCATTGTGTCGGGAGCCACCCGACAAAAGGGCCACGAGCCCCACCTTAGGCACAGGTCGTAGCGTGGTCGCCGTAGCCACCACCATCCCCTGTACGACGCCCGGACGAGTTGCCGCGGCAGAGCAGACCACTTCGGTGGCGCGCCACGCACTGAACGGGGACGCTGGATGCAGGGGCAACGTGATGGAGAGACAACCTCATGGCTCAGACCAGCACAGACCACAAGGCGCACACGCCGTTCTTTTCCCGCCCGGGCGTCCGCCGCGTCGCACCGTTCGCTCTGATCACTGTGATCGCGCTGGTCTTCATCTTCGAGAACCGCACGAGTATCAGGATCCGCCTGCTCATTCCGGTGGTGACCATGCCGCTGTGGGGTGCCCTTCTGATCGCCTGGGGGCTCGGCATGCTCGGCTGCGCCTTCACCCTGCGCCGACGATCGAACCGGCACTCACAACGGCCGGAGTAAGTTCGTGCCACACCAGTAAGGTCGTGCCGCACCCTCTGCGCCGAGCCGACCCCACTTCGGTGAACCGCGTCGGCGGACGCGCACCAGTAGCTGCGGGGCTGCCCAGGACCGGACCGATGCGGAGACACGAACGAGCATGGGCATGGCAGACAGCGGCAGCGCGGCCGGTGTGCGCGTCGAGATCGAGGACGTCCAGAGCGGGGCGCTGCGCCCGCGGCCCGTGCCCTACGAGGGAGAGTTCATCTTCCGGCGCGCCGACGACCGCCACGCCGGACATGCCCTGCTGAGGCGGCTGCTTCCGACCAGGTCGGTGATTGGGGTGGTGGCGGGCAGGTTGGTCATCCAGTATCCGGTTGGCTCGCCGGCTGATTCGGGCTGTTCGACCAGCAGGGCCCGAAGCGGCAGAGCTGTTGCCGCTGGCCATGCGGAGGTGCGGTCGGGGACCCGGACCACCAGTTCCGGCGTCTCCCCAGGTCAGCGCACTCTTCCGCGCGGCTTCAATGGCACGGGCGGCAGCTCGGGTGCTGGCAGCGGAGCGCCGTCGTAGCCTTTCACCTCGCCGAAACGAACGCCCTTCATCCAGTCCTCGCGAGCCTCTAGGATCTCTTCCTGGGAGCGGGCGACGAAGTTCCACCACATGATCAGCTCCTCCGCGAACGGCTCGCCGCCGAGCAGCATGATCGCGGCGTCCGACTCGGCGCGCAGCGGTAGTTCGGAGCGTCCGCAGCCGAGGTAGAGCAGCGAGCCGGGGAGCACGGGTACGCCGTCCGCATGGACCTCGCCGGACATGGCCAGGACGCCGTACTCGAAGTCGGGCTCCAGGGGCAGCCGTACGTCCGTGCCCCGGGCGAGGGCGAGGTCGGCGCCGACGATCGGGGTGTACGTCGTACCGGGCGAGGCGGAGCCGTCGAGGTCGCCGAGGATCACTGTGGCGGTCAGGCCGGGCGCGGTGACCGTGGGCAGGTCCGGGTGGTACTCGAACTTCGGGTCGGTGTGCCGGTGTTCGCCGGGCAGTGCCACCCACAGCTGGGCGCCGTGCAGGAAGCGGGCGTGCGGGCGCGGGCTCTCCTCGGAGTGGCTGATCGCGCGGCCCGAGGTCATCAGGCCCAGTTGCCGGGGCCCGATCGTCTGCAGGCTGCCCGTCGAGTCGCGGTGCAGTACCTCGCCCTCGTGCAGCCAGCTCACCGTCTGCAGCCCGATGTGCGGATGCGGCGGGACCTGCATGCCGGGCTCGTCGGCGATGTCGTCCGGGCCGTAGTGGTCGACGAACGCCCACGCGCCGATCATGCGACGCCCGAGGTTGGGCAGCAGCCGGCGCACCTCGGTCGACTCACCCAGCTTCACCTGGCGGGGGCTCAGCAGTTCGCGGACGGGCTCGGCGACGACGAATCCGCGGCCGCCGCAGACACTGGGCACGGGCGCGCGGTCAAGGTTGCTCATGGCGCCCAACTTAGCGGGGCGAGCGTCGTACCGGCGGGTGCGGAATCACGGATTTTCCTTGGTTAAGCCAATCAACTGACTTATGGCCTGGTCACGGGTGCGGCGCACTCGGCGACGGCTCGGCCGTGGACGGGGTGGCCGTGCTCGGCACCGGGGACGGCGTGCCGACCGTCGGACGTGGGACGCGGGACGTGGGACGCGGGACGTGGGCCGGCTCGGCCGGTCGGGAAGGACCGCCGTGCGCGGTGAAGAACATCAGCGCGGCCACGGCGGCCAGCGCCGGCGCGCCCGGCACGGCCCGGCACTGCAGCACGCGGCGGGGCCGGGACGCGGCCGTCGGCGGGCCCAGGGGGCGCAGGTCGGCGGAAGCGATGGAGTGGGCGCGTGCGGCCAGCGGGGCCCGCAGCCGCTCCTCGACCGGCGTCTGCGCGGTGCCGGTACCGGACTCGTTCATCGCAGCCCCTCCAGACGTAGGCCGAGGGCGTCCAGGGCCCGGCCGGCCGTGGACTTGACGGCACCCCGCGACAGACCGAGCGTCGCAGCGATCTCGGCCTCGCCCAGATGCGACCAGTAGCGCAGCACCAGGACCTCGCGCTGACGCCGGGTCAGGGTGCGCAGCGCCGGCCAGCACCTCCCGGTGGTCCTCGTGCAGCAGCACGTCCTCCTCCGGGGCGGGCGCGTGCTGTGCGGGGGCGGGGCTGTGCGCCCGTACGGTCCTGCGCCGGCGCAGCACCGAGCGGGCCCCGCCTCGGCGGTCATGGTGCCCGGTGACGGCCAGGGCCGCGCCCACGGCGGAGACCCCCAGGGCGGCACGCAGCCTGCGGGCAGGGGCGGGCCGGGACGCACGGTGTGCGGACATGGGTTCCTTCGGTCGTCCGGGTACGGACATGGGGCCGAAGTGGAGGCCTCCAGCCGGACAGACGCCCGACCCCGGCGGAGGTTGCAGGCGACGACCGGGAGATTTCCCGTGGGCGCCACTCCGCTCCGGTGCCTTCCACGGGCTCCAGCTGCCCGCTCGGCATCGTTGTCCGAGCCGAATGGCGCCGCACCGGCGCGGGGCCGACGATGGTGGGGTGGGGTACGGCCGCCGCCGCAGCGCCGGTGCCGTCCGAGGCCGCCGGGGGACGGTGGCCGGCCCCGGCCGCGCTCAGCGGCCGGAAGGGAGGACACCGTCATGCTGGAAGTGAAGACGGTCGAGAAGCCGGACGAACGGCGTGACTTCCCCCGCGGCCACCTCGAGGCGCTCCATCTGACCGGGCTCGACTTCGCGGTCGGCACGTTCGAACCGGGTTGGCGCTGGTCGGAGTCCGTGGCGCCGATCGCGGGCACCGAGAGCTGCATGGTCCACCACAACGGCTATGTGATGCAGGGGCGGATGCGCCTGCGCATGGACGACGGCGGCGAGGCCGAGATCGGCCCCGGCGACGTGTTCGTGTGCCCGCCCGGCCACGACGCCTGGGTGGTGGGTGACGAACAGGTCGTGGTCTTCGACTTCGCCGGGACCATGGCGAACGAGTACGCGAAGGACTGACCGAGCGGGCACGGCGCTCCACCCGCTCGCGGAACCGGGTCGCACACGGTGCGACCCGGTCGCCGTACCGGTGTCCGGTGCCGCCTTCCTCCGCCACCCAAGAAGCGTCACCCGCGCCCTCAGTCCTCCAAGGCTCCCGCCCCCTCCTCCGCGAAGGTGACGGTGTCCGGGTGGCCGAAGAGGCCGGGGAGGCCGCCGGTGTGGACGAATACCGTCTTCTCGCCCGGGCGGATGTCACCGTCGCGGACGGCCGCGTGCAGGCCGGCGAGGGCCCGGGCCGTGTAGACGGGGTCCAGGACCAGGCCCTCGGTGCGGGCGGCGAGCCGGAGCGCCTCGCTCGCCGGGCCGGTCAGCGTCGCGTACCCGGCGCCCACCTGGTCCCGGCGCACCCGCAGCGCCTCGGCCGTGACCTTCTCCGCGGTGAGCGGCGCCGCGAACTCCGCCACGGCCGCCGCCGGGTCGGCCAGCGCGCCCACGTCGACGCCGAGCACCGCACCGGTGCCCAGGGCCGCGACCAGCCCGGCCATGGTGCCGCCCGAGCCGAGCGCGACCACCACCGTCCGCAGCTCGGGCAGCTGCGCGTCCAGTTCCTCGCCGCAGCGCAGATAGCCACGGGCGCCCAGCACCCCCGACCCGCCGAACGGGATCAGCGCGGGCCGGGCACCGCCGGCCCGCAGCCGCGCGCACACCTCGGCCGCCGCCGCGTCCAGCCCCGCCCGGTCCACCTCGCCCGCCCAGACGAGCCGCGCCCCGAACAGCCCGTCCAGCGCGAGGTTCCCGGAGCGCGAGGCGCCCGGTGTGCCGCGCAGCACGAGGACGGCGGAAAGGCCCAGCCGGGCGGCCGCCGCGGCGGTCAGCCGGGCGTGGTTGCTCTGCGGGGCACCCGTGGTCACGAGCGTGTCCGCGCCCTCGGCGAGGGCCGCGCCCACCACCCACTCCAGCTTGCGGATCTTGTTGCCGCCGCCGCCCAGACCGGTCAGGTCGTCCCGCTTGATCCACAGGTCCCCGGGGCCCAGCCCGAGCGCGGCGGCCAGCCGGGGCGCCGGCTCGACGGGGGTGGGGAAGGTACCGAGCGATACGGGGGACTGGCTCATGGCGTACGCCCTTCGGTGCGGTTCAGGTGCGGTTCAAGTCGGTTCAGCTGCGGATCGAGAGTGCGGATCAAGAGTGCGGATCGCGGTGCCGATCGCGGTCGTTGCCCGGAGTAGTCGATCACACCGGCAGCAGCCGGGCGATCAGCGCGCTGAGCTGACGGGCCGTACGGCACTCGTGCATCTCGACCAGGTCGGCGTAGGCGGGCGCGGCCGAGTCGCCGGTGCCCCACTGGGCGCGCGGCTCCGGGTTGAGCCAGTACACGCGGCGGGCCCGTCGGCCGACCTCGCGTACGGCGGCCAGGTTCGGGTCGCTCATGTTCGTCCGGGCGTCCCCGAGGACGAACACGGTCGTACGCGGACCCACCGCGCCGCCGTACCGCTCGGCGAACTCGCCCAGCGCCATGCCGTAGTCGCTGCTGCCGTGCCAGCCGGTCAGCGTGGCCTCGGCGCGGATCCGGGCGCTCAAGCCGTCGGGGTCGGCGCGGCCGTGGCCGAGCAGGCCGGTCACCTCGTCCAGCCGGTTGACGAACGCGAACACGCGGACCTTGCTGAACTGGTCGTGCAGCGCCTGCACCAGCAGCATCGTGAAGTCCGAGAAGCCGGACACCGAGCCGGACACATCGCAGAGCAGCACCAGTTCGGGGCGGACCGGGCGGCGCCGGCGCAGCACCGGCCGCATCGGCACCCCGCCCGTCGACAGCGAGGAACGCAGGGTGCGGCGCAGGTCGACGGTGCCGCGTGCGGTCCTGCGGCGGCGTGCGGCCAGCCGGGTGGCGAGCTTGCGCGCCAGCGGGTGAACCGCCGTGCGCAGTTCGGCCAGTTGGTCCCGGTTCGCGAACAGGAAGTCCACCCGGTCGGCGGTCGGTACGACACCGCGCCGGGCGATCTCGTCCCGCCCGCGCCGCTCGGCGACCCGGCGCCGCGCCTCCGCCCCCACCATCCGGCGGAACTCCTCGATACGGTGCCGGATCTCGTCGTCCAGCAACCGGTCCGCGAAGCCGGCATCGCTGCCGTCCCGGCCCCGGGCATCGGCCCGCACCCGGGCCAACAGGGTCTGCGGGCGCAGCCGGTCCAGGGTCTGGTACGCCGACCAGCCGTCCGAGCCGGGCGAACTGCCGTATCCGCCGAAGCCGTCGACGGCCTCCGTCGCCAACCGGGCCATCAGGGCACGGTCGTCGGCCGCCAGCGCCTGCGCCAGGCGGTCGCGCAGCGCCTCCCGGTCCCCGGATGCCCCGTCCGGGCCGCCGACGCCGCGCGGGAAGTACAGGTCGAAGACCGGGTCGAACACCGCCCGCTGCCCCGGGCCGTGCAGCAGCGTCGCGGCCAGCCCCTCGCGCAGCCGCTCCCGGTCCGCCAGCCCCAGCGCCTCCACCGCGCGGGCCGCGTCCACCGTCTCGCCCGTGCCGATCCGCACCCCGTGTGCGCGCAGCGCGCCGACCAGGCCGGTGATCCGCTCGGCTACCGCGGTCACAGCGCGTCCAGGTCGAGCTTGGCCGCCGCCCTCTGGATGTCGTCCTGATGCTTGAGAATCAGCCCGAGACTGTCCCGTACGACCATCTCGTCCAGCGTGTCGGCGCCCAGGGCCAGCAGGGTGCGCGCCCAGTCGATGGTCTCGGCCACGGACGGCGCCTTGCGCAGGTCCATCGCGCGCAGCGCCCGGACCACCCGGACCACGGACTCGGCCAGCGCCGCGCCGAGGCCCGGCACCTTCAGCCGTACGATCCGCCGCTCCAGCTCCTCCTCGGGGAAGCCGATGTGCAGGAACAGGCAGCGGCGGCGCAGCGCCTCGGACAGCTCCCGTCCGGCGTTGGAGGTGAGGACGACGAACGGGCGCCGGGTCGCGGTGACCGTGCCCAGCTCCGGGACGGTGATCTGGAAGTCGCTGAGCACCTCCAGCAGCAGGCCCTCCATCTCGACGTCGGCCTTGTCGGTCTCGTCGATGAGCAGCACCGTCGGCTCGTCACCGCGGATGGCGGTGAGCAGCGGGCGGGGGAGCAGGAACTCCTCGCTGAAGATGTCGGTGCGGGTCTCGTCCCAGCTCTCGTCGCGACCGGCGCTGATCCGCAGCAGCTGCTTGGCGTGGTTCCACTCGTACAGCGCCCGGGACTCGTCCACGCCCTCGTAGCACTGCAGCCGCAGTTCGCCCACCCAGACCCGGAGGCCGCGACCCCGCGCGAGCGCATCCTGTACGTCTTCCAGCGCCTGGAACAGGTCTCCGTGGACGCCGGCTACCACGGCTGCCCCTACCTGGCCGTCCTGGTGGAGCTGAAGAAACCGGAGCACCCCGCCCGCGCGGTCGCCCGCGCGGTCAAGGAGCGGCTCGCCGCGGCTTTCCGCGCCGAGGCGGAGCGCGGCGGCGCCCGCGACCCCGGGCTGCTCGCCCGCCAGCTCCTGCTGGTCTTCGACGGCGCCAGCGCACGGGCGGGCGCGAAGGTGGAGCACCTGGACGACGGGCTGGCGACGACGACGGTGACGGCGCTGCTGGACGCGGCCGGGATGGACTAGCCAGGGCCCTGCTTCGGAATGGCCCGGCACCCCACATGCCCGTGTGGGACCGGCCTTGCCTCACGTGTGGGGACCGGCCTTGCCCCGCGTGGGCCGGCCTTGCCCCGCGTGGGCCGGCTTTGCCCCGTGTGGGCCAGCACAGCGCGCCGGTCCGCTCGGCCACCCGGTCCAATGAAACCGTGACCGCGCCCCCGAACGACTGCCTCGCGCGCAACGAGTGGCTCTGCGGCGCCTATCTGAGCACCCGCCGCCACATCCTCCTCGACGCGGTCGTGCAGCACCTTCGACTGACCGCCCTGTCGGTCCTGATCGGTCTGGTCATCGCCGTGCCGCTCGCCGTGCTGGCCCGCCGCTGGGCCTGGGCGGCGGGACCCGTCCTCGCGGTGACGACGGTCCTCTACACGATCCCCTCGCTGGCGATGTTCTCCCTGCTCCTGCCCCTGTACGGCCTCTCGGCCACGCTCGTCGTCGCCGGGCTCGTGCTGTACTCGCTCACCCTGCTCGTCCGGAACATCCTCGCGGGCCTGCGCGCGGTCCCGGAGGAGACCCGGCAGGCCGCGCGCGGCCTCGGCTACGGCCCGGTCCGCCTGCTGCTCACCGTGGAACTGCCCCTCGCCCTGCCCGCCGCGATGGCCGGCCTGCGCATCGCCACCGTCTCGGCGGTGTCCCTGGTCACGGTCGGCGCGATCGTCGGGTTCGGCGGCCTCGGCAACCTCATCTACGCCGGCATGAACACCTACTTCAAGGCCCAGGTCCTCACCGCGTCCGTGCTGTGCGTGCTGATCGCCGTCGCCGCCGACCTGCTCCTGCTGGGCCTGCAGTGGCTGATCACGCCCTGGACCAGGGCGGGCCGCGCACGCGTGCCCCCACGGCGCCGGCGGGCACGCGCGAGGGCCATCGGGGTGAAGGCGGGCCGGACATGAGTGCCGCTCGGACGAGGGCGAGGTGCGCATGAGCACCCTCACCGCGACCTGGGACTGGCTCGCCGACCCCGCGCACTGGTCGGGCGACGACGGGATCCGGCACCGGTTGCTCCAGCACCTGGCGCTCACCGTGGTCTGCCTGGTCCTCAGCTGCCTGGTCGCGCTGCCCGTCGCTCTGGTCCTCGGCCACCTCGGCAAGGGCGGCGCGCTCGCCGTCAACATCTCCAACGTCGGCCGGGCCGTGCCCACCTTCGCGGTCCTGGTCCTGCTGCTTCTGACGCCGGTCGGCAGGTGGGGCGAGGGGCCCACGGTGGTGGCTCTGGTGCTGTTCGCCGTTCCGCCGCTGCTCACCAATGCGTACGTCGGCATGCGCGAGGTCGACCGTGGTGTCGTGCGGGCGGCCCGGGGCATGGGGATGACCGGACGGCAGATGCTGCTGCGCGTGGAACTGCCCCTGGCGCTGCCGTTGATCCTGAACGGGGTGCGGATCGCCGCCGTCCAGCTCGTCGCCACCGCCACCATCGCCGCGCTGGCAGGGGGCGGCGGCCTCGGCCGGATCATCACCGCCGGCTTCAACCTCGCCAGCACGCCCCAGGTGGTCGCCGGCGCCCTGCTCGTCGCCGTCTTCGCACTGGTCGTCGAGGGCATCTTCGAGCTCGCGGAGCGGCTGACGCCGACGTGGGCACGGTCCGGCCGATGACCGGCCAGGGCCGGGGCGCGGGCCAGCCGACAGCCGGGACCGGCGTGGGGCAGTGGGCGATCGGCGCGGCCGAGGAGCGGCCGACCACCGGCGTTGGCCGCGGCCGGGGGCGGCCGCCGGGCGGTGCTCCTGCGGACTCGCAAGGGCCGATGGGCGGTGCCCCCGCAGGTCCGGGTCGGCTGACGAGAAGAGCGTGCGCAGGCCCGGAGCGGTCGATGGGTGGTGCTTCTGCGGTCCCGCGAGGGTCGATGGGTGGTGCTTCTGCGGTCCCGCAAGAGTCGACGGATGGCGCCCCCGCAGGCCCGCAACGGTCGGAGGGCGACGTCCCCGCAAGCCCCCAACGGCCGACGCGCGGAGCCCCCGCCCGCCTGGAACGGCCCACCAGAAGGGTCCTCGCTGCGGTCGCCCTTCTCGCCGTTCTCACCCTCCTCGCCCTCACCGCCTGTTCCACCGGCCCCTCCCTGGAGAACCGTGGTGAGGTCACCGCGCCGCCCGGTGACAGTCGCCATCTGACCATCGGCTCGGCCGGTTTCACCGAGAGCGACCTGCTCGCCCAGATGTATGCCCAGCTGCTGAACCAGGCGGGGTACAGGACCTCCATCCTCACGGTCGCCAACCGGGAGCTGTACGAACCGGCGCTGGAGTCCGGGCAGATCGACATCGTGCCCGAGTACGCGGCCACCTTCGCCGACTGGCTGAACGCCAGGACCCACGGCGCCGACGCGAAACCGGTCGGCTCACCCGACCTCGCCGCCACCATGAAGGCCCTGCGCACGCTCGCCACGCCCCGTGGGCTCACCGTCCTCCCGCCCGGCCGTGCCGTGGACCAGAACGCCTTCGCGGTCAGCGCCGCCTACGCCCGCGAGCACCACCTCAAGACCCTCGGCGACGTCGGCGCCGCGAAGCTGAAGGTGCGGCTCGCCGCCGGTGACGAGTGCGTGCAACGGCCGTACTGCAAGCCGGGGTTGAAGAAGGTGTACGGCATCGACATCACCGGTGTCGACCCCAAGGGCGTCGGCACCACACAGGCGAAGCGGGCCGTGCAGGAGGGCCGGGACCAGATGGTGCTGACCACCACCACGGACGCCACGCTGGACTCCTTCGGCCTGGTGCTGCTCGCCGACGACAGGCATCTGCAGAACGCCGACTACGTGGTCCCGGTCGTCAACCGCTCCCGCGCCGGCAGCGACCGCGTCGCCCAGGCGCTCGGCAAGCTCAACGACGTTCTCACGACGAAGGACCTGGCACAGCTGAACCAGCAGGTCGACAGCTGGCGCCGGCTGCCCGCCGACGTGGCCCGGATCTACCTCAAGGAAGAGGGCCTGCTGAAGTGAAAGGCCTCACGCGTCCGCCACCGAGTCGAACGGCACCTGCCCCCGCGTCACGCCCCGCGCATCCGCGTCCACCGAGCGGCGCAGCGCCTCGTGCAGCTTCGCCGGGGTGAGCACGCCGAGGAAGCGTGCGCCGTCCAGCACCGCGACCCACCCGGCGTCGTACTGGAGCATCACCCCGAACGCCTGCTTCAGCGGCGCGCCCACCGGCACCCATGCGGTCATCCGGTGGGCCAGGTCCCCGACCCGGCCGCCCGCCGCCAGTTCGTCGATCCCGGCCCAGCCGTGCAGATCGCCGTGCCCGTCGAGGACCACCGTCCACCGCGCGCCCTCGGCCCGCAGCCGCTCGACGGCGCGTTCGGCGGGCTCCTCCAGCCGGGCCACGGGCGGCTGTTCGAGGTCGTCCGGTTCGATCGTGGTGACCGACAGCCGCTTCAACCCCCGGTCCGAGCCCACGAAACCGGCGACGTACGGGGTCGCGGGCGCCCCGAGCACCGCGCCCGGCGTGTCGAACTGCTCGATCCGGCCCTGCCCGTAGACGGCGATGCGGTCCCCGAGCCGGACGGCCTCCTCGATGTCGTGCGTGACCAGCAGCACCGTCTTGCGCACGGCAGCCTGCATGCGCAGGAACTCGTCCTGCAACTGCTCCCGCACGACCGGGTCGACCGCCCCGAACGGCTCGTCCATCAGCAGCACAGGCGGATCCGCCGCGAGCGCCCGCGCCACGCCGACCCGCTGCCGCTGCCCGCCGGACAGCTGTTCCGGGTAGCGCGGCCCGTACGTCTTCGGGTCCAGCCCCACCAGGTCCAGCAGTTCGGCGGCCCGCGCCCGCGCCTTCACGCGCTTCCAGCCGAGCAGCGCGGGCACGGTCGCGGTGTTGTCCAGGACGGTGCGGTGCGGGAAGAGGCCCACCTGCTGGATGACGTACCCGATACGGCGGCGCAGCCGCACCGGGTCGACGCCGGCGATGTCCTCGCCGTCGACGAGGATCCGGCCGGAGGTCGGCTCGATGAGCCGGTTCACCATCATCATGGTCGTCGTCTTGCCGCAGCCCGACGGGCCGACGAGCGTGACCAGCTCCCCCTCCGCCACCTCGAAGGAGAGACCGTCCACAGCCGTCGTACCGTCCGGATACCGCTTGGTGACGTGCTCGAACCGGATCATTCCCTCACGCTAACGGCGCCGCCCGCCGCCTGCTCTCCCGCACACTGAAACGACTCAAGCAACCTGTGCCGGGTCTACGGGCGCATCCATCGTCACCCCCATAGTTTCACCCCTCGATTGCTCCCCGATCGCCCTAAATCGATACAACTGCGGAAGGTCGAAGGGGTGACGGCATGACTGACGGCGTGCGATGTAGGACGACGACAGACCGCTCTCCGTCGGCTTCCTCGGCGGCAGGTCAGCTCAGCAGGATCACTTCCAGCTTGCGCGGTCCGTGCACGCCCTCCACCCGGTCCAGTTCGATGTCACTGGTGGCGGACGGGCCGGAGATCCAGGTCAACGGGCGTGCCGGGTCCAGGCGTTCGAGGGCCTGCGGGACCGAGGAGACGACCTGATCGGGTACGCGCACGACACAGATGTGGTGGTCCGGGATGAGCGAGATACGGCGCCGGCCCTGGTCCGGAGAACCGTCCAGGACGATCGTGCCGGTCTCGGCGATCGCCACGGCGCACCCCGTCACCACGCTGTCCACCCGGTCCAGCCGCTGCGGGGTGCTCGCTGCCCGGTCGTGGATCCGCACCGGGTCCGCGGCGGCCATCCACTGCGGCGGCAGCCCGGGCGGCACCAGCACCTCCTGCGCGCCGTGCCCGGCCAGCAGCCGCATGACGAGCAGCGGCAGTTCCTCCGCGTCGGCGCGGTGCACGATCGCCCGGTAGTCCGCCAGGTTCCCGGCCAGCAGCTCCACCGTCTGCTCCGCCGTGCGCTCCCCGTGCTCGCGCAGATAGTCCCGGGGCACGGCCTCCTCGTACGGCCGGTCGTCGGGTGGCACGTCGGCGAGTGCCCGCCGCACCCGGCCCAGGATCCTGTCCCTGCTGCTCACTTGGCGCCGTCCTTTCCGCCGCGCGTGCGCTGCCACCAGTCCCGGAAGGGCTCCGCGGGCACCCGCGGCAGATCCCGGGTGGCGCTCCACGCCTTCCCCGGGCCCGGCAGGGTACGAGGGTGCAGCCGGCGGGTGCGGGAGGCGAGCCGCTGACCGGCACGCAGGGCGCCGGGGTGGGCGAACGCCCAGCGCGCCGCGCGCATCGCCGCCCGCTCGGCCGCGTGTCCCTTGGCCGGTTTCAGCACCACTTTGTTGCCCTGCCGCACCGCCGGGCCGCCTTCCACGACCCGCTCCCGCAGATGCACCAGCACCTCGGGGATGTCGATGGCCACCGGGCACACGTCGTAGCAGGCGCCGCACAGGCTCGACGCGTACGGCAGCGAGGCGTCGATCTCGCTTGCGGTGCCCCGGAGCTGGGGGCTGAGGATCGCGCCGATCGGACCCGGATAGACCGAGCCGTAGGCGTGGCCGCCCGCCCGCTCGTACACCGGGCACACGTTCAGACAGGCCGAGCAGCGGATGCAGCGCAGGGCCTGGCGGCCCACCTGGTCGGCGAGGGTGTCGGTGCGGCCGTTGTCGAGCAGCACCAGGTGGAAGCTCCGCGGCCCGTCCTCGTCCGCCGTGCCGGTCCACATGCTCGTGTACGGGTTCATGCGCTCGGCGGTGGAGGAGCGGGGGAGGGTCTGCAGGAAGACCTCCAGGTCCCGCCAGGTGGGCACGATCTTCTCGATGCCGACGACCGAGATCAGTGTCTCGGGGAGGGTCAGACACATCCGGCCGTTGCCCTCGGACTCGACGACCACCAGGGTGCCGGTCTCGGCGACCATGAAGTTGGCGCCCGAGACACCGACCCTGGCCCGCAGGAACTTCTCCCGCAGATGCAGCCGGGCCGCCTCGGCGAGTTCGGCGGGCGTGTCGGTCAGGTTCTCGGGAGCCGGCCGGCCCCACGCGCCCATCTCGGAGCGGAAGATGTCCCGGATCTCACCCCGGTTGCGGTGGATGGCCGGCACCAGGATGTGCGAGGGCCGGTCCTTGCCCAGCTGCACGATCAGTTCGGCGAGATCGGTCTCGTAGGCGCGGATGCCCTCTTCGAGAAGGGCTTCGTTGAGCCCGATCTCCTGTGTGGCCATCGACTTGACCTTGACGACCTCCGACTCACCGGTCGCCTTCACCAGGTCCGTGACGATCCGGTTGGCCTCGTCGGCGTCCGCCGCCCAGTGGACCGTACCGCCCGCCGCGGTGACCGACTCCTCCAACTGCTCCAGATACCGGTCGAGATGGCGCAGCGTGTGGTCCTTGATCCGGCGCCCCGCCTCGCGCAACGGCGCCCAGTCGTCCAGCTCGGCCACCGCGCGGGCCCGTTTGGCCCGGATGGTGTGCGTGGCATGGCGTAGGTTGTCCCGCAACGTGGGGTTGTGGACCGCAGCGCGCGCCGCTTCCGGAAAGGCCGGCATGCCGACGAACGTTCCGCTCATGCCGCCGGTTCCTCCTCCGTGCTCGCCAGGATCTCCGCGATGTGCACCGGCCGCATGTCCGTCCGCAGCCGGCTCATCGTGCCGCCGATGTGCATCAGACACGAGTTGTCGGCCGCGCACAGCACCTCCGCGCCGGTCGACTCGGCGTTGCGCACCTTGTCCGCGCCCATCGCCGCCGACACCTCGGCGTTCTTCAGCGCGAACGTGCCACCGAACCCGCAGCACTCCTCGGCACCCGGCAACTCGACCAGTTCCAGCCCCTTGACGGCCTGGAGGAGCCGGCGCGGCCGGTCGCCCAGCCCCAGGCCGCGCAGCCCGTGGCAGGTCGGGTGATAGGTGACCGTGTGCGGGTAGCAGGCGCCCACATCCGTCACCCCCAGCACATCCACCAGGAACTCCGTCAGCTCGTACGTCTTCGGCACCACCGGCGCCACGGTCCGCGCGAGCGAGTCCCCGCGCCCCTCGGCCCTGGCCCGCTCGCCCATCCGGGGATACAGCTCCCGCACCATCGCCCCGCAGGACCCGGACGGGGTCACGATCGCCTCGTACTGCCGGAAGACATCGGAGAAGTGCCGGGCCAGCGGCTCGGCCTCGTGCCGGTAGCCGGTGTTGTAGTGCGCCTGTCCGCAGCAGCTCTGGCCCATCGGGAAGTCCACGTCGACCCCCAGCCTGGTCAGCAGTTTCACCACGGCACGGCCGGTGTCCGGATAGAGCGTGTCGTTGACACAGGTCAGGAACAGAGCGACACGCATCGCGGCTCCTCGGGGTCGGTCATCGGACGAGTGCAGGGTAGTGGGCGGACACCGCCGAGGGGAGACGGCCTCGCCGGGGCCGACGCCCTCACCGCATGGCGAGCCGCGCCCCAGCCTCCCGCCGGCGGGTGCCGTCGCCCCGGGGCCCGTACCGGGCCAGCGGCTGGGTACGGGTGAGCAGCCGGCGCATCGCGGCCAGGTCCCCGACCAGCCCGTGGGCCCGGGCCTGGACGAGGACGTTGCCCAGGGCCGCCGCCTCCGTCGCGCCCGCCACCACGGGCAGCCCACAGGCGTCGGCCGTCAGCTGGCACAGCAGCGCGTTGCGGGTGCCGCCGCCGACGACGACGTACACCACGTCCACCGGATGGTCGGCCAGCCGCTGCGTACGACAACGCCTACGCGGTCCTCCCTCACGGCCGGATCGCCGGCGCGTCGAAGGCCTCCGGGTACACCGACTGGACGCTCCTGTACGACGGCGGCGACCTGAACGCCTTCGGTGAGGTCGTGATCGACGAGACACGGGTCCGGGCGGACAACGTCCTGTCGTTCCTGTACCGGAGAGGTCCAGCGGTACGACACCCTCGGCGCTGCACGTCGTCGACTTCGCGCTGCCCGCCTGACCCTGTCCGCAGCGGGGCGGCGTGCGGGTAATGTCAAGGGTCGCCCGCCGCCCCTCTTCGCCCCTTGGAGGTCTTCGCCCGATGGCCCAGTCGGTGGGTATCAAGGACGTCGCCCGCGCCGCCGGAGTGTCGGTGGGCACGGTGTCGAACGTCATCAACCGCCCGGACACCGTCGCCGGCGAGACCCGGGCGCGGGTGCTGTCCGCGATCGACCGGCTCGGGTACGTCCGCAGCGAGTCCGCGCGTCAGCTGCGCGCGGGCCGCAGCCGGATCATGGGCCTGCTCGTGCTCGACATGGGCGACCCGTTCTTCGTCGACGTGGCGCGGGGTGCCGAGCGGGCGGCCCGCGCGGCGGGGCTCGGCGTGATGGTGTGCAACAGCGCGCAGAACGCCGCCGAGGAGGCCGAGTACCTGGCCCTCTTCGCCGAGCAGCGAGTGCGGGGCGTGCTGCTCACCCCGGCCGACGCCACCGGCCGCAACATCGAGACCTTCCGCCGGCACAACATCCCGTTCGTGCTGGTCGACCGGGTCGCCGAGGGCACCACCGAGTGCTCGGTGTCCGTGGACGACGTGGCCGGCGGCGCGCTCGCGGTCCGGCACCTGGTGGACGCCGGACACCGCTCGATCGCCTATGTCAGCGGGCCGCCCGGGTTCCACCAGGTCCGGGACCGCCGTACCGGCGCCCTGAACGCGCTCGCTGAGGCCGGGCTCGGCCCCGACGCGCTGCGCGAGCTGCCCACCGAACGCCTCGACGTGGCCGCCGGCCGGGACGCGGGCGCCCGTCTGCTGGGCCTCGCCGACCGGCCCACCGCCGTGTTCTGCGCCAACGACCTGCTCGCCCTGGGCGTCCTGCAGGCCCTGTACGCGGCGGGCGTCACCGTCCCCGACGACCTCGCGATCGTCGGCTACGACGACATCGAGTTCGCGGCGGCGGCTGCCGTACCGCTGACCTCCGTACGGCAGCCCGCCGTCACTATGGGCGCCCTCGCCGCCGAACTGCTGCTGGAGGAGACCGGGCAGGGCGAGGACGAGCGGACGCACGAGCACCGCCGGGTGGTGCTCCAGCCGGAGCTGGTGGTACGCCGTTCCAGCCTCGCCGCACGCTGAGCCCTGCCCCGGCCGTAGCTGACCGGAAGTTCAGTAACAATCCATGATCCCGGGGCTCGGCGCGCGCCCGGGTCATGTGCTGCACTGGGACGCGTCCGTGGCATCCGTCCCATCCCGTCCCGGGAGACCCGTTGAGCCTCAGCTACCGCCAGCCCGGCGTCATCCTCACCGACCGCCGCTTCACCGTGCCCCTCGACCACGCCGACCCGTACGGGGAGACGATCGAGCTGTACGCCCGCGAGGTGGTCGCGAGCGACAAGGCCGGGCAGGAGCTGCCGTGGCTGCTGTATCTCCAGGGTGGTCCAGGCTTCGGAGCGAATCGTTTCGTCGGGCGTCAGGCCTGGCTCGACCGAGCCCTGAAGGACTATCGCGTCCTCCTCCTCGACCAGCGCGGCACCGGCAGCTCCACACCCGCCACCCGGCAGACGCTCCCGCTGCGCGGCGGCCCCGCCGAACAGGCCGACTACCTCACGCTCTTCCGCGCCGACTCCATCGTCCGGGACTGCGAGACCATCCGCCCCGAGGTCACCGGCGGCGCCCCGTGGACCGTGCTCGGCCAGAGCTTCGGCGGCTTCTGCACGGTGTCGTACCTCTCCCTCGCCCCCGAAGGCCTCGCCACCGCCGTCATCACCGGCGGCCTGCCCTCCCTGCACGCCCATGCCGACGACGTCTACCGGGCGGCCTACCCGCGCATCGAACGCAAGGTCACCGCGCACTACGCCCGCTACCCGCAGGACGTGGACCGGGTCCGCCACATCGCCGACCACCTCCTCACCCACAACGTGGTCCTCCCGAACGGCTACCGGTTCACCGTCGAGGCCTTCCAGTCCTTCGGCCTGATGCTCGGCACGAGCGACGGCAGCCATCGGCTGCACCACCTCCTGGAGGACGCCTTCGTGCGCACGCCCGGCGGCCCGGAGCTGTCGGACGCCTTCCAGGAGCAGGCCCAGTCCCTCCTGTCGTACGCCGCACATCCCCTCTACGCACTCGTCCACGAGTCGATCTACGGGCAGGACACCCGCCCCACCGCCTGGGCCGCCGAGCGGGTCCGCGGCGAGTTCCCGCAGTTCGACGCGGCGAAGGCCCTCACGGGCGACGGCCCCGTGCTCCTCACCGGCGAGACGATCCACCCCTGGATGTTCGAGACCGACCCGGCCCTGCGCCCGCTGCGCGAGACCGCCGACCTGCTCGCAGCCCGCACCGACTGGCAGCCCCTGTACGATCCCGCTCGCCTCGCCGCCAACGAGGTCCCGGTCGTGGCGGCCGTCTACCACGACGACATGTACGTCGACACGGCCCACTCCCTTCAGACCGCGCGCACGGTCCGTGGCCTGCGCACCTGGGTCACGGACGAGTTCGAACACGACGGCCTGCGCATGGGCGCCCCGAGGGTCCTGGACAGGTTGCTGGCGCTGGCGCGCGACGAGGTGTGAGGCGCCGCGCCGAGTTGACCCTCCCCAGGCACATGGGCTACTCGGTGGGGCAGGTGGCGGCGTTCGCCGCGCCGGCTACCGCTCACGCCCGAGGAACGCTTCGAGGTCTTCGGTGAGATCTCCTTCGACCTCAGCTACGCCACCGCGGCCCAGCTGAAATGGCGGTATTCGGCGGCGTACCGCGAGGCGATGGCGCGGGCCGGGGCGCACACCAAGGAGGACTGGCGGCAGCTCATGAGTGAGGCCGCCGCCTGGCGGGGCGAGCTGCTCGCCGCCCGACGCGGACGAACCCGCCGACGGCAGACGGGCGATGGACCTCCCCGAGCAGCACCGCCGCCATCTCACCCGCTGGTTCGCCCCGTGCCCGTCGCGGACATGCACCGGCGTCTCGCGGACGACCCTCGCCGCCGACCGCGCGCCTTCGCCCTCCTCGTCCCGCCGTCACACGGACGGCTCGGACTCGCCGCCTATGTCAGCAGGGCGATCCACGCCAACGCCTCGCGCCGTGACGGCGCGACTCGCCGCGATCGGCGCCGCCACGAGCCCCTTCCGTTCGCCGGCCTGAGCGCCGGCCGGCTCGCCGAGGCCCTCGATCGGGCGGTGCGGCAGCGGGCCTGCAGCAGGGCCGCCGAGACCGCCCCGGCGCACCTGGCCGGGGAGGACGGCGCGGGCCGGGTGCGGAAGGCCGTCGAACAGCTCGCACAGCGCTGACCTGCGCGATCCTGCAGGATCAGAGGGAGCCCCCCGGTAGGCTGTGCCTCATGCCAGACCAGATAGCGGGCCTGCCGGAGCTGCGCGGGGACTGCGCGCGCTGCTTCGGGCTGTGCTGCGTCGCCCTGCCCTTCGCCGCGTCCGCCGACTTCGCGCTGGACAAGCCCGCCGGGAAACCGTGCCCGAACCTCCAGGGTGACCACCGCTGCGGCATCCACACCGACCTGCGGAAGAAGGGATTCACCGGCTGCACGGTCTACGACTGCTTCGGCGCCGGACAGAAGGTCTCGCAGGTCACCTTCGGCGGCCGGGACTGGCGTACCGGCTCGAAGGAGCACGCCCGCCAGATGTTCGAGGTGTTCCCGGTCGTACGGCAGTTGCACGAGCTGCTGTGGTACCTGACCGAGGCGCTCGGCCTGGCCGCCGCCCGTCCGGTCCATCCCGAGCTGCGACGGGCGCTGGAGGAGACCGAGCGGCTGACCCGGCAGACCCCGGAGGAGCTGGCCGCGCTGGACGTGGCCGCGCACCGCCAGCAGGTGAACGTGCTGCTCCTGCGCACCAGCGAGCTGGCCCGGGCGGGAGTCGCCGACGCGAAGAGCGGCACGAAGGGCAACGGCAGGGGCAACAGCAAGGGCAGGGGGAAGGATCGCCGGGGCGCGGACCTCATCGGGGCGCGGCTGCGGGGCGCCGACCTGCGCGGGGCCAGCCTGCGCGGCGCCTACCTCATCGCCGCCGACCTCACCGGCGCGGATCTGCGCGACGCGGACATGATCGGCGCGGATCTGCGTGACGCCGACCTGACCGACGCGGATCTCACCGGCGCGTTCTTCCTGACCCAGCCGCAGATCAACGCGGCCCGGGGGAGCGCCGGCACGAAGGTGCCGGAGTCAGTCGGCCGGCCGGTGCACTGGACAGCCGGCTGAGGCAGGGCGCTCGTCCGGAAGTGCCGCGGTGCGACGTTCGTCCGCGGCGCCGTCGTGGCTTGTGGAGCCCCCGCGGTGGCAGCCGCATATGCGGCACTGCCCCGCGCCCCTTCGGTGTGCTTCACGCCGCCCCAGCTGCAGCCGCAGCCCCTCCGGCATCACCGTCAGCCGCTCGGTCACGGTGAGCCGGTAGGCCGGGTCGGCCGACAGGTCGTAGCGGCGGAGCAGCAGGCCGAGGACCAGGGTCGCCTCGTGCAGGGCGAACTGGCGGCCGATGCAGGCCCGCGCGCCGGTGCCGAAGGGCTTGAAGGTGTGCGGGGGACGGGCCCGTACGGCCGCCGCCTCGAAGCGGTCGGGGTCGAAGCGTTCGGCGTCCTCGCCCCACACGTCCGGGTCGCGGTGCAGCATCGGGGTGAGGACGAGTGCCCAGGCGCCCCGGAGCATCGGATGCTCGTCGGCGAGCACCGTGTCCTCGCGGGCTTCACGGGCGAAGGCCGGCGCGGTCGGCCACAGCCGCAGCGACTCGTCCAGCACCCGGCGGACGTAGCGCAGCTTGGCGATCTGGTCGTAGCCGGGCTGCTCGGTGTCGCCCCAGACGCGGTCCACCTCGGCGCGGGCCCGGGCGGCGATCTCGGGGTGCCGGGCGAGGTAGTACAGGGCGAAGGACAGCGCGCCCGAGGTGGTCTCGTGGCCCGCGACCAGGAACGTGATCACCTGCCTGCGGACGTTCTCCGCCGACAGCCTCTCGCCGGTCTGCGGATGCGCCGTCTCCAGCATCCGGTCCAGCAGGTCACCGGCTGCCCGGCCGGAGCGGCGGCGGGCCGCGACCAGGTCGTCGACCGTGCGGTTGAGGTGGGCCATGTCGGCGGCGTTGCGCCGGGCGGCGGCGCGCAGCAGCAGCGGGGCCAGCGGCCCGGGCACGCTGTTCAGACGCTGGGCGTAGGTGAGCGTGCCGACCATCGCGGTGACGAAGGGATGCGGCCGGTCCCGCTCGAAGGAGCCGAAGTCGTGCCCGAACCCGGTGCGTGCGATGGTCTCCAGGGTCAGTCTGGTCATGTCACCGGGCACGTCCACCGTACGGCCGGCCGCCGCCTCGCGGTCCCAGTGGTCGGTCAGGCGCTGTGCGACCGCCAGCATCATGCCGTGATACCCCTCCATGGCCTCCCGGCTGAACCCGGGCGCCAGGACGTCGTGCGCCAGCTGCCAGTTGGGCTCGTGGTCGTAGGCGGTGAACAGGCCGTCCCCGGCGAGGGGCCGGAGATTGGCCACCCCCAGCCCGACGTGCTTGCCGAACCGGGCCTCGTCGGCCAGGTCCGCGACCAGCTTCGCGCCCCACACGAACACGAACTCCTTGCCGAAGGCCCGCCGCCGGAAGACGGGCCCCAGCTCGCGCGCGAAGCGCATGGAATCCTGCAGCGGCCTGCGCCGGTCGGCGCCCAGCACATCGCCGAGCAGCGGCACCCGGTGCGGCGGATGCGGGATGCGGTGCAGCTCGGGCCAGCCCAGTTCGGCACTGCGGAAACCCTTCGGCAGTCCCGGCCCGGTACCCGTCGCCTGTGTCTTCTCCGCCGTCTCTGTCATGACGCCGATCTCCCTTGATCCAGCGGGCCGTTGACTTGTGACGTGTACCTGCCACATACATCCGTGGACACGCGTGTTGTACGTGGGTTCAATAACGTGTTTCAGTGTGGGCCGCTTGTTGAACCCGCGTCAAGTAAAGTGACGCCATGCCCGCGAACCAGGGGGAGCGCGCCCGGCGCCGACTCAGCACCGAGGAGCGTCGTGAGCAGCTGCTGTCGGTCGGCGCGAAACTGTTCTCGGAGAGTCCCTACGACGACGTGTGGATCGAGCAGGTCGCCGAGATCGCCGGGGTCTCCCGCGGGCTGCTGTACCACTACTTCCCGAACAAGCGGGACTTCTTCGCGGCGGTCGTGGAGCGCGAGAGCCGGCGGATGCTGCGCATGACGGCGGCCGTGCCCGGCGTGCCGGTGCGCGAGCAGCTTGCCGCAGGCCTCGACACCTACCTCGCCTATGTCCAGGCCCACGCGCACGGCTTCCGTGCCTTCCATCGCGCGGACGCGGCCGGCGACCAGGCCGTACGCCGGGTCTACCGGCGGGCTCTGGCAGCCCAGGAGCAGCAGATCCTCGCCGCGCTCGCCGCCGACCCCGAGTTCGGGCCCGTCTTCGGGGGTGCCCCACAGGTGCGCCTGGCCGTGCGCGGCTGGCTCGCCTTCACCACGGCCGTGTGCCTGGAGTGGCTGCGCGGCGGCGAGTTGACCCGTGAGCAGGTGCGTGACCTGTGTGCGCGGGCGCTGTTGGGTGTCATCGCCTGATCCTCTGCGGTCCAGGGAGTGGTTGGCGTGCGCCCTGATCTCCGATAGGTTAGGCAAGGCTTACCTAAGGAGGTCTCGGATGGGTGACACCCAGGACTGGACGGCCGCACCCGGCGCGGCGGAACGGGCACGGTCGGTGCTCGCCGCCGCCTGGTCGTGCGCGGTGACCGCGGACGGCGCCCGCGAGGAGTACGTCGGCGCGCACACCGTGACCGACGACGGCGCCGTGCGGCTGACGGTGCCCGACGACAGTGCCCTGCTGACCGCGGCCATCTGTGTCCCACGCCAGGAACCCTCCGCCGTCCTGGAGTTCGCCGACGTGGCGCCCGTACCGGTACGGGGCAGGATCCGGGCCCGGCTCCACCTCGCCGGCTGGTTCACCCCGGACCGCGGCACCCTGCTGTTCCGGCCCACCCGGGTGGTGCTGCGGCAGTCCTCCGGGGCCGTGGTCGTGGACCACGGCGAGTACGCCGCCGCCCGGCCCGACCCGCTCGCCGAGGCCGAGGCCCGGCTCCTCACCCACCTCGCCGACGCCCACCCGGACGTGGTGGAGCGGCTGACCCGCCTCGTACGGCCGGAGAGTCTGCACGCCGCGACCCGTGTGCTGCCCCTCGCCGTCGACCGGCACGGACTGACCCTGCGCATCGAGCGCACCGGTGCCCACGGCGACGTACGGCTGCCCTTCCACACGCCCGCCGACGACGTCACCCAGCTCACCGAGCGCATGCACGCCCTGCTGGCCCAGGCTGCCGCCGTCTGCCCCCGTGCGCGGGGGCCTGTCCGGCGGATCAAGGCGCAGGGAGGCAGCGGCGCCTGACGCGTGCCCCACCCCGCGGCTGCGGCATGATCCGCCGGACCGGCCCTACAGCGGCAGCGCGCAGACGGCGACGGGTGAGGCGAACGGTTCACCGGCCGGCCGGAGTCCGCCGGTCTCCCGGTCCACGTGGAAGACGGTGACCGTGCCCGAGCGCTGGTTCGCCGCGAACAGCAGGCCGCCGTCCGGCGAGAGGGCGATCTGCCGCGGGAAGTCCCCGCCCACCGGCACCGTGCCGAGCAGCCGCAGCCGGGCGCCGTCGGCCTCGACCGCGTACCGCGCCAGGCTGTTGTGGCCCCGGTTGGCCAGGAACGCGAATCCGCCGTCCGCCGTCACCACGAACTGCGCCGGATAGTTGGTGCCGCCGTCCGAGCCCGTCGGCTGCGGCTCGCCGATCGTCAGCCGGCCGGACGCGGGATCGTAGGCGCAGACGGCGGCCGTGTCGTCCACCTCGTTGGCCAGATAGGCGTACCGGCCGCCCGGATGGAAGGTCAGGTGGCGTGGCCCGGCGCCGGGCCGTGTGCGGGCCTGCGCCACCTCCGTCAGGGTGCCCTTCGCCTGGTCCAGGACGTAGCTGTAGACGGTGTCGGTGCCGAGGTCGACCGCGAGGACATGGCCGCCGTCCGGGCTGGTGAGGCACTGGTGCGCGTGCGGCCCCTGCTGCCCCGGACCCGGGGGCGGAGCGGAGTGCGTGACCAGGCCGGTGCGCTCGCCGAGGGCGCCCGAGGGGTCGACCGGATGCACGGCGACACTGCCCGAACCGTAGTTGGCGCTCAGCAGCCAGCGTCCCGAGGGGTGCACCGACAGATGGCAGGGACCCGCGCCGCCCGTACTCCGGGCGCCGAGGATCCGCCGGTCCGCGAGACGTACCGCCGTCACACCGCCGTCCTCCCGCTCGTCCACCGCGTACAGCGTGCGGCCGTCCGGGTGCACGGCGAGATACGAGGGGTCGGAGACGCCGGTCAGCGTGCCGGAACCGGTGATCAGGCCGGTCGACGGGTCGTAGGAGGCCAGCCCGATGCCGGTGCCGCCGCCGTCGACCGAGGTGTACGTGCCCACGTACAGCGGGCGCGGCCCGGACGCCTCACGGGAAGGAGGGGCGGCCCCGGGCTGGTACGCCGCGGCCGGAGGGCCGGCCGGCGGGGCCGCCGGTGACGGCACCGCGACCATCGCCGCCGCGCCCGCCGCGGCCCCGACGAACCGGCGCCGGCTCCAGCCGGCCCCGGACTCCCGCCCGCGCGGGGAAGAGCCCCGCCGCGCCGCCCGCGCCTCGCCGCCCATACCGCACCTCAGGTCGTCGGTTGCCCCGCTCGTGACAGCAACCTTGGCCTGACCCTGCCGCCAAGGGCAAGACGGGCAACGGGTGTTGCGGTGCGTGCAACGGGCGGCCGGATCACCACTCCCCGTCCTCGACCGGCTTGCCCGGCGCCCCCTTCAGCGGGGTCACCTGGCCCGCGGACGGCGGCTGCCAGGGGTCCAGGTCGTCCCCCAGCCAGTCGCCGACCGGCTTGACCGCCTCCAGGGTGCCGGTGGGGGCCAGATCCTCGGCATCGGCGTCGTAGTAGTCGTACCAGGGCAGTCCCGCGCGCGTGTACGCCGCCCGGTCCACCGGGGACGGCGGGGGTGCCTCGCCGGTGATGCGCCGCCACTCAGGCGGCGTGACCAGGTGCACGAACACCCGCCCGGCGGCCTCCTCGGACCAGTCCGTCAGCGGCCGCTCGTCCTGGTAGACCTCCTGCCGCATCGAGCCGCCGACGCCGAGGCCCATGGCCGCGGCGCGCCGGGGTGCCGCACCGGCGGCCGGCGGCGGGGCCGCGCCGGGAGCGGCCGGCATCGGCGGGGCGCCGCCCGGGGCGGACGCCATCATCGGCATCGCCGGGCCGCCGTACCCGCCCGCCGGCCCGGCCGACAGGGTCCTGCGGCGCGCCTCCTCCCGCTCCCGCTCGCGGCGCCGCCACTCGACGAGCACCGGCTCCTTCAGCGGGAACGACTGGAGCTGCACCCCACCCCACACCTCCTCGCCGGTGACCTGCCCCTCCACCGTCGCGCCGAGACCCAGCGGCACGGCGACGAACTGGCGGACGGTCCCCTTGCCGGAGTTGATGCCGTCCAGCCATGGCTGGCGGGGCAGCACCACGTAGTTCTGCGGATCCCGGGCGAGACGGTCGCTCCAGGGCCGGCCGGACACCGCGCACACCTTGCCGACCCCGACCTGGAGCGCCGCCGGCTCCCTCGTGCCGGAGAAGCTCAGCCACATCGCCTCACGCAGATACACCGGCAGCATCACTCCGCCGCGCGCCCGCCACTCGTCCGGGACGGTGTCGGCGTAGTCCGCGACCCGCCGGACCGGGAACTCGCCCAGCCCCGGCGGCAGCGGATGCGTGCCCGTCTCCGGCAGCCGCAGCGTGCGGACGAACCGCACCGCCACCCCGCCCGGCAGCCGCAGTGTGTTCCCGTCTATCCGCACCCCGGAACCGGTCATCGGTCGCCCCTCGCCTCACCCGCCGGCGCTGCCCGGCACGCCCCTTCGCCGGGCGCGCCGGCCTGCCCGGCACTCTCCCCGCCGGGCCCCGCCCGGCGGCTTCCTCACGGATAACGTTCGCCGAACCCCGTACGGTTCCGCCAGAGCTCCTCCTGCACGCCGAGCCGCTCGCGCAGCCGGGTCATCCGCGGCAGCTTGGCCCGCTGCCCCCGGGAGACCCGGTCCAGCTCCTCGAACAGGCGCCGGGTGCGGTGCTCGGTGTTCAGCTCGTCGATGATCCGGGTCGTCTCGGTCAGCACGGCCCCGAGCAGCTGCCAGTTCGTCCAGTCCTTGCCGACCTCCTCCCGCAGCAGTTCGGCGAGCCGGTCCCGGGTGCCGGCCGCCGTGTGCAGCTCGGCCGACAGGCGGGCCTCCGCCGACTCGGCGTCCTCGCTGAGATGGGTGGTGACCAGGACCCCGAAGCTCACCACCGCGTCCGCGATCTCCGACAGCAGTTGTTCCACGGTCTCCCCGACCCGGGGCGGGAAGAGGTCCTCGGCCCCGCGGGCCTTCGCCAGGTCGGTGAAGGACCGGGCCAGCACCCGCAGGACCACCGTGCAGATCTCCAGCGTGTCGAGGCCGGTGCGCAGCACCACCCGGTGCATCAGCCCCTCCTTGACGCGCGGATTGAGCCGCAGGCTGTCCTCGGCCTGCCGCAGCGAGGCGTCCACATGGGCGATGTGCTGGTCCAGCAGGCGTGCCTCGTGCAGCCGTTCGGCCGCCCGTTCCCAGGGGATCCGGCCGGCGGCCTCCTCACCCATCCGCAGCATCAACTGCCGCATCCGGCGCGCCAGGTCCTCCATCGAGCGGCCCGCCTCGTCCACCCACACCGGGGGTGGGAGCAGCAGGTTGCAGGCCGTCCCGACGACCGCGCCGATCAGCGTCTCCACGATGCGCGCCCACGCGGTGAACCCGACGGTGGTCACGCCGAGCACCAGCATGGCGCTGATCGCCACCTCGGCCACGTACTCGTCGACCCGCACCAGGTGCCCGACCGCGAGCGAGGCCACGATCAGCAGCGCCAGGCTCCACCAGGTGAGCCCCACCAGCACGCTGAAGGCGATCGCGACCAGCACCCCGGCCACCACCGAGTTCACCCGGCGGATGCCGTTGGTCAGGGTGGCGTAGAAGGTCACCTGGACGACCAGCAGCGCGGTCAGGGGAGCGGTCAGCGGGGCCGGCTCGGGGCTGAGGCGCAGCGCGATCACGTAGGCGATCGTGGCAGCCGTCGCCGACCGCAGCGTCTGGACGACCACCGGCTGCCGGCGGCGCTCCAGCAGGCGCAGGAGTCCCGTGGTCCACTTGCGTACGTCGTGCATCCCTTGGCCTGTTCCCCTTCCACGGGTGGGACGAACGTGCTTCCGACGCGGACCGTAGTTGTCCGCAAGGGTTCGTAGAGTGAGTTCGGCGGCTGAGAGAGCGCCGCACCCGGGACCCGTCGAGGGGCCGTCGAGAGTCACGGAAGGGGTCGGCATGGAGAAGAGCCAGGGCACTGGGCAGCCCGAGGGCGTCGAGCTGCTCCGGCAGGCGCACGCCTGTCTGCGCGAGGTGGTCGCCGCGGTGCCGGAGGAGGCCTGGGGCAGCCCTACGCCGTGCTCCGAGTGGACCGTACGGCAGGTGCTCAACCACGCGCGGATCGACCAGCACGCCTACGGTCTCGTCCTGGCCGCCGACCGGCCCGGCGAGGACCCGTTCCAGCCGGCCGACGCCCTCCACGGCGATCCGGTGGCCGAGCTGGAGAAGGTCCTGGACGCCGTGGCCGACGCCTATGCGCAGCTGCCCGCCGACGCCGGGTCCGTGCCGACACCGCTGGGCCCGCTGCCCCTGCCGCTGGCCGCCGGTGCCGGAGCGCTGGACGCCGCCGTGCACGCCTGGGACATCGCCGTCGCCACCGGTCAGAACCGGCCACTCGCACCGGCGCTGGCCGCGGGCCTGCGACCGGCCGCCGACCACCTGGTCCCGCAGCTGCGCGCGTACGGCGTCTTCGCACCGGCCCTCGCGTCCGACGGTTCCCGGGACGAGGCGGCGGCCCTGCTCGCCTTCCTCGGCCGGGATCCGGAGTGGACGCCTGAGGTCTTCTGACCCCGTGGGCCTCGGGCAGCGACTGGGCGTGGGCAGGGCTGCGGCTGGGCGACCTCTGTGCCGGTCTCGGAGCGGATGACTGAGGCTTGCCGATCGTGTGGGCTGCGGCCGGCCGTGGCCACGGGCCCCGCATCGAGCACTGCGTGCACACGCCGTACTCCGAACGCAAGGAGCGCGGCGCCACCGCGGTGGGGCAGGTGCCCTGCCTGCGCGCGCCGCCGACCGCCCCGGCGCCGCCGCACGGTACGCCTACGAATTCGACGACCCGGCCCAGCCGGCCCCCGGCATGCGCTGCCGCGACGATGCTGTCGGGTTGCCGGACTGTCAGGTGTACAGCTTGTCGATGAACGCGTACAGATTGCCCGTCATGCGGGCGATCTGCTCCTCCACCGTCAGGCTCTCCTCGAACCGGGCCCCGGAGTCCGGCACCTTCCTGCCCCGCACATACAGGGGACACGCGAGGTCGGTGCACATGTACAGGCCGACCGAGTTGCCCTCGCGGCCCGCCGCGCCGGCTTTGCGTGCCGCCATCAGTGAGACTCCGCCGCCGGGGTGCGTGGTGAGGCACACCGAGCACATGCTGCGGTGCAGGAACCCGCGTTGGGCCGCCTGGAAGCGGAAGGAGACGCCGACGAGCCGGTCCTCCCGTTCGGTGACCAGATAGCTGCGGTCGGGTGCGCCCGGATCCCGCCAGCCGAGGAAGTCCAGGTCGTGCCAAGGGCGTTCACCGAGGTCCCGGGGAACCGTCAGCCGCTTGGCCTCCCCCTTGGAGCAGTTGACAAAGGAGTTGCGGATGTCCTGCTCGGTGAGCGATCTCATGGGGGGCCTTTCGGACTCGTCGGCGTAACCTAGGGGGTCTAGGTGCGCGGCTAGCGTACGTAGCCAGGCGGTGGGTGAGCCAATGGATTTCGCGCCGGGACCGTCACCGTGCCTGCCGGGGTCGCACGAGGCGTGGTCTCTTCCGCCCGGACATCCGCCGAGACGGCCGGTACGGCTCACCCCGGGTCCGCTGTGCTCGCCTCCGGTGGCCACACCCCCGGTGTCAGCACCCCCAACGCGTAGGCACGGGCGACCAGTTCGGTGCGGTTGGCGGCGTTCCAGCGGGCCGACAGGCGGCGCAGGTGGTAAGTGACGCCGTCCTTGCTGAGACCCAGTTCGCGGGCGGCGCCGGCCGTGGTGGCGCCGCCCGCCAGCAGCGCCAGCACCCGGCCCTCCACCGGCGTGACCCGCGCCGGCTCCGGCTCGGGCGGTGCGCACTCGCCCCGCACCCCCAGCATCACCAGCAGGGCCGGTGTCTCCTCCACGCTGTCGCTGACCGGGTCCGCCGTCAGCTCCCCGAACCGCTCGGCCCCGCCGGGCGCCCGCCAGCGCACCGAAACCTGGTAGCGCGAGCGGTGCCGCAGCCGCAGCGCCTCCGCGATCCGCTCCACCTGCGTGGCCTCCTGCGGCCGGAACAGCTCCAGCACCTCCCGGCCCCGCAGCTGCCCCGGCGTCGTACCGCACTCCGCCGCCATCGCCGGGTTGGCCAGCACCACCCGGCCGTAGACATCGCACAGCGCGACCGGCACCGCCACCCGGTCGAAGAGCGTCAGGGCCCGGTTGCGCCACACGACCCCGTCGGCTCGTTCCGCGTCCACATCCACCTCCCGAAGTCGCCGAGCAAGCGCTCTCATCCAAGACGAAGATCCAGGTCAGCGGCAAACCGCGGGGACCGAGGGCCGCGCAAGGCCCGTAACCGAGTTTTGACTGCGCGATCGTGTAGTGCGGCGGCACGTACGAGCCGCGCGGGTGGATCACCCTGGAACGCAGTACTCCGTTACCGCGAGTACACCGTTACCGCGAAAGGCAGTTGTCGCGCCATGCCCCCCACCGCAGTGCACCCCGCCCCGGCCGGTACCCTGCCCGGCGTCCCCATCGCCGACATCACCGCCACCGGTCCCGGCCGCACCCCCCTGCAGCAGATCATGGGCCTGATGCGCGCCCACGGTCCGGTGCTGGTGCGCCGGCTGCACGGCCGGGACGTGCTGTTCGTCGCCGACGCCGACCTGGTCTCGGACCTCGCCGACGAGGAGCGGTTCGCCAAGCACATCGGTCCCGCGCTGGAGAACGTCCGCTCCTTCGCCGCCGACGGCCTGTTCACGGCGTACAACGACGAGCCCAACTGGGCCAAGGCGCACGACATCCTGATGCCCGCCTTCGCGCTCGGCTCGATGCGCACCTACCACCCGGTCATGCTCAAGGTGGCCCGCCGGCTCATCGACTCCTGGGACCGCGCGGCGCGCGACGGGCGGCCCGTGAACGTGCCCGACGACATGACCCGCATGACCCTCGACACCATCGGGCTGGCCGGGTTCGCCTACGACTTCGGCTCCTTCGAGCGCAGCGAGCCGCACCCCTTCGTGGAGTCGATGGTCCGCTGCCTGGAGTGGAGCATGAACCAGCTGGCCCGCACCCCGGGCCAGGACCACTCCGCGGCCGACGCGGCCTTCCGGGCGGACGCCGACCACCTCGCCCAGGTCGTGGACGACGTCATCGCCTCCCGTGCCGGCACCGACCAGAGCGGCGCCGAGGACCTGCTCGGGCTGATGCTCAGCGCCCCGCACCCCGCCGACGGCACCACCCTGGACGCCGCCAACATCCGCAACCAGGTCATCACCTTCCTGATCGCCGGCCACGAGACGACCTCCGGTGCGATGTCCTTCGCCCTGTACTACCTCGCCAAGCACCCCGCCGTACTCCGGCTGGTGCAGCGCGAGGCCGACGCACTGTGGGGTGACACCGCCGACCCGGAGCCGTCGTACGACGACATCGGCCGGCTCACCTACACCCGTCAGGTCCTCAACGAGGCGCTCCGGCTGTGGCCGACGGCCGCCGCGTTCAGCCGGCACGCCCGCGAGGACACCCTCCTCGGCGGCCGGCTCCCGCTCGCCGCCGGCCAGGCCGTCACCGTGCTCACCCCGATGCTGCACCGGCAGCCCGTGTGGGGCGACAACCCGGAGCTGTTCGACCCGGAGCGGTTCACCGCCGAGGCGGAGGCGGCCCGCCCGGTGCACGCCTTCAAGCCCTTCGGCACCGGTGAACGTGCCTGCATCGGCAGGCAGTTCGCGCTGCACGAGGCGACCATGCTGCTCGCCCTGCTGGTGCACCGCTACCGGCTGCACGACCACGCCGGCTACCGGCTCACCGTCAAGGAGACCCTCACCCTCAAGCCGGAGGGGTTCACCCTCACGCTCACCCCGCGCACCCCCGCCGACCGCGTCCACGCCCCGCTGCCCGGCACCGCCCCCGCGCAGACCGACCGGACGGCCGCCCCGGACACACTCCCGGCCCGGGTCCGCCCCGGCACCAGCGTCCTCTTCCTGCACGGCAGCAACTACGGCACCTGCCGCGCCTTCGCCGCCCAGCTCGCCGACGAGGCCGCCGCCGTGGGCTGTGCCACCGAGGTCGCCGCGCTCGACGCGTACGCGGACGGACTGCCCGCCGACCGGGCCGTCGTCATCACCGCCGCCTCCTACAACGGCCGCCCCACCGACGACGCCGGCGCCTTCACCGCATGGCTCGACGGCACCCCCGACCTGACCGGCGTCACCTATGCCGTCCTCGGCGTCGGCGACCGCAACTGGGCCGCCACCTACCAGCACGTCCCCACTCGCATCGACGCCCGCCTCGCCGAACTCGGCGCCAGCCGCCTGACCGACCGGGCCGCGGCCGACGCCTCCGGCGATCTCACGGGCGCCGTCCGGCAGTTCACGGCCCGGCTGCGCACCGCCCTCCTGACCGAGTACGGCGACCCGGACGCCGTGCGGGGCACCCCGGCCGAAGAGCCCGCCCACGCCTATGCGGTGCGCACGCTGAGCGGCGGCCTGCTGGACGCCCTCGCCGAGCGGCACGGACTGGTGCCGATGACCGTGACCGAGGCGTACGACCTGACCGCGCCGGGCCACCCGCGCACCAAGCGGTTCCTGCGCATCGCGCTGCCCGAGGGAGTCACCTACCGCACCGCCGACCACCTGACCGTCCTGCCGGCCAACGCCCCGGACCTGGTGGACCGCGCCGTTTCCGCCTTCGGCCTCGACCCCGACGCCGTCCTGGACATCCGCGCCACCCGTCCGCGCCGATGGGGGTCCCCCCGCGCGAGCGCAGCCGAGCGTGGGGGAGACCTGGCCGTGGACCGGCCGCTCACCGTACGGCAACTCCTCACCCATCACGTCGAGTTGCAGCAACGGCCGACCACCCGGCAGCTGGCCCTGCTCGCCGAGGCCAACCCCTGCCCGCCCGAGCGCGCCGCCCTCGCCGCTCTGACCGGCGACGATCCGCGCACCCTGGTGGAGCTGGCCGAGGACCACCCCGCCCTGCGCGGCGCGCTGGACTGGCCGCTCCTGCTCGACCTGCTGACCCCGCTGCGGCCCCGCCACTACTCGGTGTCCTCCTCGCCGGCCGTCGACGCCGGCCACGTGGACCTCATGGTCTCCGTGCTCGACGCCCCCGCCCTCCCCCACGCTCGGCTGCGCTCGCGCGGGGGGACCCCCATCGGCCGGGGCCGCTACCGGGGCGTCGGCTCCGGCCACCTCGCCTCCCTCCGGCCTGGCGACACCGTGTACGCCCGCGTGCAGCCGTGCCGAGAGGCCTTCCGGATCGATGACTCGGCACCCGTGGTGATGGTCGCGGCCGGCACCGGACTCGCCCCGTTCCGCGGCACCGTCGCCGACCGCGCCGCGGCCCGCGCCGCGGGCACCGAACTCCCGGCCGCCCTGCTGTACTTCGGCTGCGACGCACCCGACGCCGACTTCCTGCACGCCAGGGAACTGCGCGACGCGGAGGCGGTGGGCGCGGTCTCCCTGCGCCCGGCCTTCAGCGCCGCCCCCGAGAACGGCGCCGCCTTCGTGCAGCACCGCATCGCCGCGGAGGCCGACGAGATCTGGGAGCTGCTGAACGCCGGTGCCCGGGTGTACGTCTGCGGTGACGGCGCCCGGATGGCCCCGGGCGTGCGGGAGGCGTTCCGCACGCTGTACCGGGAACACGTTCCCGGTGCCGAGGCGGCTGACGCCGGGCAGTGGCTCGACTCGCTGATCGCGGAGGGGCGTTACGTGGAGGACGTCTACGCGGCGGGGTGAGCCGGGGGAGCCCCGGGCCCCTGCGGGGGCTTCCGCTTAGCTCAGATCATGAACTAAGGGTTGGGAGAATAACGCGTTCCGCCCGCCCGAAGGGGTATGTTGCAGGTCGGACAGGGTTCGTGAAGGGAGCCGCATGGCGGGGCGGAACGGGCGCACGGTACGCGACCTCAGACGGGGCAACCGTACGGCCGTGCTGCAGAAGCTGTACTTCGACGGCCCGCTCAGCCGGTTCGAGCTCGGCCCGGCCACCGGCCTGAGCAGCGGCTCGGTCAGCAACGTGGTCGCCGACCTGATCACGGACGGCCTGGTCGAGGAGGCCGGCAGCGTCGAATCCGACGGCGGCCGGCCCCGCACCCTGCTGCGCGTCGCCCCGGACAGCGGCCAGATGATCGGTGTCGACGTCGGCGAGACCCGGGTCCGCGTCGAGCTGTTCGACCTGGCCCTGACCGAACTCGCCCGCACCGAACGCAGGCTGAATCCGCAGGGGTGTCACGACGTCGAGGTGATCACCGGCCATATCCGCGACAGCGTCGCCGAGGTCCTCGGCGCCGAACAGGCCGCGCCCGAGCGGCTGCTCGGCGTCGGCGTCGGCGTGCCCGGCATCGTCGAGCACACCACGGACCGGGGCGCCGTCGTCCACGGCCAGACCATCGGCTGGGACGCGGTCCCGCTGGAGCGGCTGCTCCGCTCGACGTCACAACTCCCCGGGAAGACCCCGTACCTCATCGACAACGGCGCCAAGACCCTGGGCCAGGCCGAGATGTGGTTCGGCGCGGGACGCGGCGCCCGCACCGCCGTGGTCGTGCTCTTCGGCTCCGGCGTCGGAGCCTGCGTGGTCACCCCGGAGGTGGAGCACGGGCGGGCCGTCGAATGGGGCCATCTGACGGTACGGGTGCGCGGGCGCCGCTGCCGCTGCGGCGCGCCCGGCTGCCTGGAGGCCTACGCGGGCGCCGAGTCGCTGCTCGCCCGCTGGCGGGAAGAGGGCGGCCGGCCCCCCGAGGGCACCGACGAGGAGACCGCGCTCACCGCGATGCTCGCCGCCGCCTACCCGCCCGAGGGCGGCGAGCCCGATCCGGTGGCGCTGGCCGTCCTGGAGGAGACCGCCGAGTACCTCGGCGCCGGCCTGTCCGACCTGATCAACCTCTTCCAGCCCGAGCGGATCCTCATCGGCGGCTGGGCCGGGCTGCAGCTCGGCCCCCGCCTCCTGCCCGCCGTACGGCGCCACGCGATGACGTACGCGCTGCGCCACCCGGCCAACAGGGTGACCATCGACCTCGGGCGGCTCGGCTCGGACGCGGTCACCGTCGGCGCGGCGATCCTGCCGCTGGCCGAGTTCTTCGCGAGCGGCGGCAGACACCCGGAACCGGTCACCGAGGCCCGCCTGCCGGCGTGGCGCACGGCACTCCGGGAGCGGACGCCGCGCTGACGCTCCGCTGCGCAGACGGGAGTGGGAAACACCAGCTCACTAGGTGTTCGCGCCCCGTGCGGTCACCCGCCAGTGGCCGACGATCCCGCCGCGTCGGACGACCAGGAGGCATGACCCACGGGATGTCCGCCGACCGGGCACATCGCCCCCCGGCCGCGTCGGCCGGCCACGACCCCGGACGCACCGGCCGGCCACGACTCCGGACGCACCGGCCGGCCGCGCCGTCGTCAAGCACTGTGCCCCGCAGCTCAGGCCGACGGTTCGTCCGGTGACGGGTGTTCGGGGCGGGCTGTGCCCGGGTGTGGTGCGCCGCGGGGTCCCGAGCCTGCCTCGTCCGTGTCGGGAACGTCGTCGGCCGGAGTCGCGTCGTCCTCACCCGGCCGGCCCGGCGTGACCTCCCATGGGTCCTCGCCGGCGCCCGCCTGCTGGTCGGGCATGTCCCTCGGGACCGGGCCCCTGTCCTGGCCCGGCTCGGGCTCCCGTTGTGCGGCCATGGCGTTCTCCCCTCGGACGTGGGCGTACGGCGTGTCAGCCGACCTTCCGCCCGCGCATCGGCTCGGTCTCCATCCCCGCGCCCTTCTGCAGGCCGTCGAGGAACTCCTGCAGCACCTCCGTCGCCGTGTGCCGCGGCTGCCAGCCCAGCTCGGCGTGCGCCCGGCCGCAGTCCATCAGCGGCAGCCGGAGCACCGCGTCGAACAGGTGCGGCGAGGCCGGCAGCAGATGCAGCCCCCAGGCCGCGGCGATCGCCGACCGGGCCGCCGCGCGCGGCAGCCGTACCGGGCGGCTGCCCAGCAGTTCGCCGAGCACACCGGCGTCCAGCGGCGGATCCGCCGCGAGGTTGAAGGCACCACGAGCGCTGTCCGAGGTCAGCGCGAGCCGGTAGGCCTCCGCGGCGTCGTCCGTGTGCAGCGCCTGCACCCTGAGCCCCGGGATGTCCGGCAGGAACGGCAGAAGCTCCGGCCGGGCCAGCGGACCCGGCAGGAAACGCCCGCCGAAGATCCGGCGCTGCTCGCTGGCCGACTCCCACTTGAACAGGAACGCTGGGCGCATCCGCACCACCCGCACCTCGGGATGGTCCCGCTCGAACACGTCCAGCGTGCGCTCCAGATAGGCCTTCTCGCGGCAGTACGCGGCGTCGGGCCAGCCGTGCGTCGGCCAGGACTCGTCCACCGCGTGGTCCTTCGGACCCGGCGAGTACGCGCCCACGGAGGAGGCGTGCACCAGCACCGGCACCCGTGCCGCGGCGACCGCCTCGAACACCCGGATACCGCCGAGCACATTGGTCCGCCAGGTGGCCGCCGGATCGTGTGTCGGCTGGAACGCCCACGCCAGATGCACCACCGCGTCGGCGCCCTCGAACCTTTCCGCGAGGTTCGCCTGGTCGGAGGCGATGTCGACCGCGGACCACTCGGTCTTCGGCGGCGACCACTCGGGCGTACGCCGGGCCAGGCCGCGCACCGACCTGACCCCCGCGTCCGCCGAGAGCAGCCGCACGACACTCGTGCCGACATTGCCGGTGGCACCCGTCACGACCACCCTGCTGCCCGCTGAGCTGCTCACCTTCGGCTCCTCTCGGCCCACGCTTCGGCGGACGGCCGGGTACCCGGGCCCGGGCGCGCGCACACCCGGGCATGACCCGGCGGGTAATCGACCCGTGCGCGCACTCCGGGGAGCATCGAGGACGTCAGCGCGACCGAGTCGCGTCGCACCCGGTCCGTACCGCCCGAGGAGGCACCCTTGCCGTACTACGAGAGCCCCGTCGACGGCACCCGTCTGCACTACGTCGACCACGGCCCCGCCACCGGTCCCGTCGCCGTCTTCGTCTCCAGCGCGTACATGGGCCATGTGATGTGGGAGTACCAGATGCTGCCGCTCGCGGAGGCCGGCTTCCGCTGCGTGGCCCTGGACCGGCGCGGCCACGGACGGTCCGACGACGCCTGGAACGGCTACGACCTCGACACGCTCGCCGACGACGTGTACGGCCTGCTCGACCACCTCGACCTGCGCGAGGTCACTCTGATCAGCCACTCGGTCGGCAGCGGCGAGGTGATCCGCTGCCTGACCCGGCACGGCCGGGACCGGATGGCCCGGGTCGCCCTCGTCGCCGGGGTGAGTCCCGGGGTCGTCCGCTCGCCGGGCACCCCGGAGGGCGTGGACCCGGAGGCGGTGCGGGCCGACGACGAGGTGTTCCGGCGGGACCGGGCCGCGTACTTCACCGCTCTGGCCGACGACTTCTTCGCCGCCCACCTGCCCGGCAACCAGATGTCCCCGCCGTACGTCCGCCACCTGATCGACTGCTGTCTGAGCGCCACCCCGCGTGCCGCGAACGGCATGCGGGCCGTGGTGGCCGCGCTGGACATGGCCGACGAGCTGCCCGCGCTGGATCTGCCGGTGCTGGTGGTGCACGGCACCCACGACACCTCCGCGCCGCTCGCGCTCACCGGTGAGCGTGTGGCCCGGCTGGTGCCCGACGGCACGCTGAAGGTGTACGAGAACGGCGGGCACGGCCTGTTCGCCACGCACGCCGCCCGGCTCACGGCCGACCTGCGGGAGTTCATCGAGGCCGGGGCGGTACGGGCCGACGGCAGCGTCGGTGCCGCGGCGGCCGGCCGCTGACCACGAAAGGGCCCCGGCCGTGACGGGGGAATCACGACCGGGGCGTCAGGTGGTGGGCACGGATGGCGGTCGCCTCTCGGCGGAAGGCTCCACAGGGCTTCAGCCGAACGATCGTCCCTGTGGGCAGAAGGTGAGGCCCGGGGCCCTGTCCCATCCGTACCCACGGATAGTTCAACGGGCAATCACCCTGTGGTGTTCCGGCGCGCCATGTGACCGGCGCCACTCCCTATGATGCTCGGACCAGCGGACTCCCGTCGAGTCCTACGAGCAGATCCGCGGGGTCGGCATAGATCGCCTCCGCCCCGGCCTCCTCCAGGTCCGCCCGGGGAATCCCGCCGCACAGCACCCCCACACAGCGCACCCCGGCCTTGCTGCCCGCCCGCATGTCCCACACGGTGTCCCCGACGAACACCGCCCGCGAGGCCGGGACCCCGGCCAGCTCCAGGGCGTGTTCCACGGGCTCCGGGGCGGGTTTGCCCTCCCGTACGTCCTCCGAGCTCGCCGTGGCCGCGATCACCTCGTCGGCGTCGATGGCCCGGCGCAGGGCGCCCAGCTCGGCGCCGCTCGCCGAGGTGGCGAGGACCACCGCCCAGCCGTCCCGGTGCAGCCGGCGCAGCAGCTCCCCGGCCCGCGGCAGCGCGGGCAGCCGGTCGAAGTACTGGCCGTACAGGGCCTTGTGCGCGGCGCTCAGCTCGCCGTCCCGGTCCCTGTCGCGGCCGTCGCCGAGCAGGTGGGCGATCAGATCCGTGGAGCCCAGGCCGACGGCCCGGTGCACCGCGTGCATGGGCACGTCGTGCCCGGCCTGGCGGAAGGCCTCCCACCAGGTGACGACGTGCAGGTGGTTGGTGTCAACGAGGGTCCCGTCGACATCGAAGACGGCGGCTCGCTCCATCCCGGCTCCTTCCCTGGCTCCCGCTGGCGGCCGGGTACCACGCGGGCCGGGTCAGGAACCCGTCACCCGCGCCGGCACCCGCCCCTGCCGCGTCCAGGCCAGCAGCTCGTCGGCGGACCAGGTGGTCACCACCCGCTCGGCGGGCACCCCGCACTCCTCGGCCCGCGCACAGCCGAGGATCTGCCAGTCCAGCTGGCCGGGCGCGTGCGCGTCGGTGTCGACGGAGAACAGCACCCCCGCGGCCACGGCCCTGCGCAGCAGCCGGCGGGGCGGGTCCAGCCGCTCGGGACGGCTGTTGATCTCCACGGCCGTACCGGACTCGGCGCAGGCGGCGAACACCGCGTCCGCGTCGAACTCCGACTCGGGGCGCCCCCGGCCCGTCACCAGCCGCCCGGTGCAGTGCCCGAGCACATCGGCGTGCGGATCGCGCACGGCGGCCACCATCCGGCGGGTCATCGACCGGGCGTCCATCCGCAGCTTGGAGTGCACCGACACCACGACCACGTCCAGCCGCTCCAGCAGCTCCGGCTCCTGGTCCAGCGAGCCGTCCTCGAGGATGTCGCACTCGATGCCGGTCAGCAGCCGGAACGGCGCCCACCGCGCGTTCAGTTCCGCCACCACCTCCAGCTGCTCGCGCAACCGCTCCGGCGACAGGCCGCGGGCCACGGTCAGCCGGGGGGAGTGGTCGGTGAGGGCGGTCCACTCGTGCCCGAGCGCGGCAGCCGTCCGTCCCATCTCCTCGATCGGACTTCCCCCGTCGGACCAGTCCGAATGCGTGTGACAGTCCCCTCGGACCAGGGCCCGCAACTTCGCCCCCGCACCGGACCGGGACGCCGTACCGGCCTCCTCCTCCAGCTTCCGCAGATATCCGGGCACCTCCCCGGCCAACGCCTCCCGCACCACCTGCGCCGTCTTCGGCCCCACCCCCTTGAGCGCCTCCAACGTCCCGGCCGCCGCCCGGTCGGCCACGTCGTCGGCGGGCAGCTCGGCCAGCACCCGGGCAGCGGTACGAAAAGCCTTCACCCGGTACGTGGGGGCCAGCGCCCGCTCCAGAAGAAAGGCAATCCGGTCGAGAGCGGCGACGGGATCCATGCAACCCAGAGTGCCTGAGGCGCCCTGAAGGGGCGCGGGGAAACTGCGCGACCAGCCACAACGCACCCGCACCCGCGACGGCCACCCCCACGCAGCCGGACCCGTTTGCCCACCCCGCCCCCGGGTACTGCGATGCCCAACCGCAGCTGAGGAGGTCGGCCATGCCACGCGCAGCGATCGTCACCGGCGCAGACAGCGGAATCGGCCGAGCCACCGCCGTACGCCTCGCCGAAGCCGGCCTGGACATCGGCATCACCTGGCACACCGACGAGAAGGGCGCCGAAAGAACGGCGGAGGAAGTGCGCGGCACCGGCCGCCGCGCAGCCGTGGCCCAGCTGGACCTCACCCACCTGCCCGAGGCCGCCGACACGGTCGACGAGCTCTGCGGCGAGCTCGGCCGCATCGACGTCCTCGTCAACAACGCCGGTACGGGCACCATGACCCCCTACCTCGACCTGACCCTGGCGGACGTACGCCGCGTCCTGGACGTCGACCTCGTCGGCCCGTTCCTGTGCGGGCAGCGCGCTGCCCGGCGGATGATCCGGCAGGGCGACGGCGGCCGGATCGTCAACGTCACCTCCGTGCACGAGCACCAGCCCCGCGTCGGCGCGGCCCCGTACTGCGCGGCCAAGGGCGGACTCGGCCTGCTCACGCAGGTGATGGCGCTGGAACTCGCCGAATACGGCATCACCGTGAACGCGGTCGCGCCGGGCGAGATCGCCACGCCGATGACCGGCCAGGAGGACATCGACGTGCACACCGAGCGCCGGCCCGGCGTGCCGCTCGGGCGGCCCGGCGACGCCCGCGAGGTCGCCGCGGTGATCGCCTTCCTGGCGAGCCCGGACGCCTCATACGTCACCGGCGCCTCCTGGAGCGTCGACGGCGGCATGCTCCGCATGGGCCCGCAGGCCGGTTCACACCTGACCAGCGACGACTGGCGGCGTCCCTGAGCCGATGCGACCGCGGGACCGCGGACCAGTTCCTGCGCCGGCCCCGACTGCCAAGGCGTCCGCTGCGGCAGGGGCTTCCGCTACGTCGACACCGGCGGGGAGCCGCGAACAGGGCGTGACCGTCGCCCCCGTGCTCACCCGGCTGGGGGAACGCGGGGACTTCGGGCGCCCGGCCACCCGGGGTGCGGTCGAGGCGGCGGTGCCCGATCTTCCGGACGGCTCCGGTGGGTGACCCGTCGGCGCGGGTTGCGTTCTACCCTCGATGACATGACCGAACAAGCAGCTCCCCACATCTCCCATCCGCGGGTTCTGGTCCTCGGTGTGTGCCCGGGCAGGCCGGGCGAGCCGCCGTTCCGGATCATGGAGATCGACGGTCAGGTGGTCGGTGAGGCCAGGGCCGTCACCGACGTGCTGGAGGCGGCCGCGTCCTACGGCATCACCATCCACGACCTGGACGACCCGGACGTGGTCCGCTTCGTGGGCGGCGACAAGTACACCTGGACGCTGCACTGAGCCGACGGCTCAGCCGACCGACCACTTCTGGTTCGCGCCGCCCGTGCAGGTCCAGATCTGCAGGCGGGTCCCGTTGGCCGCGTTGGTCCCGGTGACGTCGAGGCACTTGTCCGCCTGCGGGTCGACGATGTCGTGTGCCCCGGTGACGGTCCACCTCTGGTTCGGGCCGCCGGTGCAGTCCCACAGCTGGACGGGCGTGCCGTCCGCGGTGCCGCCGCCGGTGGCGTCCAGGCACTTGCCGAGCGCCCGGATCGTGCCGTCGGAGCCGACCGTCCACTCCTGCGCGGCCGTGCCGTTGCAGTCGTAGAGCTGTACCGGGGTGCCGTTCGCGGGATTCGCGCCGGCCACGTCCACGCACTTGCCCGCCAGCCCGCGTATCGGCGCCCCGGCCGCGTTGTCGCTCGTCGTCACCGACACCGAGTCCACCACCAGCGCTTGCGGGAACTGGGTGCTGCCGTCGGGGTCGCCGGGCCAGTAGCCGCCGACGGCCAGGTTCAGGATCAGGAAGAACGGCCTGTTGTCGAACACCCATGTCTTCCCGCCGAGGTCGGCGGGCGTGCGCCGCTCGTAGACGTTCCCGTCCACGGACCAGGTGATCGAGCCGGGTGCCCAGTCCACGGCGAAGGTGTGGAAGGCGTCCGCGAAGGCCTGTCCGTTCGGCAGGCTGTAGGCCGCGCCGATGCCGCCGGATCCGGAGTAGCCGGGGCCGTGGATCGTGCCGTGCACGGTGGAGGGTTCGAATCCGACGTTCTCCATCACGTCGATCTCACCCGAGTCGGGCCAGTTCACGGGCGTGCCGAGCATCCAGAACGCCGGCCACATGCCCTGCCCGCGCGGGATCTTCATCCGCGCCTCGACGTGTCCGTAGCGGGCCTCGAACTTCCCGGCCGTGTTCAGCCGGGCGGAGGTGTACTGACAGCTGCCGTACCAGCACTGGTAGCCGGCCGGGTTCTCCTTGCGGGCCGTGATCACCAGGTGGCCCTGCCCGTCCAGGGCCGCGTTGCGCGTGCCCGAGGTGTAGTACTCACGCTCGTGGTTGTTGACGTTGTCGCCGGTCTCCAGCGTCCATTTCGAGGAGTCGACCGGGGAGCCCGCGGGTCCGTCGAAGGTGTCGGAGAAGGTGGTGACGGTCGCCGCCGCAGGCGCGGCGGCCGGGGCGGGCGCGGGGCCGACGGCCGCGGAACCGAGCAGCGCGGCGGACAGAGCGGCGAGGAGGCATCTGCGGAGCAGGCGTGGGGAGGCCATGACTCTCCGTTCGGCGTGGGGGGTTAAAGGGACCTACGAGGATGCCTCTTGATTTAAGGAGTGAGATAAGGGGGAGTCAATACTCTGGTACGGACCTGTCGGTGACGCTCGGTCAGTCTGCCGGTTGGCGCACACGCCGGTGCACCGCTCGCCCGAGCCGCCGCCCCAGCAGCAGCCAGCCGAGCAGCGCCCCGGTGGTGTTGAGCAGGACGTCGTCGATGTCGAAGGCCCGCCCGGTGACCAGCGCGCCCTGCGCCAGTTCCACCATCAGCATCACGAGGGCCGTGAGCGCCAGCACCCGAAGCACCCCTCGGGCCCGCGGCGCGAGGACCGGCACCAGCACCCCGAACGGGACGCCGAGGAGCACGTTTCCGCCGATCTGCCGCACCGCGTCCGCCGTCCGCGCCTGCTCCACGTACGCCCGCAGAGAGGCGCCGGGGTGCAGGTTGCTGTGCGTCAGATGCACCGAGGCGGGCGACGGCTCCAGGGTGATCCGGGCCAGGGCGGCGGCGAACGCCACCATGCACGCGAAGGCGACCAGCATCGCCAGCAGCCGCAGGGGCAGGGCAAGCGCATGCCGCTCGGCCGGCGGGCGGGAGGCGGCGCGGCCCGTACGGTCCTTCGGCCGCCGCGGGCGGGGCTGCTCGGCCCGCCGCCGCTTCCCCGGCAGGCGCAGTACGGCGGGCAGGTGCGGGAGGGTGCGGGCCATGAGGTCCTCCGGTCGCCAACTTCCCCGTTGCGTCATGCGGTTACCCGGCAACCGGCCCGGGATGCCACCGCCCGGACGGCTCCGGGTGCACGGTGGCGTTTCCGTTCACGCTCCCGGGGCACTCCGGCTGCGGACCCGCGTGCCGCCGCCCCGCCGCGGGCCCGGCGGTGCTTGGATGCCCGAGCGGCGACTCGGACACATCGCCGCCTACATGGACAGAGCGGACCGAGGAGGTGGTCGATGACCCGGCGTACGGCCCCGCGCACGGCACTCCTCGCCCTCGGGGAACTCCTGGCCTGGTGGGGGGCGCTGGCGCTGCTGTGGCTGATGTTCATCACGTCGGTCGACACCCTGGAACGGATCGTCGGAGGGAGCGCCGCGGCCGTCGGGGCGCTGCTGGCGCGGGCCGGCCGGCGGGCGGTGACCTGGCGGTGAACGGCTGGATCCTCGCGGCGACCGTCGAACTGGGCGGGGGAGGGGCGGCCGCCCTGTGGGGCGTCAGCACCGGCCCGCCGGCCCGCCGGGTCGTCGCCCAGAACATGACCACCTCGGCCCTGTGCCCGGCCCTGCTGCTGCTCTCCCAGGGCTACGGCCGCCCGTCCTACGTCGACCTCGCCCTGCTGCTGGCCCTGCTCGGCCCGGTCGGCACGCTCGTCTTCGCCCGGCTCCTCTCCGACGACCTGGAAGGCGGGCGGCCGAGCGCCTGGGGACTGACCTGGACCGCCGCCGGAGCGGGCGCGGCAGTCGTGATCGCCGTGTGCGTCGCCACCGGCCCGGGCCGGGCGATGGTGAAGCTCCTGATCATCGGCGCCCTGCTGATCTCCGGCAACGTGATCGCCTCCCGCGCGCTGTCGGGCGGTTTCCGGGGGGTGCGCGGTGGATGAGGCGCGCGGGGCCCCGACGCGGGCGGTCGGAGCGGGCGCGGGTGGGCTGCCGGGGTGTGCGGCGGCTGGAGCGCGTGCGGGTCTGCTGCCCAAATCCGCGGCGACCGAAGTGCGTACGGATCGGCTGCGCGAGAGCGCGGTGGCCGATGTGCCCCCGGGTCGTCCGGGGGATTGCGCGGTACCGAGCATGCGTGGGGGCAGGTCGCAGGGATGCCCGCCGGTCGTGGTGCCGGCGGGCTGGTTGAAGGGATGGGTGGTGGTTGGTGTGCCGGCGGTTCGGTTTGGGGCCGTGGCGGCTGCTGGGGGCGTGGGGTGGCTGTGGGGATGTGGTGCGTCCGGGGTGCGCGGGGGTGGGCTGCGGGGGTGTGCGGCGGTCGTGGTGCCGGCGGGCTGGTTGAAGGGGTGGCTGGTGGTTGGTGTGCCGGCGGTTCGGCTTGGGGCCGTGGCGGCTGCTGGGGGCGTCAGGGGGCTGCCGGGGCGTCGTGCGTCCGAGGTGGGCGTGGGCCGGCCGCGGGGGTGTGCGGCGGTCGAGCGGTATGTGAGCTGGTCGAACGGGTGTGCGGCTGTGGATGCGCGTGCGGGCCGGCCGCAGGAGTGTGCGGTGGCTGATGGACCGTCGGCGGGTTCGAGCGGAGGTGTCGTATGGACGATGCCGTGATCGTCGTCGCGCTGCTGCTGATGGCCGCGTCCGCCACCGCGGCCGTGGTCCAGCGCGACCCCGCCCGCCAGGCGCTGGTGCTGTCCGTGCTCGGGTCCGTGCTGGCCGTGCTGTTCACCGTGCTCCAGGCCCCGGACGTCGGCCTGTCCCAGCTGGCCGTCGGCTCCGCGCTCACCCCGCTGCTGATCATGCTGAGCGTGCGCAAGGTCAGACGGCGTGGCCGTGAGAAGGAGGGCGCCCAGTGAAGCGGCTGCGGCTCGCCCTGCTGGCCGTCGGCGGCGCCGGCCTCGCCGCGCTGCTCGTCGCCGCCTGCCTCGACCTGCCCGGCTTCGGCGGCCGCAGCCACCCCTACGGCACCCGCGCCGTACACGCCTCCCTCACCCGGCACACCGCCAACACCATCGCCTCCGTCAACTTCGACCAGCGCGCCTACGACACCCTCGGCGAGATGAGCATCCTGTTCGCCGCCGTCCTGGGCTGCGTGGTGCTGCTGCGCCAGGCCCGCGACGAGCACCGGGCACAGCCGCAACCCGCCGAGGTGGCCCGGCCGGTCCGCCGCTACGCCCTGCTCGTGCTGCCCGTCGCCCTGGTCACCGGCCTCTACGTCATCGCCCACGGCCAGCTCAGCCCCGGCGGTGGCTTCCAGGGCGGGGTCGTCGCCGCGACCGCCCTGCACCTGCTCTACCTCGGCGCCGACTACCGCGCACTGGAACGCGTCCGCCCGCTCGCCGTCTACGAGACCTCCGACGCCCTCGCCGTCTCCTCGTACCTCGTGCTGGGCGCCGCCGGAGTCCTGGCCGGCACCGCGTTCCTCGCCAACACCCTGCTGCCGTACGGCACCTTCAACACCCTGTCCTCCGGCGGCACCGTCCCCCTGCTGAACGCGGCCATCGGCATGGAGGTGGCGAGCGCGGTCGTCGTCCTGCTCGCGAACTTCCTGGACCAGGCCGTCGAGATCGAGGAGGAACACGGGAGTTGAGTACACCGTGATGCACGTCCTTCCCTACCTGGTCGCCGCCTACATCTTCCTGACCGGCTGCTACGGCCTCGCCACCAGCCGCAACCTCATCCACGCCGTGGGCTGTCTCGCGGTGTGCCAGTCCTCGACCTATGTGCTGCTGCTGGCGGTCGGCTACCGGGACGGCGCCACCGCACCCGTCTTCTCCGACATCCAGCCCGGCTCCCGGCCCGTGGTCGACCCGGTCGTACAGGCGCTCACCCTGACCGACATCGTCGTCGGCGCCACCGTCACCGCGCTGCTGCTCGCGCTCGTCCTGCAGATCGCCAAACGGCACGGCACGGTCGACCCCGACGAACTGCGGGAGTTGCGCGGCTGATGCACCATCTGCTCCCGCTGCTCGTCGCGGTCCCGCTGCTGGGCGCCGCCCTGCTGGTGGCCGTCGGACGCCGTCTGCCGAGGATCGCCGTCGAGATCACCGGCTTCGCGGTCTCCGGCGCCACGGCCGCCCTCGCGCTCGTCCTGCTGCTCGACTCCTCGCCGCCGATGGTCGAGTGGGTCGGCGGCTGGCTGCCCGTCGGCGGCGAGAGCGTCGGCATCGTCGTGGTCGGCGACGGCCCCGCGCTCGGCATGGCCACCCTCGTCTCCCTGCTGACGCTGGCGGCCCTGGCCTACTCCTGGCGCTACTTCGACGAGCCCCCGCGCGGCCACCGCGGCGCCTTCACCGCGCTGATGCTCGTCTTCCAGGGCGCCATGTGCGGGTTCGCCATCGCCGGCGACCTGTTCAACGCGTTCGTGTTCTTCGAGCTGATGAGCGTCACCGCGTACGCGCTCACCGGCTACCGCATCGACGACCCGAAGGCCGTACAGGGCGCGCTGACCTTCGGTGTCGTCAACTCCCTCGGCGCGTACACCATGCTCATGGGCATCGCGCTGCTGTACGCGCGCACCGGTGAGCTGGCCATGGCGAAGATCGGCCGAGGCCTCGACACGGCGGCCGGGCACGGCGGACCGGACGCGCTGGTCCTCGCCTCCTTCGTGCTGGTCCTGACCGGACTTCTGGTGAAGTCGGCCGCCGTACCCTTCCACTTCTGGCTCCCGGACGCGCACGCCGTCGCCCCCACCCCGGTCTGCATGCTGCTGTCCGGCGTGATGGTGGAACTCGGCGCCTACGGCGTCTGGCGCGTGTACGGCACCGTCTTCGCCGGGCCCGGCGGCATCCCCGCCGCCGACCTGACCCGGGCCCTGGTGACCCTGGGCACCCTCACGGCCGCGACCGGTGCCGTGATGTGCTGGTACCAGCGGCACATCAAACGGCTCCTGGCCTACTCCACCGTCGCCCACACCGGACTGTTCCTCGTCGGCCTCGGTCTCCTCACCCCCGAGGGCGACGACGGGGTCGCCCTGTACATGCTCGGGCACGCCGGGGTGAAGGCGGCGCTGTTCGCCTGTGCCGGAGTGCTGCTCGACCGGTACGGCAGCGTCGACGAGCACGCCCTGTACGGTCGGGCCCGCGAACTGCGCACGACCGCGGTGCTGTTCGCGGTGGGCGCCCTCGGCCTCGCCGGTCTGCCCCCGTTCGGTACGGCGCTCGGCAAGGCGGTGACCGAGGAGGCGGCCGGCGGCCCGCTCACCGTCGTGTACGTGGCCGCTTCCGCGATCACCGCCGGCGCCGTCCTGCGGGTCACCGCCCGCGTGTTCCTCGGCCTCGGGCCGCGCCCCGAGAACGCCGACTCCGACCTGGAGACCAGCGGATCCGGGGAGGAACCCGAGACCAGCGGCCTGCTCAGCCGGATCCCGGACACCATGACGACGGTGCCCGCCGTGCTGCTCGCCGCCGCCCTCGCCGTCGGCGTGGGCCCCGGCTTCGGCGACCTGGTCGCCCGCTCCGTCAACGAGGCCGGCTCGGGCGGCGCCCACGCCTCCGTCCACTGGACGCTCCCCGGCGTGCTGCTGGGCCTCGCCTCCACCGCGCTGGCCGTGGCCCTCGCCGGACTCGCCGTGACCCGCCCGCACTGGACCGCGGCCCCCGACTGGGCCCGGCCGCTGCGGCGCCTGCAGTCCGGCCACGTCGGCGACTACGTGGCCTGGCTGCTGGTGGGCGCCACGCTGCTGGGGGCGCTGGCCCTGCCGGGGGTGCTGGGCGGCTGATCAGCCTGCCGAGGTGCCGTAGGAGACGTGCACCTCCCTGAAGCCGAGGGAGCGCAGCAGCCCCTGGAGCATGCCGGTGGTGTTGGTCTCGGCGCGGGCGGTCAGCCCGCTGCTCCTGGCCGCGTCGCCGATGTGCCGGACGGCGAGTTTCTGCACGGCCTGCTCGCTGTCGGGATTGTCCGAGAACAGGTCGCCGAGCCGGTCCAGCAGCCCGCGCTGCTTGGACACGGCGTAGGAGCGGTCGGGGTCGAGGGCCGGCCTGCCGAGCCGCGCGTGCGGCAGCCGGAGCGTGGCAGACGTACGGTCGCCGTTGACCGACACGTCCTTCTCGCCGAGCCGGCCGAGGTCGACATACGCGTCCACGGTGCCCGCGCCGACGTACAGGGTGCGGGTGCCGCGGATCGCGTCGGGCAGGAACCTCGCGTCCTTCTCCAGGTCGACCACCACCTGGAAGTTGCCCGAGGCGGCGTCGTAACGGCTCATGTCCTGGATCGATGTGAGCAGCGCGGGTCCGGAACGGTCGTGCGTCTCGGTGCCGAACAGGTCCTTGATGCCGGGCAGTACGGCCAGCCGGATCCCGGCGAACAGCACGGCGAGCACCAGGACGAGCGCGGCGACGGCCTTGGCCCAGCCGGGCAGGTGTCTCACGGAAGTCGTCATCGCGACGGTCCTCCTTCCTGCTCTCCGCATGCCCGCCAACCGCCCTGCCAGACCGGTACGTCGACGCAACCGCACCCCTGACCTGCGCGCCGGGTGAGCGGGGCGCGCCAGTAGCATGACGGCCCAGCCCGTGACGATTCTGCGAGGAGCGGATCGTGCGAGACATCGCTGTCTTCAGCGGCAGTGCCCACCCCGGCCTGGCGCGCGAGGTCTGCGCCCACCTCGGGGTGCCGCTCAGCCCCACCCTGGTCAGCCGGTTCGCCAACGACTGCCTGGGAGTGCAGCTTCAGGCCAACTGCCGGGAGCGGGACGTGTTCCTGATCCAGCCGCTGGTCCGCCCCGTGCAGGAACACCTGGTGGAACTGCTGCTGATGTGCGACGCCGCCCGCGGCGCCTCCGCGGCCCGGATCACCGTCGTCATGCCGCACTACTCCTACGCCCGCTCCGACAAGAAGGACGCACCGCGCATCTCCATCGGCGGCCGGCTGGTCGCCGATCTGCTCGTGGCGGCGGGTGCGACCCGGGTGCTCGCGATGACCCTGCACTCCCCCCAGGTGCACGGCTTCTTCTCGGTGCCGGTCGACCACCTGAACGCGCTGCGCGAACTCGCCGCGCATTTCCGGCAGTACGACCTCACGCACACCACGGTGGTCTCGCCGGACCTCGGCAATGCCAAGGAGGCCGCCGCCTTCGCCCGGCTCATCGGGGCGCAGGTGGCGGCCGGCGCCAAACAGCGGTTCGCGGACGACCGGGTGAGCATCAGCTCCGTCATCGGCGATGTCGCCGGGCGGGACGTCATCGTGCTGGACGACGAGATCGCCAAGGGCAGCACCGTGCTGGAACTCCTCGGTCTCCTGCGCGCGTCGGGCGTGAGGTCGGTCCGGGTGGCCTGCACGCACGGGCTGTTCGCGGCAGGGGCGCTGAAGCGGCTGAGCGGGCAGCCGGACGTGCTGGAGATCGTCTGCACCAACACCGTGCCGGTCCCCGCGGACGGGCAGCCCACGGACAAGCTGCGCGTGCTCTCCATCGCCCCGGCCCTCGCCGAGGCGGTACGGCGCATTCACAACGGTGAATCCGTCAGCGCCCTGTTCGAGCCGTCGTAGAGCTCACAGTGAGCCGGACGCGGCCCCGGACCGGGCCAGCGCCGCGTCCAGCGTGGGGTGCGGGGGCAGCAGCCGGGACAGCCCGGTGACCCGGAAGACGCGCAGGGTCAGCGGGTGCGCACACACCAGGTGCAACTGCCCGCCGCCGCCCAGGACCCGGGCGCGGGCCCGGTACAGCAGCCGCAGCCCCGAGCAGTCGAAGAACTCCACCGGCCGCAGGTCGATGACGACCCTGGCACCGGGCCGGGCGGTGACCCGGTCCAGGAGCGGGCCGATCTCCGTGGCCGAGACCAGATCGATCTCGCCCCGCAGCTCCAGGACCGTGTGCGCCCGGTGCTCGTACACGCGGAGGTGACGGGTGAACGGTGCAGGCTCGTCTCGCACGCCGGCATCACCTCCCACCCGTGCCCGGACGTCGGTCTCCCGATCGTCAAGTTACCCTTGATGGAAGGAATTTGAGCATGTTCGATTGACATATGTCTTCGAGTTTGGCGCTTGTCACCCGGTAACTGCCGTAAGACGACCAACAGTCGACCCGTCAGCCGGCCCGTCAGCCGGCCCGTCAGTCGACCAGAAGGACCAGCTTCCCCGTGGTCCGTCCGGTGTCGCCCACTTCGTGTGCCTTCGCCGCGTCGGAGAGCGGGAACGTCCCGGCGATCGTCGCCTTCAGCTTCCCCGACTCCGCCAGCTCCGCGATCTTCTCCATCCCGGCCCGGTCGGCGTCCACCAGCATGCGCACGGCCCGTACCCCGAGCCGCTCGGCCTCGTCGTAGAAGTCCTGGGAGCCCACCGGGAGGATCGACACCACGACACCGCCCGGCCGCAGCACCTTCAGCGAGTCGACGGAGGTGTCCCCACCGAGCGTGTCCAGGACCACGTCGACGTCCCGCACCGTCTCCGTGACGTCGGTGGACCGGTAGTCGACCGGCTCGTCCACCCCGATCTCCCGCAGGAAGTCGTGCTTGCCCGCGCTGGCCGTGCCGATCACATACGCGCCCCGCGCCTTGGCGATCTGCACGGCCACGTGCCCGACGCCGCCCGCCGCCGCGTGGATCAGCACCCGCTGCCCGGCCCGCAGGTCCGCGTGCTCGGTCAGCGCCTGCCAGGCGGTCAGGGACACCAGCGGCAGCGCGCTCGCCTGGGTGTGGTCGATCGCGGCCGGCTTGTGCGTCAGGGCGCGGACCGGGGCGATCACGTACTCGGCGTGCGAGCCGTGGCCGTAGGGGTAGGGCAGCATGCCGAAGACCTCGTCGCCGGGCTGGAAGGCGGCCACGCCGATCCCGGTCTCGACGACCTCGCCGGAGACGTCCCAGCCGAGGACGAACGGCGGCTCGCCCAGGAACCCGCCGGTGGCCCGGTGCTTCCAGTCGGTGGGATTGACCCCGGCGGCCCGCACCCGGACCAGCACCTGGTTCGGGCCCGGCTGCGGCCGCTCCACTCGTACTTCCTTCAGGACCTCGGGACCGCCGAGGACGTCCTGGCTGATGGCTCGCATCGTGTTCACATCGCTCATGGTCACCCAGCCTGCCGGGCACCGCCCGCTCGGGAAATGGCATGATTGCCAAGCTTCGATAGGATCGTGCCATGCATGACATGGAGCTGCGCACCCGGCCGCCCGAGCGGGTGGTCGTCCTGGCCCTGGACGGCGTCTACCCCTTCGAGCTGGGCATCCCCGGCCGCATCCTCGGCGCCGCCGACGGCCACTACGAGGTGCTGACCTGCTCGGTCGACGGCGGCCCCGTGCGCACCAACGCCGACTTCACGATCGGTGTCGCACACGGCCCGGAGATCCTCGGGACGGCGGACACGGTGGTGGTCACCTCCATGCCGCCCGCGTACATCCCCGCGCGGCTGCCGGACGAGGTCGCCGCGGCGCTCGCCCGTATCCGCCCGGACGCGCGGATCGTGTCGATCTGCACGGCCGCCTTCGTGCTCGCCGAGGCCGGCCTGCTCGACGGCCGCCGCGCGACCACGCACTGGCAGGTCGCCGACGTCTTCCGCCGCCGGTTCCCCAAGGTGGACCTGGACCCGGACGTCCTCTTCGTCGCCGACGGCCGCATCCTCACCTCGGCCGGAGCCGCTTCCGGCGTGGACATCTGCCTGCACATCGTGCGCACCGACCACGGCAGCGAGCTCGCCAACTCCGTCGCCCGTCGCTGTGTCGTCCCGCCGTTCCGGGACGGCGGCCAGGCCCAGTACATCGAGCAGCCGGTCCCGGTCAGCGGCGCCGCGAGCACGGCCGCGACCCGGGCCTGGGCCCTGGAGCGCCTGGACGAGCCGCTCACCCTGTCCGACCTCGCCGGACACGCCCGGATGAGCCTGCGCACCTTCGCCCGCCGCTTCAACGACGAGGTCGGCCTCAGCCCCGGCCGCTGGCTGATCCAGCAGCGCGTCGCCCGCGCCCGGCACCTGCTGGAGGCCAGCGACCTGCCGGTGGACCGGATCGCCGCCGAGGTCGGCTTCGCCACCGGCGCCTCGCTGCGGCAGCACCTGCACGCGGCGATCGGCGTGTCCCCGCAGGCCTACCGCCGCACCTTCCAGCAGGCCCGCTGAGCCGTCACGGCGGGGCCGGGTCCGCGCACGGGTTCACTCGGCCGCGTAGACCCGCTCCCCGCCCACGTAGGTGAGCGCCACGGCCGTCCCCGCGATCGCCTCCGGCGGCCCGGCGAACGGGTCGCGGTCCAGTACCACCAGGTCGGCGAGCGCCCCGACGGCCACCCGGCCGGTGTCGTCCAGATGGTTCACGTACGCCGAGCCGGCCGTGTACGCCGTCAGTGCGTCCGCGAGGCCGAGCCGTTCCTCCGGCAGGAACACCGGTCCGCTGCCGCCCGGCTCGACCCGGTTGACCGCGACATGGATGCCCTGGAGCGGATCGGGGCTGCTCACCGGCCAGTCGCTGCCCGCCGCGAGCCGCGCCCCCGAGCGCAGCAGCGCGCCGAACGGGTACTGCCGGGCGGCCCGTTCGGGCCCGAGGAAGGGGATCGTCAGCTCGTCCATCTGCGGCTCGTGTGCGGCCCACAGCGGCTGGATGTTCGCGGTGGCGCCGAGCCGGGCGAAACGCGGTATGTCGTCGGGGTGCACGACCTGCAGGTGTGCGAGGTGCGGCCGGGTGTCGCTCGGCCCGTTCGCTGCCCGGGCCGCCTCGACCGCGTCCAGCGCGTCGCGTACGGCCCGGTCACCCAGCGCGTGGAAGTGGCACTGGAAGCCGAGGGCATCCAACTCCGTGACGTACTTCGGCAGGTGAGCGGGGTCGAGGAAGCTCTTGCCGCGGTTGGCGGTCACGCAGCCGCACCGGTCCAGATAGGGGTCCAGCAGCGCGGCCGTGCCGTTCTCGGCGACCCCGTCCAGCATCAGCTTCACGGCACCCGCCCGGAACCGGCCGTGACTCGACTGGACGCGTTTCTCCACGAGTTCGGGAATCTGCTCGGCCCCGCGCTCCCGGTCCCACCACAGCGCGCCCACGACCCGCGCGGTGAGCGAGCCGTCCCACGCCGCGGCGATATACGCCTCGGCCGGGTCGTCCATGCCCAGGAAGTCGCCGACCAGCGCGTCCTGCCAGGCGGTGATGCCGAGCGCGTGCAGATGCCGCTGGGCGTGCAGCAGCGCGGCCAGCCGGTCGGCCGGTGTGGCGGGCGGGGTGAGCCGGCCGACCAGCTGCATCGCCCCTTCCTGCAGCGTGCCGTCCGGCTCTCCGGCGGCGTTCCGCTCGATCCGCCCGTCCGCCGGGTCGGGCGTGTGGCGGTCGATGCCGGCCAGCTCCAGCGCCCGGCTGTTGACCCAGGCGCCGTGGTGGTCCCGGTTGGGCAGATACACCGGCCGGTCCGGTACGACCGCGTCCAGCAGCTCCTTCGTCGGCGTACCGCCCGCGAACGCCTCCATCGACCAGCCGCCGCCGAGGATCCACTCCCGCCCGGGATGCGCCTCGGCGTAGGCGCGCACGGCGGCCACGGTGTCCTCGGCGGTCGTCGTGCCGCTCAGATCGCACCGGGCCAGCTCCAGTCCGGCGGGCACCGGATGGACGTGCGCGTCCTGGAAGCCGGGCAGCAGCAGCCGTCCGGAGAGGTCCACCACCTCCGTGCCCGGCCCGGTCAGGTCGCGCAGCTCGTCGCCGCCGACCGCGGTGACGCGTCCCCCGGTGACGGCGACGGCGCTCGCGGTACGGCCGTTGGGGGTGAGGACGGGGCCGCCGGTGAAGAGCAGGTCAGCGTGCATGGTGCCTTTCCTGGTCGGTCGGTGGGGCGCGGTGAACGCGGACATGATCATCGCAAGGGGCATGAGCAGCGGCAATGGCCTCCGCTGCAGAGTGCGGAAGCCCACGCCCGCCCGGACACGCCTTGATCACATGCGCGCGGAGATCCCGGACCGACGGCCACACTGGACGGGAGCCGTATCCCGAGGAGGCCGTACGCCATGACCCCACCGCCCGCCCGCACCGCCGAACAGCGCAAGAAGGACACCCTGCACCGGCTGGAGCACGACATCGACGTCTGGGTCTCCACCGCCGGCCCCGACGGTGGCGCCCCCTATCTCGTGCCGCTGTCCTTCGTGTGGGACGGCGCCACCCTGCTGATCGCCACCCCGGCCGAGAGTCCCACCGGCCGCAACCTCGTGGCCACCGGCCGCACCCGCCTCGGCCTCGGCCCGACCCGGGACGTCGTCGTGATCGAGGGCACCGCCCAGGCGGTGACACCGGAGGACCTGGCCGAGGAGGACGCCGAGGTGTTCGCCGGCAAGACCGGCTTCGACCCCCGCCAACTCTCCACCCGCTACCTGTACTTCAAGATCCTCCCGCAGCGCGTCCAGGCCTGGCGTGAGGAGAACGAGCTGAGGGGCAGGGAGCTGATGCGGGACGGCGAGTGGCTGAGCGCCCCGTAGGGGCCACAACGCACCCGCAGCCGCGTATCGTCCGCATCCCCGCGGCGGGTTGGCGGGCTCAGTCCCGGCCTCCCTCCTCGGCGGCCACCGGCCACTGACCCGTAGACCGTGCGATGGCCCTCGCGCCCGTGCGGTCCACCGCGCTGCGGACCACGGCGAAGATCGCGCCCTGGACCGCCGCGGCCAGCAGGATCTCGCCCCAGCCGCGGTCCTGGTCGAGGGCGTCGGGCGCGTCGTCCTCGTGCCGGATCGCCTTCCACGCCTGCCGGAAGGCCATTCCGGCCAGCGCGCCGCTCGCCCAGCTCAGCACGAAGCCGATCGGCTGGTAGACGAAGGGAAGCTTTTTCTTCTTTTTCTTGGCCATGTGTGACTCCTTCCTCGTCGGACGGCCGTCAACCGGGCCGCCCCGCGGGGCCCACCCGTTCGCCAGGGCGCACCGGTCCCGGCGCCGTGCCGTCGCCGAACGGCCGGCCGCCCAGCTCCTCGCGGTGGTGCGGAACCAGCCAACCGGCGAGGTTGGGGCCGACGGGCACGATCCCGGTGGGGTTGATGCCGGTGTGCACCTGGTAGTAGTGGCGCTTGATGTGGTCGAAGTCGACGGTGTCACCGAACCCGGGTGTCTGGAACAGGTCCCGGGCGTACGCCCACAGCACCGGGTGCTCCGTCAGCTTCCAGCGGTTGCACTTGAAGTGGCCGTGGTAGACGGCGTCGAACCGGACCAGCGTGGTGAACAGCCGGATGTCCGCTTCCGTGAGGGTGTCGCCGACCAGATACCGCTGTCCGGCCAGTCGTTCGGCGAGCATTTCCAGCCGCCGGAAGACGCCCGTGCACGCCTCCTCGTACTCCTTCTGCTGCGTGGCGAACCCGGCCCGGTACACACCGTTGTTCACGTCCTTGTACACCTCGGCCATCACCTGGTCGATCTCCTCCCGCCGGGCCTGGGGGTACAGGTCGGGCGCGCCGGGGCGGTGCACGGCCGTCCACTCGGTGGCCAGGTCCAGGGTGAGCCGCTGGTAGTCGTTGGTGACCAGCCGTCCGCTGGGTACGTCCACGATCGCGGGCACGCTGACCCCGCCCGGATAACCGGTTTCGCGGCGGTCGTAGGCCTCGCTCAGGAACCGGATGCCGAGCACCGGGTCCCGGCCGTCGGGGTCCAGGGTGAACCGCCAGCTGCGGTCGTCCTGGATCGGATCGGCGATGGCCATCGAGAGCGCCTCCTCCAGGCCCAGCAGCCGCCGGGAGATCACCGCCCGGCTCGCCCACGGACAGGCGCGGGAGACCACCAGCCGGTAACGGCCCGCCTCCACCGGCCAGCCGTCCCGTCCGTCGGCGGTGATCCGGTCCGTGAAGTGGCTCCTGGACCGGCTGAACGTCTTGTGGCCGTAGCCACGGTTGCCGTCGCTGCCCATGTCTCCTCCTCGCCGCCCGGTGCTTCCCGGATTCGCCTTCCCCGTTTTCCGCCGCCCGCACGGTGTGATCCGCCCGCACGGGGGCAGTCGTCGTCAGGTGAGCGGGACATCCCCGGAACGGAAGCAGGCCGCACGAACGGCCGAGGACAACGCCACGTCCCCCACACCGGCCGCCGCGCAGTACGGCGAGCCGGGTCGCGGGGCGCCCGGTACGGCTGCCCCGCAGGCCGCAGCGCGGGCTGGCGGGCGCAGCCGCGGGGGGCCGGGGGCGGATGCCGCGCCCGCCGCCGTGGGGAAGGGTGACCAGAGCCGTGCCGGCCCCGCGTCCGACTCGCGCACGAAGGTCACCGTTCTCGTGGCGCTCGCCGCCAATCTGGTGATCGCCGTCGCCAAGGCCGTCGGCGGTGTCCTCGCGGGCTCGCCCGCGCTGCTGTCGGAGGCCGCGCACTCCGTCGCCGACAGCCTCAACGAGGTGTTCCTGCTGGCCGCGCTGCGCCGCAGCCGCCGCCCCGCGGACGAACGACACCCCTTCGGCTACGGCAAGGAACGCTTCTTCTGGTCCCTCCTCGCCGCCGTCGGCATCTTCGTCATGGGTGGCTGTTTCTCCTTCTTCCAGGGCGCCGAGGCACTGAGTCAGGGCACCGAGGAGACGTTCGGCGGCTATGTCGCGGGCCTGATCGTGCTGGGCGTGGCCCTCGTCGCCGAAGGCCTCTCGCTGCTGCGGGCCCTGCACCAGGTGCGCCGGCAGGGCGGCGGCCTCGGCTCGCTGAGCGACCCGGCACTGCGCACGGTGGTCGCCGAGGACGGCACGGCGGTGCTCGGGGTGACGCTCGCCCTCGCCGGGATGGCCCTGCACATGGTGACCGGGCAGGTCGCGTGGGAGGCGTCGGCCTCGCTGGCGATCGGCGTACTGCTGGTGTACGTCGCCTACCGGCTCGGCCGCGACGCCCGTGACCAGCTCATCGGCCAGGCCGCCGACCCGGAGCTGAGCGGCCGTATCCGCGCGCTGCTGCGCGCGCAGCCGGAGATCGACAGCGTGGAGGCGCTGTTCACGATGAAGATGGGCCTCGACTCCACCCTGGTGGCCGCCCGCATCGACCTGGTGCCGGGCCTGGACAGCGAGCAGGTGGAGGAGGTCGCCGTACGCATCAAACGGTCGCTGGCGAGGACCTTCCCCGAGGCCGACCAGATCTTCCTGGACGTGACGGACCGGCCGGCGGGCGAGGCAGCGGAGAGCCCCGCCGCGACGGGGGAACGCGGCGGGGCCTGAGGCACGGGTGCCCGCCCCAGGGCGAGTTCACACCCGACCGGCACAGATATTTCTGAAACCGGCCGGTGCACGGCGCGAATCCGCTCCCGCCGGCCCTTCTCGGTCAGCTCTCCCCGACGGGCTCCAGCACGAAGACCGGGATCTCCCGCGAGGTCTTCTCCTGGTAGTCGGCGTACGGCGGGTACGCGGCGACGGCCCGCTCCCACCACCGCGCCTTCTCCTCGCCGGTGACCTCACGGGCCCTCATGTCCCGCTTCACCGGCCCGTCCTGCAGCTCGACATGCGGATCTGAGATGATGTTGAAGTACCACACCGGATGCCTGGGCGCGCCGCCCTGCGAGGCGACCACCGCGTACGTCCCCTCGTGCTCCACCCGCATCAGCGGGGTCTTGCGGATCTTTCCGCTCTTCGCGCCCCGGGAGGTCAGCACGACGACCGGCAGCCCGGTGTCCAGGAGCGTCGTGCCCTTCGTCCCGCCGGAGCTCTCGTACAGCTCGACCTGCTCGCGCACCCACTGCGTCGGGCTGGGCTCGTACTCGCCCTCAAGAGGCATGGGATCCGTCCCCTTCGTCGGTCCAACAGCTGTCTGCCACCGGCATTCAACACCGGCGGCCCCGCGAATCATCCGCACCGCGGACCGGTTGGGCCGGCCGGGTGATGACCTCCGGGGTCATCGCGCCGCCCGGTGCACGCGGCACAGTGGTCCACGTCCCGACGGTCCGCCCTCTGCAGGGAGTTGCCTGCTGAAGGCCAGCCACGACGTGTCGCCCCGCGCCGCGGTCGAGGAACGGCTGCACCCGATCGGCCAGGGCGCCCCGGAGCGGATCGCCGAACTGTACGCGGACGGCTGCGACTGGCGGCTCGACCGGCCGGAGGAGGAGCACGGCCGCGCCGCACCCCGTGGATCCGGCACCGCCCACCCGCGCCGCCGCCGCGCACTACCGCGAACCGGCCGCGTACCCCGTGCCGGAGCGGGCGGACACCCGGCCGCGCCTACGCCGCCCGGTTCGCCCTGCACCTCACCATGCGCGCCGGTATGGTCGTACGGCATCACGCGTATGGGGACAGCCTGCCGTGACCGGTGAACGCGTACCGAGCCGTGGCCGGATCCCGCCCCTCCAGTCACTGTTCTTCGGCCAGATACCGCACCTCACCGAAGTGGCCGAACTTGCCGTGGACCCATAGGTGCCTGAGGCATCTAATGAAGATCGGCACGACGCACTTCTTCGTCTGCGAGGTCTTTCCATGACGGCACTGACGGACACCACCGGCCCGGCGAACCCGGCCGAACCCGTCGCCTTCCCGCAGGACCGCACCTGCCCCTACCACCCGCCCACCGGATACGCACCGCTGCGCGACGGGCGCGCCCTGTCCCGCGTCACCCTCTTCGACGGCCGCGAGGTCTGGGCGGTCACCACGCACGCCACCGCCCGCGCCCTGCTCGCCGACCCCCGACTGTCCAGCGACCGCCGCCACCCCGACTTCCCCGTTCCCACCGAGCGTTTCGCGGGCATCCGCGACCGCCGGGTGGCCCTGCTCGGGGTGGACGATCCCGAGCACCAGCGACAGCGGCGGGTGATGATCCCGTCGTTCACCGTCCGGCGCGCGACCGGGATGCGGCCGTGGATCCAGCGGACCGTGGACGGGCTGCTGGAGGCGATGATCGCCGAGGGGCCACCCGCCGAGCTGGTCTCCGCCTTCGCGCTGCCCGTGCCCTCGATGGTGATCTGCCGTCTGCTCGGAGTGCCGTACGCCGACCACGAGTACTTCGAGGAACAGTCCCGCCGGCTGCTGCGCGGCCCCACGGCGGCCGACACCCAGGACGCCCGCGACCGCCTGGAGAGCTACCTCGGAGAGCTGGTCGACGACAAGGCGAAGCAGACCGAACCCGGCGACGGCATCCTCGACGACCTCGTCCACCACCAGCTGCGCGAGGGCACCGTCGGTCGCGGGGAACTCGTCCGGCTGGCCGTCATCCTGCTGGTCGCGGGCCACGAGACGACCGCCAACATGATCTCCCTCGGCACCTACACCCTGCTCCGGCATCCCGCCCGGCTGGCCGAGCTGCGCGCCGACCCGGCGCTGCTGCCCGCCGCCGTCGAGGAGCTGATGCGGATGCTGTCCATCGCGGACGGGCTGCTGCGGGTGGCGCTGGAGGACATGGAGATCGCCGGCACCACCATCCGGGCCGGCGAGGGCGTGCTCTTCCCGACCTCGGTGATCAACCGCGACCCGGCCCAGTACGAGGAGCCCGACAGCCTGGACTTCCACCGCCCCGCCCGCCACCACGTGGCCTTCGGCTTCGGCATCCACCAGTGCCTGGGCCAGAACCTCGCCCGCGCGGAGCTGGAGATCGCTCTGGGTACCCTGCTGACCCGGCTGCCGGGGCTGCGGCTGGCCGTCCCGGCCGAGGACGTCCGCTTCAAGCCCGGCGACACGATCCAGGGGATGCTGGAACTCCCCGTGACCTGGTAAGAGGCTCTGTTCATGCGCATCGACATCGACACGGACGTCTGTATCGGAGCCGGCCAGTGCGCGCTGGCCGCACCGGGCGTCTTCACCCAGGACGACGACGGTTACAGCACGCTGCTGCCCGGACGCGAGGACGGCGCCGGCGACCCGATGGTCCGGGAGGCGGCCCGCGCCTGCCCGGTGAGTGCCATCACGGTGTCGGAGACGGCCGGCTGAGCTCGCCCCGGCCGGCGGCCGCCACCAACGCCCGCGCCGCCTCGCGGGCCTCGGCCGCCGGCCGGGTGCTCCCGGTGATGCCCGCCGTCACCATGGCACCCTCGGCCAGCAGGAACAGCGGCCCGGCCAGCGCGGCGGGCAGCCCGGCGTCCTCCACGAGCGAGGCGAGGCAGCCCCGGAACGCCTCCTTGTGCGCGCGTACCTGCGCGGCCACCGGGGCCGACGTGGCGCCCAGCTCGCCATGGGCGTTGATCCAGGCGCAGCCCCGGAATCCGTCCTCGCCGAACCACCCTTCCAGCCAGTCGAACACGGCCGGGATCCGCTCCCGCGGGTCCCGCTGCCCCGCCACGTGCGCGGCAAGGCGGGCGCGCCAGCGCTCGTCCCGCCGCGCCAGCCAGGCCGCGACGAGCTGCTCCTTGGCGGGGAAGAGCTGGTAGAGGCGCTTGAGCGAGACACCCGACGCGCCGCGCAGCTCGTCCATGCCCACGGACTGGACGCCGCGGGCGTAGAACAGTTCCTCGGCGGCGTCGAGCGCCCGGTCCCGGGCGGTCGCGCTGTCCATCGGCGACACCATCACTCCTCGATGTGTTCCTTGACGACATGTTCCTTGACGACGTGTTCCTTGACGCGAGAACGGGCGTTCTCCTACGGTAGCAGCCATGCGGAGAACGATCGTTCTCCGATGCTGTCCGAGCCCAGGAGGAGACCATGGCCGACCGACCGCCCCTGCCGCCGTTCACCCGCGAGACCGCCGCGCAGAAGGTCCAGGCCGCCGAGGACGCCTGGAACACCCGGGATCCGCACAAGGTGGCGCTCGCCTACTCCGAGGACTCCGTCTGGCGCAACCGCGACACCTTCGTCACCGGCCGCGACGGGATCGTCGCGTTCCTCACCGCCAAATGGCAGCGCGAGCTGGACTACGCGCTGCGCAAGGACCTGTGGGCCTTCGACGGCAACCGCATCGCCGTCCGCTTCCAGTACGAGTCCCACGACGCCGACGGCCAGTGGTGGCGCTCCTACGGCAACGAGCTGTGGGAGTTCGACGAGCACGGCCTGATGACCCGGCGGGAGGCGAGCATCAACGACGTAGCCATCGAGGAGAAGGAGCGCCGCATCCACGGACCGCGCCCCGAGGCCGAGCGAGGGGTGTCCTTCCCGCTTCAGTAGGGTGCCCGCGTGACCGAACAGGCCGGGAAACCCTTCCTCTACGTCGTCGTGTGCGCGGCCGGCATCGCCGCGGGCGTCAGCAAGCTGATCACCGCCGCCCAGGAACGGGACTGGGAGGTCGGCGTCATCGCCACCCCCGTGGCGATGGGCGGCTTCTTCGACAGCGGGGCCGTGGCGGCACAGACGGGCCGCCCCGTCAGATCGGCCTGGCGTACACCGGTCGAACCCCGCCCCTTCCCGCCCCCGGACGCCGTCGTGGTGGCCCCCGCCACCTTCAACACCCTCAACAAGTGGGCGGCCGGCATCGCCGACACCCTCGCGCTCGGCACCCTGTGCGAGGCCGCGGGCCTGCGCGTACCGATCGCCGTCCTGCCCTGCGTCGCCGACGCGCTGGCCGCCCATCCCGCCTACCGGGACAGCCTGCGACGGCTGCGGGGGATGGGGATCCGTTTCGGCGACGTGTACACCGGTGACGTCGGGCCGGACGGCGGTCGGCCGGACGTCGCCTGGGAGCGGGCCCTGGACCTGCTCCCGCCGCGCTAGCGACAGGTCAGCGTCGGTCCCGCCAGCATGCCTCCGGTCTCCAGGGCCTGGCCCTTCGGCAGCCAGTAGCCGAGCTTCGACACCACCGTGGAGCACTTCGCCCCGACGGTGACGCGGACCGTCACCTTCTCCGGGTGGCCGGGCTGCAGCTCGGTCAGTGCGCAGTCCACGGAGTGCGCCAGCCGGGTCTTCGCCGGGTACCGGCCGACCAGCGGGTTGACACAGCGCCGGTCGGCCGTGGCGATCCGCACACCGGTGCCCTCCTCGCCGATCAGCCCGAGCCGCGCGTTGCCGTCGCCCTGGTCACTGTCCCGGCGGACGGTGTAGGTCAGCGTCGTCGTGGCATTGCGGCGCAGCGCGGTCCGGTCGACGGTGATGGCGTGCGTGGGCGGGGCCTTGGGCGTGGTCAGCGAAAGGATGGTCTGAACCGTGCCCTTCAGGTCGACTCCGGAGGGCGTCGACCGCACCCGCACCGTGGCGCTGATGTCGTACGTGCCCGGGCCCGGATACACCCGTGAGCCGGGCAGGGTGCCGGTGTCCAGCGTCTTGCCGGCGTGACGGACCGTCCAGGTGCCCTCGGTGCGGCAGGCGTACCGGACCCGGACGCCCGCGCGCCGGCAGGTGGCCGGGGCCGCGATGGTCAGTCTCGGGGATCCGGTGTCCGTGCACAGGCTGACCTGCGCCTCCTCACCGTGTGCGCCGTGCAGGGTGCCGGCGGCCGCGCACAGCGTGGCCGGGCTCTCGGGCGCCGGCGCCGGTGCGGCAGCGGGGTGCCCCCAGGCGGGGGTGACGAGAGCCAGGGGCAGCAACGCTGCTCCGGCCAGGGTTCTCAGGGTCGTGGGACGAGTCGGCACCGCGCTTTCCTCCGGGTGGCCGAGACCGGCCGGATGCCGGTCGTCTGCGCCGAGGATCATCCGACCGTCCGACGATCCCCGGCTCCCACGCCGGGCGGTCACCTGGGGGCAGCAATGCCGGCGCCCCGAAGGGTGCCGGGAAGGCCGGGTCTGGAAGGCGCCGACACAGCACTCGTACGCTCGTCGGTGACCATCGTCCCGAAGGCAGGAGCAGCAACGATGCAGTACGTGAAGCTCGGTTCGACGGGCCTGGACGTGTCGCGGATCTGTCTGGGCTGCATGACCTACGGCCTGCCCGACCGCGGCGTCCACGAGTGGACCCTCGACGAGGAGGCGTCCCGCCCGCTCATCCGGCAGGCGCTGGAGGCGGGCATCAACTTCTTCGACACCGCCAACATCTACTCGGACGGCACCAGCGAGGAGATCGTCGGCAGAGCCCTGCGCGACTTCGCGAACCGCGACGAGATCGTGCTGGCCACCAAGGTGAACGGCCGGATGAGGCCGGGCCCCAACGGAGCCGGGCTGTCCCGCAAGGCCATCATGGCGGAGATCGACCACAGCCTGCGCCGCCTCGGCACCGACTACGTCGACCTCTACCAGATCCACCGCTACGACCAGGCGACTCCCGCCGAGGAGACGATGGAGGCGCTGCACGACCTGGTCAAGTCGGGCAAGGTCCGCTATCTCGGGGCGAGTTCGATGTACGCCTGGGAGTTCGCCAAGCTGCAGCACACCGCGGAGCGGCACGGCTGGACGAAGTTCGTGTCCATGCAGAACCACTACAACCTGCTCTACCGCGAGGAGGAGCGGGAGATGCTGCCGCTCTGCGCGGACCAGGGGGTGAGCGCGCTGCCGTGGAGCCCGCTCGCCCGCGGCCGGCTCACCCGCGACTGGGGCACGGTCACCGGGCGCAGCGCCAACGACAACTTCGGCAGCCGCCTGTACCTGGAGAGCGACCGCTCGATCGTGGAGGCCGTCACCCGGATCGCGAACGACCGCGGCGTGCCCCGCGCCCAGGTGGCCCTCGCCTGGCTGCTGCACCAGGACACGGTGGCCGCCCCGATCGTCGGCGCCCCCAGGCCCCACCACATCGAGGACGCGGTGGCCGCGGTGGAACTGGAACTGACGGAGAAGGAGATCGGGGAACTGGAGGAGCCCTACACGGCGCGCGCGATCAGCGGCCACTGAGGTTCTGACGGCTCAGTGCGGTCCGCCCGCGTCGCGCTGTCCCCGTCCCCCGGTTCGCGCGTGGCGGTGCTTTACGGATTCACCAGCGCTTTCCGGGGGGCGAAGGGCGGTAAGGGGAAGAAAAGGATTTCTTGAATGCGTGTCAATAAGGAACGGTGCCGCACGCATTTGTCGATTGTCGAAAGATCCCTTGTTCGGGCGTGTGCGGCTGTGCGAAAGTGTGCACCGTCGGCGCGCAGGCAGATCGTAATTCCGCTGTTTGCGCCAGGTCGCTCCCCGTACACCCCCCACGCTTCAAAAGAGCCGCCTCAGGTGGACGTTCGAGCAGCCCCACCGCCTTCCCGTACCAATTGGTATGGACTAATTTCCGTATCGCGTCTGGAGGAATTGCGGTCGTGGATGAGGCAGGCGTGTCGGACGAACGACTCAGTGCCGAACTGAAGAAGTGGACGGGAGGGACACCCGCGCTCCATCCCGTCGGTGAACTCCTCGACCGGCACTGGGAAGCGGCCTTCGCCTACGCCCGGTTGTGCACGGACGGGACGCGTGCCGCCGGCATGCTCACCACCGCCGCCTTCACCCGGCTGTTCGGGGAATCGCTCCGGCAGGTCGGCCCGACCGCCGCCTGGCGGCCCCAGGTGCTGGTCGCCGTCCGCAGGATCGCGGCCGAGTGGGACAACGACGGCCGCCAGGAACTCCTCCACCCGGGCCTGCGGTCCGGTGCCACCGGTGAACGTGCCGCCGCCCGGCTGCTGCCGCCCCCCGGCCGGCGGTTGCTGTCCCGCGCGTTCCAGCGGGTGCCCCAGACCTCCCGGGCCGTGCTGTGGCACACGGAGGTCGAGGCCGAACCGCTCGCCGTACCCGCGGCGCTGCTCGGCCTGGACGAGGAGGACGCCGGCGTCGAGTTGCGGCGGGCCCGTGAACGGCTGCGCGAGGAGTGCCTCCAGGTCCACCGCGAACTCGCCCCGGAGTCCGAGTGCCAGCGCTATCTGCGCATGCTCGACGTGACGTACCGGCGCGGCGGCGTCGACATCGACCCGGATCTGCGTGAGCACCTGGGGCGGTGCGGCCACTGCAGCCGGACCGCCGACCAACTCGCCGTGTTCAACACCGGTCTCGGCCTCGCCCTCGCCGAGGCGGTCCTCGGCTGGGGGGCCCGCGCCTACCTGGACAGCCGGGCGAGCCGCACCGAGAACACGACCGCCCCGTCCCCCCGACCGACGACGCTCACACCGCCACCGGGAGAACCCTTCTGGACCCCCGAGCCACCGCACGACGCCGACTCCACCGAGTCACCGGGCGGGGCTCCTCCTGCCGAGCCGGGGCGGCGGGGTGGTTCTGGCGGGTTCATGCGCCGGCGTGGTTCGGTCGGGTTCACGGGCGGGGCTGGTTCTGCTGAGTCAGCGGGCGGAGCCGGTTCTGCCGGGTCGCCGGGCGAGGCCGGTTCCGCTGAGCTCGGACATCAGGGTGGTTCCGCCGAGGTCGGCGAGACGACACGCGACGGTGGTGAGGGCTCGCGGGGACGCGGGTCCGGTCGGGCCGGCGGGGCCGACGGTGCCGAAGGGGAAGCCGTCGTCCTCGGACGTTCGGCCCAGCGAGCCGCCCGTGCTCGGCGTGCCCGGCGGCGCAATCTCGTCCTTGCCGTCGGTACCGTCAGCGGTCTGGTCGTGCTGCCCCTGGTGCTGTGGTCGGTGCTCGGCTCCGGCGACGGCCCCCCACCGGCCGGCGACGGCAGCTCCACCCCGGCGCCGGGGAAGGGCACCGCGAGTCCCGGCGCGTCCTGGGCCGGGGCTGACACGGCGGGCCAGGGAGCCCTGCACGGCCGGCTGCACAACCGCGCCTCCCACCTGTGCGTCGGCGTCGTGGGGAAGAAGGCCGTCAAGGGCGCCGAGACCGAACTCACCGCCTGCTCCGCGACGCCGAGCCAGCAGTGGACGTACGAGACCGACGGACTGCTGCGCAATTCCGCCGCCCCCGACCTGTGCCTGGACTCCCACCTCGGCTACTCGGTCCGGCTGGCCCCCTGCTCGGCCACCGGAAGCGCCGCCCGGAACATCCGCTACGACTTCACCCTCCAGGGCGCCCTGATCCCCCGCTGGAACCAGGACCTGGCCCTCACCCCGGCCGCCACCGACGGCTCCGGCGCCCTGGTCCTCAAGACCCGCGCCACCGGCGCCGCCCAGCGCTGGGCCGTCGACACCGCCAAGCCCGATCTGCAGATGCAGAACGTCAACTGGGACAGCCACAGCAGCCCGTTGCCGGGTGCCACCCCGCACCGGTCGGTTCCCGAGGCGACACCCACGCCCAAAGCCTCCAGAACCACCTCCTCGCCGGCCCCGAGCCCGACCCCGACCGGGACCGCCCCTTCGGCCACGCCGTCCACCACGGTCGATCCCTGCTCCGCGTATCCGCCGTACTACTGCGGCGGGGGCTACGGAGGTTACGGGGGCTACGGCGACGGCCGGCACCGCCACCGTTGACTCAGGGACGGTGCGGCGGTGGCGGCGGCATCGTGCCCAGCCCCGGGGCCGGTTCCGGCCACACCAGCAGCACCGGGCAGGGCGCGTGGTCGACGGCGAACCGGACGGCCGGGCCGAGGCTCTTCGGCCCGAGCCGGGAACGGTCGCCGTCCCGGGCCAGCACCAGCAGATCGGCGCCCTCGGCTGCGGCCACCACCTCCCGTTCGACCCGGCCCGACCGCTCCTCGCGCGCACAGGGCCGGCCCAGCCGCTCCGCCGCCGCGTCCAGCAGTTCGGCCGCCGAACTCCCGCCGAGCACCTCCAGGAGGTCACCGGGGTCGCGTTCGGTGTGCCCCCGCCCGAGGAGGCCCGCGAAGGCGCCGTGCCCAAGACCGGGTACCTCGGGCCCGCTGACGTGCAGCAGCACCACCTCGGCGGTGCCCGGTGCGTGGCTGCGCACGGCGTCCACGCAGGCGGGCCAGGTGCCCTCGACGAGCCAGGCGATCACACGCATCCGGTCGGCCTCCCTCGGCGTACGCGGCAACCCTCAGAGAAACCGCAGCGATCCCCACAGTGCCACCACCGCGACGGCGAGCGAGGACGGCACGGCGATCAGGCCCAGCCGGGTGAACTCCCCGAGGTCCACGCCGTGCTCGTGCTGGTGCACGATCCGCCGCCACAGCAGCGTCGCCAGCGACCCGGCGTAGGTCAGGTTGGGGCCGATGTTCACGCCGAGCAGCACGGCCAGCACCGCGCCCGGCCCGGCCGGCGCCGCCAGCGGCAGCAGGACCAGCACCGCGGGCAGGTTGTTGATCAGGTTCGCCAGGACGGCGGCCAGCGCGGCGATCCCGAGCAGCGCCGGCAGCCCGGTCCCGCCCGGCAGGACGTGCCCGAGCACGTCCGCGAGCCCGTTGTCGACGACCGCCCGCACCACGATGCCCAGCGCCAGCACGAACGCGAGGAAGGCCGGGGCGGCCGAGCGTACGACGGTCAGCGGCGTCGCCTTCCGCTGCAGCAGCGCCCGCCCGGCCAGCACCAGCGCGCCCGCCGCCGCGACCCAGGCCGGCTCCACGCCGAACGCCGACGCCACCACGAACCCGGCCAGCGTGCAGGCGACGGTCACCAGCGCGAACAGCGGCAGCCGGGGTGCCTCGCCGCTCTCGCCGCCCGCCGGCGCCGCCGCCGCGAGGTCACGGGCGAAGAACCGCCGGAACACCACGTACTCGGCGCCGATCGCGACCAGCCACGGCAGCGCCATCAGCGCCGCGAACCGGGTGAAGCTCAGCCCGCTCGCCGCGAACGCGAGCAGGTTCGTCAGATTGGACACCGGCAGCAGCAGCGACGCGGTGTTCGACAGATGCGTGCAGGCGTACACATGCGGTTTGGGCCGTACGCCGGTCCGCGCGGCCGTCGCGAACACCACCGGCGTGAGCAGCACGATCGTGGCGTCCAGGCTGAGGACGGCGGTGATGGCGGACGCCAGCGCGAACACCGCCGTCAGCAGCCGCACCGGACGGCCCCGCGCCCACCGGGCCATCCACGCCCCGCAGGCCTGGAACAGCCCCTCCACATCACAGAAGTGCGCGAGCACCAGCACCGCCGCGAGGAACCCGACCACCGGCCCGAGCCGTTCCGCCTCGGCGCGTGCGTGGTCCAGCGAGATCGCCCCCGTGGCGACCGCGATGCCGGCGGCGGGAACGGCCATGACCGCCTCCGGCCACCCGAAGGGCCGTACGACGGCCCAGGCGAGCACGGCGACGAGCAGCACCGCGGACAGGGCTTCGGAGAGTGGGGTGTTCAGGGCGGGTCCTTCCGGAAGCGATCACGCGGGGTGCCCGCCCATGAAAACAGAAGATGTTGAACCCCTTACGACGCCCGGCTGCCCGCCGCGCCCAGGAACTCCGCCCAGCCGCCCGCCGGGGCCTGCCCCGGCACCAGCGTGCGCAGCTTGCGCAGCACCGCCTGGTCCTGCGCCTCCAGCCAGGCCACGAGCTGCTTGAACGACACGAACCGTACGTCGTCGCCGTACGCGGCCATCTTCCCGATCGCCTCCTCGACGGCGTCCATGTAGATGCCGCCGTTCCAGCGCTCGAAGTGGTTGCCGATGAAGAAGGGGGCCCGGTTGGTCGTGTACGCCCGCCGGAAACCGGCGACATAGGCGTCGCGGGCCTGGGCGCGCCAGGCGTCGTAGTGGGTACGGTCACCGAGCGGGTTGCCACCGGACTGGTTGAACATCATGTTGTAGTCCATCGACAGCACCTGGAAGGAGTGCCCGGGGAACGGTATGGACTGCAGCGGGAAGTCCCAGATCTTCCCGCCCTGCACCTTGCCCGGCCAGATCTGGAGTCCACCGGGGGAGCTGGCGTCGTACTTCCAGCCGAGGGCCGCGGCCGTGGGCAGCAGGTTGGACTGGCCCTCCAGGCACGGCGTACGGCCGCCGATCAGCTCCTTGCGGTAGTCGAAGGGGAGGGGCTCCAGGTCGGTGAAACCGGTGTTGGTCTTCCACTTGGTCACGAAGTCGACCGCCTGGTCTATCTCGCTGCGCCACTCGGCCGGGGACCAGTTGCGCACGCCGGACGCGCCGCAGAAGTGCCCGTTGAAGTGGGTGCCGATCTCGTGGCCCTCCAGCCAGGCCGCGCGGACCTGCTGGATCGTGGCGTGGATGTGCCGGTCGGCGAGGTAGCCGATCGCGGAGGCGCCGACCGGGTGCTGCGGGGGACGGTACAGGTGCTTCTTGGACTCGGGCAGCGTGTAGATGCCGCTGAGGAAGAACGTCATCTTCGCGCCGTGGTCGGCGGCCACCTTGCGGAACCGGGAGAACAGATTGTTGCTCAGCTCGCCCGCCCCGTCCCAGGAGAACACCACGAACTGCGGAGGCTTCTGGCCCGGCTTCAGCCGCTCGGGCTTCGGCTGGTGCGGCTGGGCCCCGGTGTCGGCCGTGGAGCCGTCGCCTATCGGCTTCGCCGGCCGGGCCTGGGCGGTGCCCCTGCCGTCCGCCGGGCCGTCGACCGAGAGGCCGGTGCCGGAGGAGCACGCGGCCAGCGTGCCCAGGGCGCCCGCCGCCGCGCCCGCCGTCAGCACCCGCCTGCGTGAGATCCCGCTCATCTTCTCCCCGATTTCCTTGTCACGGCCCCTGAGGGCCTGCTCGCCGGTGTGGGTCGACGGGTTCGATGACGGGGTCCGGTGGAAAGATCGCGGCCCGCGGGGCCTGTTGCCGTCCTGTGACAGTTGTGGCGCGGTCATGACGAACCCCGCTGCCGGGGGAGTGCAGCGGGGTTCGTCCGGGGGTGCCGGCAGGGGTCAGGGAGCGGTGCCCGGGCTGAGCACCGACAGGAAGACGGACGAGGAGTTGCCGGAGACGGGCACCGCTCCGCCCGTCCACGCGACCTTCAGCGCGTCCCGCTCGTCCGGCGGTGTGACCAGCAGCGCGGCCGGGGTGGCCGTCCGGGCGCCGCTGACACCGGGGTTGGAGAAGGTCAGCCCGGCCCAGGCGCTCTGCCCGGGCCTGAGGGTGATGGTGGTCGGTGAGCCCGACTCGCGCTGCGGGTCCGGGCCGAGCTCGGCGCCGGAGGCGGTCACGAACGCGGTGCCCGGATAGCCGCGCAGGGTGCAGGTCCGGCCGGACCTGTTGGTGAGGACGACCGGGAAGTTCTCCTGGCCGGCGCCCGGGTCGTTGCGGCCCACCGAGGCGCGCAGCTGGGAGGTGTGGCAGCGGGTGCTCGCCGCAGGTGCGGCCGTACCGCCGCCGGTGGGCGCCGTGGCCTTCGTGGTCGAGGACGAGGGGGCGGCACTGGGGGACGCCACCGGGGCGGACCTGGTGGAGTCCGTGGTCTTCGTGGTGCCGGTCGCCGGGGCGGCCGTACCGGAGACCGTCATCGGTGGGTTGCCGTGGACGTCCTGGCCGTTGCCGCAGGCGGTCAGGAGGCCCAGCACGGCGACCGTGCCCACGAGCAGGGCCCCGCGCCGCGCGGACCGGGGTGTGTACACCATGTCGCTCCACACTCCTGGATGGTCACGGCACGCGGCGGACCGCGTGCCTGACGACGCCGAGTGCGCCGTCCTCACACTCCGATGCGCCGAACGCCGGAAAAGTTCGGCACGGAGGGTTTTCTTCCCCGTCGTGACCGCCGCCAGCCGCGCGTCAGGTCACGCTCAGCGAACGGAGTATCCCGTCGGTCGCGTCCGTGGCGCCCCGCTCGCGCACCTGTACGTACAACTGGGGCTGCGCTGCGCCGCCCGCCGGGTCCAGCGCGGACTCGGTGACCGAGCCGCCGTCCGGGCAGCCGCTCCAGGCCCGCACCAGGCCGTGCCAGTCGCCGTCGGTGAAGGTGCGGCTGCCGGAGTAGCGGCAGCCGGTGTGGGCGAGGGCCTTCACCTTCGCGGTGAGGTCGCCGTGCTCGCTCATTCCGACGAACACGCCGTCCACCGCCTTCCCCAGATCGGGCCACCGGGTCAGGTCGTCGGCGACCACCAGTCCCGGTTCGTGCCCCTTGCCGAGCCCCAGCGCGCTCGGGTCCCAGCCGGAGTCGCGCAGCTGGCGGCTCCAGCCGGCCGGAACCTTCACGACCACCCGTCCGGTCGATTCCGTCACCCGAACCTCGTCCGGGGAGCCGCCGCGGTGGATCAGCACGGTCACCGTGGCCGCGGCCGCCGCGGCGGCGAGGACCGCGGCCAGGGTCAGCGTCACCGTGTTCAGCCGGCCGCGGACGCCGTCCAGCCGCCGGGTGGGCCGGAGCGCCGGCGACGCCGCCGCCAGCCGGTCCAGCTCGTCGGCGAACACCTGTGCGCCGGGCCAGCGCCGCGCGCGGTCCGGCTCCAGGGCGCGCAGCAGCGCCCGCTCCACGCCCTCGCCGAGGTCCGGCCGCAGCCGCCCGGGCGCTACGACCCTGCCCGGCGGGCCCGGCACGCTCCCGGTGACCAGCTCGTAGCCGACCGCGCCCAGGCTGTAGACGTCGGCACGCTCGTCGATGCCCTCGCCGGGCTCGGCCTGCTCCGGCGGCTGATAGCCCGCCGAGCCCGCGGCCAGTGTGAGCACCGAGGCCTGCGCGAGGCTCTTGGCGAGTCCCAGGTCGGCCAGCAGCACCCGCCGGGTGCCGTCCGGGGCGGTGTGCAGCAGCACGTTGGTGGGCTTGATGTCCCGGTGCACGATGCCCGCCTCGTGCAGCGCGGCGGCGGCGCGGGCGGCCTCGGCCGTCAGCGCGAGTGCGCGCCCCACCGGCAGCGGCCCGCCCGCCAGCAGGTCGGCGAGGGTGCCGCCGTCGGCGTACTCCATCACGAAGTACGGCCTGCCGTCGGGGAGTTCACCGATGTCGTAGACCTGCACCACGCGGCTGGAGCCCGCCCGGCGCAGCAGCCGCGCCTCGGACAGGAAGCGGTCCCTGACGTCGAGCCGGTGCGCCCAGTTGTCGGCGAGGACCTTGACCGCGACCGGGGCCTGAAGCTCGTCGTCGTGGGCGAGCCACACCGTGGCGAAGCCACCGGTGCCCAGCGGCCGTTCGAGGCGGTAGCGGCCGATCCGCTCCAGGGAGTGCATACGACTATCATGCCTGGCCTGAGATCGACTTTGAGGAGGGCCCGTCCGTGCAGGACCAGGCGCCGATGGAAGACCTCGCCCGGCGGGCCGCCGCCGGCGACAGCGCGGCCCTGGACCGGCTGCTCACCGAGATCCGGCCGGAGGTCCTGCGCCGCTGCGGGCGCTTCCTGCCGTGCCGGGAGGACGCCGAGGAGGCCGCGCAGGACGTGCTGCTCCAGGTGGCCCGGTACATCTCCGGCTTCGAGGGCCGCAGCCGGTTCAGCACCTGGCTGTACACCGTGGTCGCCAACTGCGCCCGGCAGAAGTACCGCGAGCTGAAGCGGCGCGCCGCCGAGCAGCCGGCCGCCATCGAGCCGTCGTACGCCGTCGACCCGCGCACCACCAGCGTCATCGCCGGCTCCCGGGTGGACCTGCTGGAGGCGCTGGAGCGGCTGGAGCGGACGCATCCGCACCTGGTCGCGCCGCTGGTCTACCGGGACATCTGCCAGCTGGACTACGCCGAGGTCGCCGAGCGCGTCGGCATCCCGCTCGGCACGCTCAAGTCCCGCCTGCACGAGGCCCGCAAACAGGTACGGCCCTGGCTGGCGGGCTCCTGAGCCCTACTCGTCCTCCTCGAACAGGGGCAGTTCCGCCCAGATCGTCTTGCCCTCCGGGGTGTGCCGGCTGCCCCAGCGCTGGGTGAGCTGGGCGACCAGCAGCAGGCCACGGCCGCCCTCGTCGAAGGTCTTGGCCCGGCGCAGGTGCGGAGCGGTGTGGCTGGTGTCGGACACCTCGACGATCAGCGTGGTCGCGTCATGGATCAGACGCAGCCGGATGGGATGCGAGCCGTACCGGATGGCGTTGGTGACCAGCTCGCTGACCACCAGTTCCGCCGTGAACGCCGCCTCGCTCAGCCCCCAGGCGTCCAGCTGCTCCACGACCTGCTTGCGGATCGGTGCGACCAGCGCCGGATCGGCCGGGATGTCCCAGGTCGCCACCTGCGAGGCCGGCAGGCCCTGGGTGCGGGCGAGCAGCAGCGCCACGTCGTCGGGGACACCGCCCGGCGGCAGCAGGGCGTGCAGCATACGGTCGCAGGTCACGTCCAGGGAGTCCGTGTGCCCGGCGAGCGCCTCGTACAGCAGCTCGCGGCCGACGTCCCCGTCCCGTTCCCGGGACATCACCAGACCGTCGGTGTACAGCGCGAGGACGGTGCCCTCGGGCAGTGCCACCTCGGCGGACTCGAAGGGCAGCCCGCCCAGGCCCAGTGGGGGACCGGCGGGCAGGTCCAGCAGGTGCGGCCGGTCGCCCGGCCGCAGCAGCACGGGCGGCGGGTGCCCGGCGCGCGCCAGGGTGCAGCGCCGCGACACCGGGTCGTAGACGGCGTACAGGCAGGTCGCGCCGACCTCGCCGGGGCTGCCGTCGCCGCCGGACTCCTCCGACAGCCGGACCACCAGGTCGTCCAGGTGGGTGAGCAGCTCGTCCGGGGCCAGGTCGATGTCGGCGAGGGTGCGCACGGCGGTCCGCAGCCGGCCCATGGTGGCCGAGGCCTCCACGCCGTGTCCGACGACGTCCCCGACGACCATCGCGACCCGCATCCCGGACAGCGGGATCACATCGAACCAGTCACCGCCCACTCCGGCCCGCGCGGCCGGCAGATAGCGGGAGGAGGCCTCCAGCGCGGCCGTGCGCGGCAGGGTGCGGGGCAGCAGACTGCGCTGGAGCGCGAGCGCGGTCTCGCGTTCGCGGGAGTAGCGGCGGGCGTTGTCGATGCAGACGGCGGCCCGGGTGGTGATCTCCTCGGCGAGCAGCCGGTCGTCCCCGGTGAACGGGTCCGGGCGCCGGTGACGCATGAAGACGGCGACGCCGAGGGTGAGGCCACGGGCCCGGATCGGCACCGACATCGAGGAGTGGATGCCGAATCTGCGCACCCGTTCGCCCCGCGCGCTGTTCCAGGTCAGCCACCGCAGGTCACCAGCGGCCACCGAGGCGCTGATCGTGTGGCCCGCGGTCAGCGAGTCCGCCTGCGGCGAGCCGGCCGGGTACTCCTCGGTCTGCCCGGGCTCCCTCACCGCCTCCGGCGCGCCGTCGAGGACCGACCGATGGGCGGCCCGGCGCAGCGTGACCGGCGCCGAGAGGCGGGCCGGGGGCTCGCCGCCGTACTCCTGCGGGTCCAGCAGGTCGATGGTGACGAAGTCGGCGAGCGCAGGCACGCACACGTCCGCCAGCTCCTGGGCGGTGCGGGTGACGTCCAGCGTGCTGCCGACGCGCACGCTCGCCTCGTTCACCAGCTGCAGCCGCTGCCGGGCGCGGTGGCTGTCGGTGATGTCGTGCGCGGCCAGACACACCCCGCGCACCCGGCCCCGCGCGTCCCTGACCGGAGCCATCCGGGCGAGCCAGGCGTGGGCGCGGTCCCCGTCGCCGGTGTGGACGGACGTCTGCACGTCCAGCGGCCGGCCCGTGGTCAGCACCCGAAGCATGCCCTGCTCCAGGTCGTCGCTCTGGGCCCGGCCGCCGATCTCCGCGAGCCGCAGCCCGCGCAGGCGCTCCTCCGGCAGCCCGATGACCTCGGCCATCGCCTCGTTCATCCGGCGCAGCCGCAGCTCCGCGTCGTACACCGCGACCGCGCACGGCGACTGGATCAGGCCCGCCGCGGCGAGCGGGTCGTCCTCGGCGGGCGGTTGCGCGGTGGGCAGCGGGGTGACGACGAGCCAGTCACCGCCGTGTCCGTCGTGCGGCGGCCGGCGGTGCACGAGCAGCCAGACGGGTACGGTACGGCCGTCCCGGTGGCGCAATCCGACGGTTCCCTCCCAGCGGGCGGCCGTGGGCAGGGCCAAGCGGTGCTGTTCGGCGAGCAGCCGGGCGGCGGGCCGGCCCAGGACGGCGTCCGCGGGGTGGCCGAGCAGGCGTCTGGCGCCCTCGTTCCACTCGACCAGCGTTCCCTCGTCGTCGATGACAGCCCGGGCCGTCGCCGCGTCGTCGAACGGATAGACCCGGCTCATCGTCGCCGCTCCCAAGCGCACACTCACAGTGAACAGGTGGCACCTCTCGTGTTCCAGCCTAGTGCTTCCGGGACTCCCGTGAACCACAACCTCCGCTGCCGGGCGAACACGCGCACCCCGTTCCACGGCAAGGCCCTCGCCATCGCCCGCTTTGGTACCGAGCCGGGCCCACTGACCGTCACCGCGCGGGCGGACGGCCTGCGCACGGGCCCGGTCCGGGTGCGGACGACCCCGGTCCGCTCGGTCGCCGGCACCGCCGCACCGGACGTCAAGCCCGACCGTCCCGCGCCGCTGAACCACCCGTACGCAGACGCCAGTTACTGTCGGTCGACTTCGGACGCGCCCGGACCTTCGACCGGGTGGCGGTCTCCTTCACCGTGCACACCGCCCATGGCGGGTACCGGGGCAAAGGGCACTTGACCTGCCGATATTTACGGGTAAGTACCCGCGCGGTACCGTGAGGGACATGCCAGCTCTCAACGTGGAGTTCAGCGAACGGGAACTCGAGGACCTGCGGCAGATCGCCAAGGAGCGCGGTACGTCGATGAAGGCCCTCGTGCGCGAGGCCGCAGCCGCCGACATAGCGCGGCACCGGGCCCTGCAGGAGGGCGCCGAGGCATTCCGGCAGTTCTTCGCCGCCCATGCCGAGGAGTTCGCGGCGGCCTTCCCCGACGACGAACCCGCAGCGAAGGACGAGGCCGCCTGACGCATGCCTTCCGTCATCCATATCGACGTCCCCTGGCTGCTCCAGCGCCACGAGGAGGTCCTGCCCGACCAGCCCGCGGTGGACGACTTCTCCGCGCTGGTCGCCGCCGTCGCCCGACACCGCGTGGATCCGCCCCGGCTCGGCGTGGACTCCGACCCCGCCTGGCGGGCCGCCGCCCTGCTGCACACCCTCGCCATGCTCAAGCCCCTGCCCGCGGCCAACGCCCGCTTCGCCTGTTCGACCGCGGTGGCCTACATGTTCGTCAGCGGCGTCGGCATCGACCCGCCCTACGGCGCCCTCGTCGACCTCGCCCGCGATCTGATGTCCGGCAAGGCGGACGTGTACGGCGCGGCCGACCGGTTGCGCTCCTGGCAGATCTGAGGAGCCGCACCATATGTCCAACGGCCGGCCCGCTTTCTGACTTTCTTTCAAAACTTCCGGGGTTGTGCGGGTGGCCTGTTGCTCGTGTGGAAGTTGTGCAAGGGTTGAAATGCCCGTGCGGGGGGTAGAGTCCGGGGTTTCTCCGGCGGATGCGGAACTTCACCGGCCGAGCTCCGGCCCATGTGCCTCCCCGCGCGCCGCAGAGGTACGCATCGACGCAGCACGCACCATAAGGAACACGCTCAGTGCTCACCCCCCACCCCCCTCGTCCGCCCTATCCGCCGCCCGGCGACGACTCCGGGGAGTCCGACGAGTTGCTCGCCGGTCCGCTGCGGGCCGGCTCCGACGCGGAGGGCTCCCGGTCCGCCGCCCTGCTGATGGCCCGGCACTGGCAGCCGGCCCACGACTACGCCGTCGTCTGCCTGGCGCTGTCCGGGCCGCTCGCCCACATGGTCACCGCCACCGCCTTCCACCAGGTCCTCGGCAGGCTCGCGCTCGGCGAAGGAGCCGAAGCGCTGCGGCCCCGGCTGCTGGTCACGGTCCGGGACACGGTCGTCAACTGGTCCGGCACCGACCGGATCACCGCCGTACTGCCCGGACTCGGAAAGCCCGCCGGGGGCCGCGGGATGCGGGCCGCGAAGACCCTGATACCGGAGAACCGCACCCTGTCGGACCGCTCCTTTCACGCCCTTTCCCTGCTGGAGCAGGCGCTGTTGTGGCACATCGAGGTCGAGGCCGAGCCGATCACCGTTCCCGCGGGGCTGCTCGGCGTGGACATCGAGAGCGCCGCGGCCGCACTTGCGCAGGCCCGCGAGAAATTCCGGGAGGGCCTGGTGCGCGCCCACCGGGATCTCGCGCCCGGCAAGGAATGCCGCTACTACAACCGCCTGCTCGACGTTCCGATCCGCCGTGGCGGTGCCGGCGCCCTGCTGCCCGATGTCCAGGAACACCTGTCCGCCTGCTCCTACTGCCGGCACGCCGCCGAGCAACTGGGCCACGCCGACGCCGCCCTGGGCGTGCTGCTCGCCGAGGCCGTGCTCGGCTGGGGCGCCCGCCGCTACCTAGAGTCCCGCCCCGGCCGCCGTCCCGGCCCCGCCCGCGGCCGTGGTGGCTCCCGGCGCTCCGGCGGACGCCGGCGCGGCGGCGGCAAGCTCAGC